>JAURDE010000240.1 GCA_030828105.1 Bdellovibrionota bacterium | reverse complement strand
TTCCCCTACTCTTTCACATCCAAGCTTCTTTAAAACTTCTGCAAGGTCATTTATTCTTCCAGTTATTCTCTTATGTTTCTTGAGCCAATCAAATGCGTCCTGAATTGAAATAACTGTTTGATGAAAAGGTGTGGCTCTTTCTTTAAACAAAGGTTCAATTTCTTTTAATAAAGGGTGACCTCCTTCCTTACTCATCACCTCAAGGAATTTAGTTTTTAATGAAACAGACTTTGGATTAAAATTTTTACTAATCTGCCTATTAGATAAAAACCACTTTACAGCTTCAGCAACACCTTCGACCAGTTTACCTTCAGGGGTCCAAAAGAGATTGAAAAATTCGTCGCCACCCATTTCATCTCTAGTCTTACCTATATTGATAACTGTATATCTAGCTTCATTGGTATCAAAAGCCATAGCGTCTTTATGATTAGTAAACAGCATAAAGAAGGAAGTTGAATAGATGTCTTTCCAATTATGAAACAATGGTCTTATTCTATGATCTTCATTAGTCATCATAGGTTTCATGGTATTTAAGGTTGATATTTTTTCCTGATATTTTCCATCAAGTTTAATTTCATCAATTAATACTAATTGGTGTTCTAAGAAGCCTTTAGCTTTATCTATTGCTTCAGTGGGTGTAACAACTGCACAGTTATCTTTACCCATTGCTTTTTGAACAATAGAAAAAAATGTATTTTTACCAACTTGATAATATTCACTATAAAATAAAATTGCTGATCTAACTTTATTACCAGGTTGTTGAAAAGGCATAGAGAGATGATCTAATACATAATCGTACAAATTAAATTTTTCACCTTTGCTATCTAATCCAGTTCCTTCATGTTCAGTAAGTTTCTTAATTAAACTCTTAAAGTTCTCTATATGGTTTTTCACTTCAGGTGTATCAGGTGGTGTAGCTTTTACGTTACTGGGTCTATAGGTATTTAACTGAAGTAATCCATTTTCATCTTTTACAATTGGATCTTCAATAGATTTAAACAAGTCAGGTCTGTAAACACTTTGCTCAACTAATTGATGGCCTTCCCATGAAACGAACTTAGTAAGTACATCAGATCTTTTTCCACGGAAGAGATGCCCATAAGTGACTTGGATTGCATTTTGTGTGTACTCTTTCCCAGTGCTCTTATCGTACCAACGATCATCGTTTTTAATGTAAATTACATTTTCAAGAAATTGTTTAGCTTTCTCCTCTTGTTCAGGGTCAGTAAATCCGTCTAATACACCAACACCTTTAAGCTCTTTCCTCCAGTAGCCATTAAGTGCCTTCAAGTAAGTCTCCGTGTGCTCTTCAAGATAGTTCTTATCGAATTCACCTTTGTAATCTTTTCTTTCATGTCTATTAATTTGCTGGGTTAAATAGGGTTCTGTTAAAGGTTCATTAAAATATTCATTAACTTCAAAAGGGGTAAGATCCAGGTTGTTATGCTCTATAACCATCTTTGCAATAAACAAGAATTTTTCTCTCCCTCCTTCCCCACTTTCAGCACCTACCATAGATCTTAGTAATGGATATTTTCTAACAGTTATTGCAAATTCAGTTTGTGATTTAGTAAGAGGTTTTCCTGAAGGTGAATAAGAACATAAGTTACTATTTTTCAAATCAGGGTGTGGACAATAAGGTTGAAATAACCATGCTCCAGGTTTGAATTCATCTATAGTAAAACCTTTTGGAAGTGACTTTCCGGTATCAACTCCTTTTTTCCAAATTTTTACAAACTTATCTTCATATTGTTGTGCGAGTTTTCTTCCTTCTGCTACATCAACAAAATTATCAAAATAATAATAGACGTGCCATCTATTACTTGAAGTACGATAACAGAAAAGTTCAGGATTAATTCTAAAGATAATTCTACAAAATTCTTCAGGTTCTATTTCAACATCAATGTCCCAAGCGCTCCAACGACAAACCCCTTTGCGCCCACTTCCATTTTGAATTATTTTAACTGGTGACAATCCAAAATATTGCTTACCACTAAAATGCTCTTCCCAGTTAATATGATCGTATTTATCTTCGGTAGCTTTTTTATTGGTTTTACCATTTTCGTCTTTAGGTCCATAACCTTTAAATCGACCTCTTCTATTAATAGCACCTTCATGCCACTCTTCTAATTTTCTAACCAACATTAGTTACTTCTCCTTTTACTTTTAAATATTTTTTATAATCAGCTGTTGTTTTGAAATATTTTTTACCTTCGCCTTTGATATACTTAACGATATATCTTCCATTTCTTCGGTTATGGTTCATGTACTCGCGATGGTACTTTCTTC
>JAURDE010000063.1 GCA_030828105.1 Bdellovibrionota bacterium | reverse complement strand
GTTGATATAGATAAACCTGTTCCTAATAAAAAAACTATAGTTCGAGTCTCTTATAAAAAAGCAAAAGATTCTGCTTATAAGTTATTTTTTTCTAGTTTACTCGTTACTACAACTCTTCAAAAAATTTTTAGTGAGGGGGATACAATTTCTTTTGAATTTGACTTAAGTAACAAAAGAATACAAGATTTGAAGATCCCTAAAAACTCAAAAGATCCTAAAGACAAGGAAAAAGTGTTTAATGATGTTGATGTAATGAAAGCGTATCAGCATGCTTTGAATGGGAATTTTATTTTTGCTGAAATTTTATCAAAATATAAAAATTCATATCTCTTAAATGGCGTGAGAAAAATAGAAGAAAAATCAATGCGCGTCAGTCGAGGTGAAAGGGCGACTGTAGTAAGCATACCTATTATATTTTCTAAAAATTTTATTTTAGGTAAGTCATTATCAGTAGTGAATTCAAAAAGCCTTGGTGATAATACTATATTAAGAAATATTATAGGAGTTACTGATAACGTTCATGAGTCCTCTGGTTTACTTAGTGATGATTTACATAGGTCTTCCACATTTATAGGGACAATTCAGGAAATACATAAAACCAGATATGGTGCTTCAGATAAAGTTTTAAGAAGATATAGTGGTAACTATAAATATTTATTTAAGATGAATAATTCATCAGTAAAGGATATTTTAAAAGAGTTTAAAAACATTCGATATCGTTTAGGCTTAATGAAGTCATTGAAGAGTTTAATCGTAGATGAAAATGAAAAAGATAAAGTTGGATCCGTTCAGATCGAGATTGATGTTTTATTATCGAACCGAGCAGCAGATCTATTAATGGAAAATACAAAAAATTATTCTTTAAAAGATTGGAAGAATGAAGCAAGCTCTTATGTTGAAGGGTTTTTTGAAAATGTAGTAGAGCCAGAAGAAGAAGTTAAGTGTACGATAAAATTTAACTGTAAACAGCGTATTATAGATAAGTCTAAAAAGAAAATCGAAAAGGCTTATAACTCACTTTTAAAAATGATTGAGACCAAAGCAAATAAAGATTTCGAAAATTATTCAATAGCATTTTCTGAATTTGGTAAGGCCTTTGTATCGAATCGATTTGTTTTTAAAACGATTTTAAGGATGCTAAAGTACAAATGTCTTAGTTCAACCTATTTGGGACTGGTGAAAGCAAACACAAATCCAAGGGATCTAGTTAAAGTATGCCCTAAAAATATAAATAAATACCCTTATGAGATATTATTAAAATTCATGTCAACAAAATACGGGCCGCGAGAAATGATTTTGGAAAGTACTCAAAAAGCAAAACTAAATTAAAGTCGTTTCTTTATAATGTAGCTTGGAGTAATTGCTAATAGCTCTTTAAGGTCAGGGCCATCACTTCTACCAGTTAATAACGCTCGAACTCCTTTAAATAAAGGCTTTCCTTTGATTTTGAGTTCTTTTTTAAGATGGTTTAACCAAGTGTCAATAGTTTCGGGTTTTAAGTAATCATTATCCTTCATTTCAAAAACTTTTTCTCTTAAATAGCTTTTCATGATGATTGTAGTGTCCCATAGCATGATTTCTTTCATTTCTTCACTGTCTTCTTGTTCTGTAGAAAAAATGAGCTCTAGCTTATCTATTGCCTCATCTGGTAGCTGTATTTTATCTTTAAATAGTGAGCAAAACTTTTTCTTCCAATCTTTTGTTCTCGATATAAAATTATCCTCATCTTTTAGTGAAATGGAAATGTAATCTAATAATTCATCATCACCTAAAGATCTCATATATTGGCCATTGAAATAATTGAGCTTTTCAAGGTCGTAAAGAGCAGGTGATTTAGAGAAACGCTTTAGATCAAAGAGAGTACCGAGGTTTTTAAAATCAAAAATATCTTTTTCTTCAGGGTGAGACCAACCAAGAAGCAAGAGGTAATTCATTAATGCATCTGGTAAATAATTCTGTTGTCGATAAAGTGAGACAGAGGTCGCACCATGACGTTTGGAAAGCTTTTGTCGATCTTTGCCAACGAGTAGTGAGCAGTGAGCGAACTCTGGTGTTTTAGCACCAATGGCCTCATAAATCATGAGCTGTCTGAGGGTATTATTGAGATGTTCTTCGGCCCTTATGACATGAGAGATTTTCATCAGATGATCATCAATAACACAGCAAAAGTTATATGTCGGTAGACCATTACTACGTAGAAGTATAAAATCTCCAACCATATCTTGAGGCCATGCTACATCACCCCTTACATGATCGTTAAATGAATATGTTTTTTCAGGTACCTTAAATCTTACAACAAAAGGAAACTCTCTTTTAATTTTGAGTTCTATTTCACTTTTGTCTAACTTAAGGCAATGGCGATCGTAGTGAGGAGCTTCATTGTTAGCTTCAGCTTTGGTTTTAAGATCTTCTAATCTTTTCTCATCACAAAAACAATAATAGGCGTGTCCACTTTCTATAAGATCATGTGCGTATTTTTTGTAAGTATCTAACCGTTCAGATTGTCTGTAGGGGCCATAGCCTCCATCTTTATCGGGTCCTTCATCATAATTAAGGCCACACCACTTAAGATCATCTATTTGACTTTGCTCAAAATCTCTTTTGCTTCGCTCTTGATCTGTATCTTCAATTCTAAGAATGAATTTTCCATTGTTGGCCTTGGCAAAAAGGTAGCTATACAAGGCAGTTCGGGCACCACCAATATGTAAGTGTCCTGTTGGTGATGGGGCAAATCTAACTCTGACGCTCATTTTATTTCCCTTTTTCTAATTTGGCCCAAGTATCTTTTAAGGTAATAATTCTATTGAATTTTAAGCTCTCTGTGGTTGAGTCCTTATCTTGGACAAAATAACCAGTTCTTTCAAGTTGAAAGCACTTTTCTTTTTCTAAGCCTATAAGCTCTTGTTCGAGGTAACCAATTCTTTCTATTAAACTCTCAGGGTTTATGTCTTTATGAAAGTCACCACCATGTTCTTTACCTGGGGCTGGAGATATAAAAAGACGGTCATAAATATTAAACGTAACTTTTTTTGAATGTGTGGCACTGACCCAATGTATAATACCTTTTACCTTTTTCATTCCTTCAGGGGTTTTGCCTGCGAAACTTTCTGGATGATAAGTACATTTTAGCTCAACGACTATACCTTTATCATCTTTAATGACTTCATCACATGTGATTACGTAGCCATAGCGAAGTCGTACATTTCCACCTGGTTTTAAACGGAAAAACTTCTTTGGTGGTTCTTCCATAAAGTCATCACGATCTATAAATATTTCTTTTGTAAAAAAGAGCTTTCTTGTTCCAAAGCTTTCATCTTTCGGATGTAGTGGGGCCTCTATTTCTTGTATTTTTCCATCTTCCCAATTGGTTATAGTCACTTTGATGGGGTCAACAACGCCAAGATATCTTGGACAAAAAGATTCTAACTCAGAGCGTACTGATGACTCAAGTGTGCTCATGGATATTGAGCTGTCCTTTTTGGTAACGCCAATCACATCACAGAAGTCTCTAATTGCTTTGGGTGGGTAACCCCTTCTTCGCATTCCAGAGATCGTTGGCATTCTAGGGTCATCCCAACCATGGACATGTTTTTCGTTAACGAGTTGTAAGAGCTTTCTTTTACTCATCACTGTATACTCGAGGTTGAGTCTAGCGAACTCTATTTGTTGTGGGTGGCATGGCGTTTTGAGTGTATCAAGTAACCAATCATAAAAGGGGCGATGATCCTCAAACTCTAGTGTACAAAGGCTATGGGTAATGCCTTCTTTCATATCACTAAGAGGGTGGGTGAAGTCATACATAGGATAAATCATCCATTTATCACCGGTTCTTTGATGGGAGACTTTTTTAATTCTATATATAACAGGGTCTCTCATATTGATATTAGGATGGCCCATATCAATTTTAGCTCTCAAACTACGAGTTCCGTCATCATATTTACCGGCTTTCATGTTTTCAAAAATTTCTAAGTTTTCTTCAACGGGGCGGTTTCTGTAAGGGCTATCTTTACCTGGTTCTTTTAAATTTCCCCTATAACTTTTCATTTCATCAGCGGAGAGTTCGCAGACAAATGCTTTTCCTAGTTTTATTAGGTCTACAGCGTAATTATAGAGGTCTTCAAAGTAATCTGAAGCATGAAACAGGTTTTGTTTCCAATCGTAACCAAGCCATTTAATGTCTTCTATTATTGAATCGACATATTCTTGGTCTTCTTTTTCCGGGTTAGTGTCATCGAATCTTAGGTGACACGATCCATCATATGTTTCAGCTATACCAAAATTAAGGCAAATTGATTTTGCGTGTCCAATATGAAGGTAACCATTTGGTTCTGGCGGAAATCTAGTTACGACTTTCCCTTCGTTTTTTCCACTTTCAATGTCAGCATTAATAATTTGTTTTATAAAGTTTGTTCTTTCTGTATCCATTTGGCGCTCATTATGCACTTAATAAAATAATTTAACAAGGAGGTTTAGACCAACTAAACTTAATTTAAAAGACTTTAAAATTCGGGGGTAGCATGAAACTGATTTTGACCTTTTTAATGACTCTTTCGGCAGCTTTTGGGCAGGACTTATATCACAGAGTGTTACCAAATAAACTCATAAAAAGTGGTGAGATTACGATCTCTTATAGGTCTTACCCAGATTATTTAAAGACAATCATCACTTACAAAGTTAAAGGTCCTCTTATACCTAAAAAATACCGCCAAGGAAGCCTAGAGCAGGATATTCCTATTAAGTATGAGACAGAGGATGGATATATCGACCTAATGCTTAAAGGAAGAGAAAGCTACAAGAATGTTTTGTTAGTACATGAAGGATTAAGTAACGGCGTCCACTCTGTTGGGATATATCCGTCTCATGGTAACTGGAAGGCCAGAGCTTATTACAACTCAAGTATCATATCACTTGGATGGGAAAGACTTGAAGTCACACTCAAATCCTTTCCCAAATGGCCGATTTATAGTGAGTTAATTGATTAATTATCAAGGCGTAAAAAAAATAAAGGGATATTGGCCTGAAACTTTGTTTGGTTTCTAAGGATCATAAACTCAAAGTATCCTCTCATATTTCCTGTTGGAGTACTAAGAGGGCAAAAGCTTTCATAACTAAAGCTCTCATTGGGGGCCAAAACAGGTGTCTTTCCTACAACGCCAGGCCCTCTAACTAATTCTTCTTTTTGGTTTCCATTACGAATTTTCCAGCATCTGGAAAGGAGTTGGACCTTTTCATTCCCTTTATTTGTAACAATGACTCTATATTTGAATAGATAGAAGTTTTGCTCTGGCCTTGACTTTTCGGCTACAAAAAGTGGCGTAACGCTTATTTTTATATTCTCACTAATAGTGGAGTAAAGAGCTTCCTTGTCAATCATTTCAGAATAATAAGGAAAAAAATGGCAAAGGTACAGGTAGAATTTCCCCGTATGCTTCAAATTGACACTTTGTGTATAATATATCTGAGGTGAGCTCATGAAAAGGGTGTTCAATGTCAAATCTAAGAGCAGAGTTTAATAGGACCCTCGCGAAAAATCGCGAAAAATATTACGACGCAACTCAAAAAATGAAGAAAAACTATCAACAGGATCTTCAGACAATCCAGGACCAAAACGGTGATAGAATCGAAAAAATCAAAGAAACCAATCAACGTAAGGTCACTGATATAAATGATCAAAATGAGGTAAAGCTCAAAAGAATGGGCAATAAACTAAAACAAGATCAAGACTATCAAGCAGGGGTTTATAGAAATAAGTTGAATGAAAAAACCAAAGATTTTAATGACCAAAGAATAGCCTCTAACCTAAAATATAAACGACAGATTAATGATATAAGTAGCGCATATGATAAATCCTTAAGCGAAAACGAAAGAATTAATAGTAATAATCTAGACAGAATCAAAACTAATTTTGATTTTCGTATTAGGCAACTTCAGAATGATTCCGATGCTCGTCACTATGAGATTACAGAGAAAAGTGATGAGAGCATAAAATCCCTTAATAGAGATTTTGCTGAACAGAAAAAAGATCTTCTCAGAAATAATGATGAAAAGATGAGAGGGGTCGTTAGGAAGGCGACAGATAGGGAAAATAAGCTCAAAGATGGTTTTAATCAAAAGTACTCTGAGCTTAACAAAATTCGACTAGAGGAACAAAAAAGAACAGATGAAAAAGTTGAAGCTATAGTAAGTGAAGCGAGAAAAGCTGGTAACAAGGATGCAGAAGATCTTATTTTTAACTATAGGAAAATGTTAAAAGATCAATCCGACAAAGGTATTGATCAGGAAAAGAAACTCACTCACGATAAAAAAATGGCCCTTGATACACAAAAAAGAGATTACGATAAGCAGTTATTAGGTCAAAAATTAAAAATGAGTACGCTTATGAAAGATGGTTTGGGTGAGCATCAGGAACAGGTCGCTGCCCAACAGAGAAGATTTGATGAAAAACTTGGGTTAGTTAATAGAAGAAATGAAGAATTCTATCAAAAGTACAATAGAACAACGGATGAGCTTAATTCCGGCTATAACAATTCTCTTGATGAATTAAATCAAGAAAAAACAGAAATACTCAATAAGCAAAATAATGATTTTAAAACCCGTTTTACAGAATTTCAAAATCTGACAGAGCGAAAAATGGATCAATCTTCACAGATGTCTGAAGCGCGATATTCAAACTTACAAAATGAAAAAGAATCAGAGTTGAGGGCCCAGGATAAGTCATTTAATACAATGATTAATCGTCAAAGAGAAAATTTCAACGATACTATCTCTAATATGGCCGAAAAAAATGAAAAAGCATATGAAGAGCTTTACTCTGATTTCAACCGAGAAAAGGATGAGATCAAAAAGTTAAATGCCAAAAATTTAGCTGAAACGACAGAAGAAAATTCTCGTAAATTTAATGAAAAACTACGTATGACTGTAGAAAATTTTGAAAATAAAATACTCTATATGGAAAATAACCATAAAGAACAAGTAACTGAATTAAATGAAAAAATTGAAAATATGGAAAAAGAATATCACTCACAATTAAAGTTGTTGAAAGAGTATGAGGATGATGTAAGACGAGAAGAAAAAAATAATCTATTAGATACACTTCATTTTACAAAAAGAAGCTTACAGGCCGAAAACCAGGACCTTCGAGAAAAGTTTACTAATAAATTAGATCAAACAGAACAAAATCATGAAAAAGAAATCACCAATCTAAAGAGATTACACACTGAAGAAATAGCCCAAACCAATATTCGTAATAAGAAGAAGCTAAATGATTTATCAACAAGGTTGAAAAAGAATCATACTGATCATGTCTATGAAACGAAACTTGAAAGAGATTTACTTATTAAAAATTATGAACAGAAGATAGAAGATATGAAAAGGTACTATGAAACGAGTATCGCTGATTTAAAATTACTTAATGAGCAACATCAAAAAAAGAGTCAATCTACGGTGAGCTAAGGTAAGCCTTTCCCTCTTTGTTTAAAAAATATTTCAGATTAAAATCAATCTTTATATGAAAAGTAATATGTGGCTGATTTTAGTTGTTATTTTAGTTGTGTTCATACTCGTGCTTACAGGCTGTTATGTAGGTTGTGATCTAAAGAAATTACGTTTAGTAAAGCTAAGAGGAGAAATGGCCGAAAAAATAGGTATGATAAAGAAGCTATATGGCCCCAATTCATTTAAATCTACCAACATTGGAGCTCCAAGGTCAGCCTCAAGTCAAGAAACGGCCAAAGTCTTCAAGTTAGGTACTGAAATTAAACAGATCAACAAAGAAACCGCTTACATCAAAAAGTATGGTGAGTTACCACCACAAACACCCAATTTCTATAAAAGACTTAATATCGTCTAAGGAATTATCTTCAGTCTAATTAAATCATTCAAATTAGAATAGAATATATGGATGAGAGTAATATTAATCCTTTTATTATTCTGGTCTTCTACATCTGTTGCTTTTGAGGGGGCCTATACAGTTGTCATTCAAAAACAACAGCAAAAGGCCCAAACGAGATGGACGCTTTCAGATTGGTTACTTACTAAAAAGAAAATGGCACTCATGGATCAATGGCTTGCTCTTCATTCTAGTTACGAAGTATTTGAATGGGTATTAGGTTGGAATGAAGGAGGAGTTAAAGTCTCTAGTACAGATGAACCAACGACTTATGAATATTTTTCTCGTCAGTTTTATTCAGAGATTTTTGTGTATTTTCTTGGGCTTGGTTATGAAGATTCCTATGCCGTTCAACAATTTAGGGATCTTTCTTATATAGCTAAACTACGCATACTTGGTACCAACACCCAGACAACTCATTTTAATCTAATCTATGGGTTCAGAAAATTAAATGAAACAAATTATGGGAAATTCGAACAAGATTTTTTTGGCGTATCAGGAGCTCTTTATATCCTACCTTTTTTAGGAATCAAGTCTAGTTTCTATAAATATATGAAAAGTAAAAAACATTCTGGTACATTTTCATTAACAGGTGAAAAATTTAGTTATTCCCCATTTGTAGAGTTAGGGCCTATTAGATTAACCCTTGATCTATATAAAGAAAATTTCTATTTTAACGCGCTTAACAGTTCATTTACAGATAACAAAAAAACACAGAATGGTGTTCACATGGGCGTGAGCTTAATATTCTAATAATATTATCTTGTGAAATCATAATATGTTGGGTTGAATTCTAACCTGTAGTCAGAGGTAAGGGATTTATCATCTTCCCATTGAGGTGGAGTGAACTTGTCATCAGATAATATGGGAACCTTGGGCCAACTAACGTTATTTGTGTTAACCGTAGGTACTCTGTTTACCTTATCTAAAATACCGCTTACATAAAAATAGGCGTCATAATAAGACAGAAGACTTTGTAAGATGTTTTCATCTATGTTTGAAAGTTGTTTTTCAACCTTGCCCGATTTAGACACTTCTTCTTCTGATTCTTTGCAATCGATACAGTCTTCCAATGTTTCGAAAATTTCACTCTTGTCGATTTCTTGAGCTTTACCTATGTTCGAAAGAGCTAACATAAGTAGTAGAATTAATGCTTTTTTCATAATTACCCCTTTGGGATAATTATCTTCAAAAATTATGCCATATTTAGGCTAGTAACTATTTGTTTTTTTTAGAGGTTGCTGACTAGAAAATAGACATGAGATAATTAATGATCACCTGGCCAAACAAAATTTGTTTTGACCTTCTTAATTTCTTCAATTCTGAGGAGATCAATTTTCTCACCGACTTCTTTGCCGGTTACTGTTTGGGCCAATTTCTTTGCGTTTACAGCTTTAGAAGCTTGAAAGCATTCCATGAGATAATTTTTTTGAGGGTAGTCATGACTAAGTTTTCCTAGGTCATCAGCATGGCAACATATTAAAAACCTTTCAAGGATATCTTCGTTTCGAAATACATCTAAACTTTTAAATAACTTCAAAATAGTGCTGGGTCTGAGCTCTCTAGCTTTGTGTGAAAGTAAATGAAACTCGCACACTTTTAGCGCCAGCTCTTTTGTTTTTTTAGGTACCCTAAGCCTTTGGCAAAGGTTTTTTATGGGATCTAGACCCGCCTTTTCATGGCCTTTATGAGATGGTAGTACATCTGTCGGTGTTAAAGCCTTTCCAAGGTCATGCACGAGACAACTAAATCGTATGTCCAAGTCATTTGATAGCTGAGCAGAATTTTCTAAGACTAACAAGGTATGAGTAAATGAGTCACCTTCTGGGTGATACTTTTTCTTCTGAGGAATGTTCTTTAAAGAGTATATTTCTGGAAAAATAATTTTGAGGGCGTCAACTTCATCCAATACTTTTATAAATAAACTAGGGGAGTTAGAGAGAAGTCCCTTTTTTAGTTCCATATAAATCCTTTCGCCCGAAAGTGTTTGTAATTCTCCGGAAAGGCATATTTCCCTCATTAGATTTAATGTTTCTTCAGCTATATTAAAATTATCAAGCTGCGCTTTGAAGCGTGCAACCCGTAGGACTCTTAAAGGATCTTCAACAAAGTGAGGGCCAACATGCCTCAATATTTTATTTTTTAGATCGATTTGACCCTGATAAGGGTCTATAATTTCACCCGTATCTAGGTCTTGCGCCATTGCGTTGATGGTTAAATCTCTGCGAATAAGGTCTTCTTTGAGAGTGATTTGAGCTGAGAAGTCGAATTTAAATCCATCATGACCTTGAGAAATTTTAATCTCTTTTCTCGCCATAGCATACTCTTCTCCTGTTTGAGGGTGTAGAAAAACAGGAAAGTCCTTACCAACTTTTTTAAAACCTTTATCTAAAAGGTCTTTTTCTGTTGCTCCTACAACAACATAGTCTTTATCACCCTTAGAGCGACCTATCATCTTATCTCGTACATATCCACCGACCAGATAGACTTTAATAGCTACTCCCTTTTTAGGTCTTTAAAGATTGTTTCCAACTTCACGTAATCGTCTTTATTTGGGAAGTTGATTTCTGCTTTTTGAAGGAGTTTATTTACTCTTTTCATTTCATCAAACCCAGGGGTTTTAACGTTGAGAGGAATAGTTTTGGATTCATGAAGTAAAATTGCTTTTGGAGGATGTGTGGAACTCTGCCTCCAGAAAGATAATAGGGGAACAGGGATAAAATAAAAAAGAGGTATCCTATTGAGTGGGTTTATTTTATTGATATAAGTATTTAAATTAGTAATAAATGTTTTGGCATTTTCAAGACGCACTCTTGAACCGGCCCGGGACTTACCTTTTGTCTTTAGATAGGTTATTTGTGATTTACCTTGTTTTTTTCGGTTTAAATAGCTACGGAAAACTTTATGATGTGTGAATTTTCCGCTTTTAAAAAGACCTACTGATGCTATTCCAGAGCGAGCTAGTAAAACGACGTATTCATCAATTTCAGGAAGCTTAAGCCACTCTTCTAAATTAGGAATAAGGCGAGGTAAATTAAGAGGTGGTCTTATACTAAATAAAATCTGATTAGATTCAGTCATAAAATTTATTTTATTTTTTTTTGTAAGCACCTCAAACTTAAATTGTTTAGATAAAAGTGCCTTTACTAAGTCTTTAAGTTCTGAAGTATCTATCTTAAAATTTATTGATTCCATAAACCTATTTTATCAAAATTTACGAAAATAATCTTAAATTTCGAGCACAATTTAACCGCCTTAAATGCTATGATAAAACGATGGATTTAGAGTTTTATTTTTTAATGGGTGCCAATAATAGAATTATTTCACCACAGTGTTATAGGATAAAAATGGCCCTTCAGCACCTACAGGTCAGTTTTCAAAGTATAGGGATAAGTTTATCGGAAAAGGACGTTTTCTTAAAAAACGCCGAATCTTCAGATTTACCCTTAATTATTGATGGAAAATGGATCGTTGAAGGCTCTTGGAATATTGTTAACTTTCTAGAGCGTAATTATGTCCAGCAACCTACTTTATTAGGTGGTGAGATTGGAAAGGCCCATTTAAAGTTTATTCAAAACTGGGTAGATGGAATCCTTATACCTAATATCTTTGTTTTTATTATTCATGATATTTATGAATCTTTAGAAGAAAAAGATAAAGAGATATTTAGATTAATAGAAGAACAGCGCTATGGTAAGACTTTAGAAGAAATTCAAAATGAAAATAGAATTAATTTGGATATATTTCGAAACTTTTTATATCCATTAAGATGCACCCTAAAAAATCAGCCATTTTTTTCCGGTGATAACCCTGCTTATGCGGATTATATTATTTTTTCTGCATTCAAATGGGCCGCGATGAATAGTCGTTACGTTATAATAGAAGACATCGATCTAATATTTGGGTGGTATTGTGAGTTAAATCAAATTTACGAAGAAGGATCACTAAAGCCAAATGTGAGAAAATCATCTTGAAGAGATCCTTTTTGTTAGGCATAATTGCTTGATGAAAAAAATATTTGTTTTGGGTGTTATTTTTGTTTTCTGTTACCTTTATTTCTTTCATGCTTATTTTGTCGATAGGTCTAGAAATCAATACGATCAAAAAGAATATCCTAATTTATCTGTAGAAAATTCTAAATTTCATAAAAAACTAACAGTTATTGATCTTCATGCAGATCAACTTTTATGGAATCGAGATTTGTATCAGAAGGTAAATTACGGTCATTTCGATTGGCATAGGGCCAAAGAAGGAGGTATAGATATTCAGATACTTTCAAGTGTTACTCGGGTTCCCTTCGGAGTTAATTATCACTCGAATAGTTCTGATACTGATATGATAGGGGTATTGGCCTTTTTGCAGCACTGGCCAGTAAAAACATGGTTTTCTGAATATGAAAGAGCAAATTATATGCTCGATAAACTTCATAATTATTCAAAAAGTCATAAGATTGTTTTTATCCAAAACCCAAAAGACCTAGAAACCCTTCCATCTCAAGATCAGATAGGAGTTATATTTTCTGTTGAGGGGGCGCATGCCTTTGAAGGTAGTATCGAAAAATTTCAACAGCTTTACAATAAAGGCCTAAGGATGGTTGGTCTTACACATTTTTTTGACAATGATGTCGGCGGTAGCGCCCATGGAGTAAAAAAGAATGGACTCACGCCATTTGGTAAAAAATTATTGAGTCTGATGGAAGAAAAAGGAGTTATAATTGATCTCGCACATAGCTCAGATAAAGTTTTCTCTGAAGTCTTTCAATTAGCTAAAAGACCTTTCGTCGTAAGTCATGGTGGGGTTAAAGGCACTTGTAATTCGCCTCGCAATTTGTCTGATTCTCAACTCATGATGATTAAAAAAAATAAAGGAATGATAGGTATCGGTTTTTGGGATGAAGCAGTATGTGGGATTGGTGTTAAATATATTGTAGATGCCATTGAATATGTAGTTCGAATTATAGGTGACGATTACGTTGGCTTAGGTAGTGACTTTGATGGCACGGTTCATACCCCCTTTGATTCCAGAGGAGTAAAACAGATTACTCAGGAACTCTTAAATAGGGGGTATACAGTCGAATCTATTAGGAAGATTATGGGTGAGAATGCGTTAAGAATTTTAAAACAAGGTCTTAAACCAAGAATATTGTCAGCTTCATCATAATTTCTTATGCTTTTAATAAAGGAATCAATTTAATGGATAATGAATTAAGCTCATCGCAGGGAAGAAGTGTATTTAATAAAAACATCTCACAAATTTTAGATGAAAATGATAAGGATCTTGATCATCAAGGAATTAAAAGGCTGTTCAATGTATCTGTGGCCCCATCACAAGAAAAGTATCAACTTGAAGAGCTTAGATATCAAAGGTTTGTAACTGCCCAAGAATTAATTATGGACCGGTTTTCTAAGCTGGAAGGAACTGTTGGGAAAATAGAAAACCTTTTAGAGGAAAATAATAAAATATCAAGAAAAACAAGATTCATTGAAGAAAAATTCTGGGAGAGTAAGGATTTTTCAAAAGATGATCGTGTGAAAAAGGCAACTTACTTTGCTTTTTTCATTTTATTAGCTGTCTCCGTTGGGATGCTCATTCCTTATTTTAAAAGTGAAAAGTTAGTTATAATGCCACCACCACAAGCACTTCAAAAAGAGGTTGAAGAAAAGAAAGTTTTGAAAGTAGACAAATGGGTCACAACTAGCTTTGTGTATATGAGAAATAAACCTACAACTTCGGGCGAGAAAATGACCATGATTGGACCTAATCAGACGGTTGAGAAATTAGAAACAAAAGGCCCATGGATGAAAGTAAAAGTTTATGACTACGCTAAGGACTCTACAAAAACTGGCTGGGTGTATTCAGACTACTTGGTACAATCCAAAATCTAGAGTGGTGAATTTAATGTTTCTTTAAGAGGCTCATGATTTTTTGTAAAGAGCTCTTTATCATACAATGACTGATATTTTTTATAATCGGTAGAAGGCATCAATGTCGCGCTCATAATGCTGGTGTTAAATTCTTTACCCTCATATACGATCTTATCATTTTTATGAGATCTATCTAAATAGCAATGGCCTAGTTCATGAAAAATTGTGAGTCTTTTATCTCCATCAGCAAATTGCTCCCATTTATCTTTTCTGATTAAAATTTCTTTGCTTCCATCATAGTAAATATGACATACGGCCACAAAGCTATCATTTGAAGGAGATCCAAAATTTATGGGAATATGACCTACACTTATTTTTGATCCATGTGTTTTGGTATGGGCATTTTTAAACTCTTCTACAAAGGGTAAAAAAATTGAGTTCGTTGTAGAGAATTGTCTTGTGACCCCTTTTTTATGTTTAATAACGTGTTTTAAAAAAGGTGATCCACAGCTACCAAATAATATAGATATAATTAATGCTGTTATTACTTTCATTATATTTCAGCGTTATCAACCCATGATGGTAAGACTGTTTTTTTGTCGCTCTTGTCGCTACAATTATTCTTACTAATAAATTTAAGGACGTGTTCATAACTTTTGTACCTAGAAGATAATTCAAACATGATGGCCCCTAGTGTATTAAAAGCAATCTTCTTATAAGTATTTTTCGCTGTGCTTGGAATATTTCCTCTATTTGCATTTATTAGTTCGCGAACCTCGTTTGACGTTTGGTAATGATCCATTAAACGGCTTCGGTTCCATCCTTTTGAAAATATGAGCCAACTGTGTTTTGGTGAATAAAATGAGTCTTTATTTGCCTGAAGAAAATCATAACCTAAATTAGCAGAGGTTTGAGCATCATTAAATAATAATCTAAGG
>JAURDE010000177.1 GCA_030828105.1 Bdellovibrionota bacterium | reverse complement strand
ATATCTCAATCTATAGAATAAACAAGGATCCAGAATAAACTTGCTGGATTTTTTCTTTTGTCATGATAAGGGCCTGACCGTGTTCACCAATTCCCTGAAAAAGACCCTCAAACTCAGTGTTTTCATCAGAAATTCTGACTTTCTTTTCTAAGTGTATACATAGTTTTTGCCAGCTCAATATGCACTTTTCTTCTTCTTTGATGAGATTCGACAAAAGGTACTGATAAAACTCTTTAGGGGCCTGTTCTTGAAAGTTTTTAGAAACGTGAATTTTATTTATATGACCATAGGGATTTTCTGTAAAATTTAGTCCAACACCAACAATTATGGTTTGAGGGTTAAATAGTTCGCAAATTATACCACCACACTTTTTACCATCAGAGTTCATGATATCATTGGGCCATTTAAGTAAGAGTTCTTTGTTGAACTTTTCTTTAAAAAATTGGCATATGAGCACCCCAATCATCAAAGGGTTTAGGGTTATGGGCAGCTCAGGTTTTAAAGTGAAGGAAAAGGCCAGAGAGTTTTCAAAAAATTCCCACTTATGACCTCTTCGGCCAACTCCTTGGGTTTGTAATCCAGTAGCGACTAATACAGGCCCATCTGATTTGATAAGTTTTTTAATTTCTGATTGGGTTGAACCGCATTGTGAAAGGAATTTATATTGCATAGCAAAACCGATGGTCAATTTAACTTCGATAGGGTAATAACAGTTTTTAATATAAATGTGAAAAAGTAGGCCAGGTTAATTATGAAAGAGTTAATACAAAGAGATATTCCTCGAACAGTAAAGTTTACGGGAAATATAAATCCTTACTCTAAAGGCAGTGTGTTGGCCGAGTTTGGAAACACCAAAGTTCATATCACTGCCTCCGTGGATGAATCAGTCCCCTCCTTTCTTAAAGGTAAGGGCCAAGGGTGGGTGACAGCAGAATATTCAATGCTACCTGGTTCGACGCACACACGATCGAGAAGAGAGAGAAAAGGCCTGGGTGGAAGAACTCAAGAAATTCAAAGATTGATTGGGCGTAGTTTAAGAGCGGTTGTAGATCTTGAAAAACTTGGAGAACGATCAATTACTTTGGACTGTGATGTTTTAGTGGCCGATGGTGGGACAAGGACAACATCCATTTCAGGGGCATATGTTGCACTAGAGTTGGCCATAAAAAAACTATTAGACGATAAACTAATAACCGAAAACCCTATAAAAGAGCCTCTTGCTGCTCTTAGTGTTGGTATAAATAAAGAAGGAAAGATAATTGCTGACTTAAACTACGAAGAGGACAGCAGTTGTGAAGCTGATGTAAATGTTGTTATGACAAAGAGCAAGAAGTTTATAGAAGTACAAGGAACTGCTGAAGGGGATCCTTTTTCAAGGCAACAATTAGATGCTTTACTTGAGTGTGCTTCAAAAGCGCTAGAGGTCGTTTTTAGTGAGCAGGAGAAAGTTCTTAAATGATTAGTTTTTTATTAGCTTCTGGGAATAAACATAAAGTTAAAGAAATTCAGGAAATTCTCTCTATTGGTACTAATAAGATTGAAGTTAGTTCTCCATCACACGTCATTGAGGTAGAGGAAAGTGGAACCACTTTTCAAGAAAATGCTCTGCTAAAGGCCAAGGCCTACTATGATCAATTCAAGGCCCCTGTTCTCTCAGATGACTCAGGCCTTGTAGTAGATGCACTTCCTGATGAGCTAGGTATTAGATCGGCCCGATTTGGTGGTGAAGGACTTAGTGATGATCAGCGGTGTGAGCTTCTACTTGATAAGCTCAAAGGTGAAGATAATCGTAAGGCCTATTTTGTTTGTGTCCTATGTTTTTATCTAAATCCAGATGAAATCTATTATTTTGAGGGAAGGTTAGAGGGTAATATTTTAACCCAAAAATGTGGGAAGGACGGCTTTGGTTATGACCCTATTTTCCACCCTAAGGAAATTGATGGATTTACTCAAAACCCTATAAATATGGGGCATTTGGATGATTATTCAGATGTTTCGCTGGCCATGGTGCCAGGGTGGAAGAGGTTGCACAGCCATCGCTCAAGGTCGCTTCAATTTGCCATTAATTTCTTCAATGAAAGAAATTGTCAAAACTAAATAAATCCCTTATAAGAAGTAATCTTATCAATGTCGGAGCGTAGCGCAGGGGTAGCGCACTTGCTTTGGGAGCAAGGGGTCGTAGGTTCAAATCCTATCGCTCCGACCATTTCTAACTATAATTCTTGATTTAGAAACTAATACCCGATGTTCTCATAAGGGATTTTAACGAGCACTCCATAGTGATCAGATAGATTTACCATGATCCTTTTTTTCTTTTCTTCAATTGGAACTAACTGCTTGAATGCTATTTCGGTAATAGCGCCTTTTGTTGAGATGTTTTTAGTATAAATATGATCAAGGATCATGGGGTCCTCTTCTTTTCCTTTTTCAATTAATGCATTATTGGGGCAATAGGTACATTCACCTAGTTTAAAAGAGGCCAGATCCATATAACCATCTTTTAGAAAACGTCTGCAGGACTGGGGAAAGTCTTCGTGAAGTCCTAGTTTTTTATTTGGAAGGGCACAGTTAAAGTCACCCATATGAATAATTGGCAAATATTTTTGATTTCTTGTCGAACTATGAAGATCTTGAATTAGTTGAGATAACTCCATCAACTTGATAGTTTGGAAATAATTCTCATTGGCCCACCCATTTTCAAATTTAATTGGCCCTATATATGGAGGATTACCTATATAGGGGGCCGAACCTGTGAGATTGGCGGTTAGGTGGTTACAAGTTACTAAAACCTCCTTATTTTTAACTTTGATTGTGGAATACAGGATGCCCCTTCTCACTGTAGTTGAATATTTCTGCAAATCATAAAAACCACTCTCTACGATGGGATATTTAGATAGGAGTAATGTTCCAACCCTTCCTTTATTAGAAAACTTTCCTGCTTTTTTTAGGGGATTAATCAAAGAAAGAATGGCCAAAACTTTATTTTTACCAACTGAGGCCATAAGCGCTTCAGCACATGTAGGCTTTTGTTTTGCCAGGTTGTCTAGCGCAGCTCTGCAATCCTGTCGTACACAACGATCACCTTCTTCTCCCGTTTTGCCTTTACAAGTATTCAAAATACAAGAAACAAATTTTCCTTTCCCAAAAAGATCTCTTTTTTTACAGGAAGCACCCATTGCTTTAGGGCGTATGTTTCTTACCTTATTGAAATTGATATAAGGATATTCTTTTCTTAATTCTCGAATCAGTTTTTTGTTATCTTTATCCTTCCAAACTTCTTGGAGGCATATAATATCTGCAGGAAAGTTCTTTATGGCCTCGATTATTTTAGGTGTTCTTTGTTTAGCGTAGGGAACAAAACCATGAGCAAGTCCTACATTATAGGATAGTAATGATAAATACTTTGAGTCGCTTGAGTAACTGTTTAGAGAAAATAGGGCCAAGAGAAGGGATAGATACTTCATAAGCAGCTCTTAGTTTTTGGTTAGAAATAAACTTTACCATAGTTTAAGTAGATTTAAGATCTTCACAAAACTTAGAAGTTACAAAGCTCATTAATTTTCTCTAAAAGTATTTTGGGCTTAACTGGCTTCATAAGAGCTTGGCAATTAGATATTTCATTTGGAAGATTCTCTACCAATGTTGATTCACTACTCAATAACAGGATAGGGGTTTGATAATTGAGATTATTTGCGTTACTTCTAATATTTTTTGCTATCTCTTCACCTGTAACCTTAGGAATGAAGTGGTCGAGTAAGACTATATCATATTTAGTTTTTTCTAGATGAGCTAAGCCTACATCGCCAGTTTGAGCAAAGTCGATGTCACATTTTAAATCTTGCAACTTAATAAAAGCAGTGAATACCTCAATTATTAAAATCTCATCTTCTATAATTAATACTTTCATATAAAGCCTTTGTTAGACTTTATAATACCTTTATTAATGTTAGGATTAAATAAATAATTATTGAGTAGTAGAGAAAAATAAAGGGACCTTTAAGGCCCCTTTATTAATATTAAGGAATTATTTTTTAGCACCTATTTTATTAAAGAACCTATTCATGCTAAATTCTTTTAGTAGCCCTCTTTTTAAGGAGTGCCTATAAGCTGTTCTACCGCTTTTATCTTGAATGTTTACATCAAGACCTTTGCTTAAAAGCTTTTCAACATATTTAATTTTATTTCGACTTTTAATGTTGTCATTTTTAACTAAGTAAATAAGTGCAGTATAACCATTTCTATCAACGGCGTTAATGTTTTTAATAATTTCTTCATTACCTAGAAGGTATAAAAACATACCGTAGTTGTCAGATTTTAGAGTAACCATAAGAGCATTTTCTCCATTTTGATTTTTTCTGGATACTTGAGCTCCTTGGTCAGCAAGAGTTTTGGCCACGGCAACATTACCTTTAACAACAGCTTCAAAAAACTTTTTATTTAAGCTTCTTTGATCTCTTCCTTCTAGTTCAAGTCTTGTTATTTCACTTGAAGCGATGGCAGTATTTCCAGCTCTTTTAAGTTTAGATATGAGAACCGAATTTTTGGTTTTATCTAAGAATTTGTTAGCTGGAAGTATACTTCTTAAAGTTTTCTTAGCTTTTGTCTTTTTTGCCTCTGACACTAATGAAGAGACAAACTTTTTAGTATTAAAATCATTTTTAATTTTCTTTTTAAGAGAATTTAAGGCCTTAGTTTTATTGGCCTCTTTTTTAGTCTCAGAGATGAACTTTTTTAGTAAAAACTCAGACTTTAATTTATTTTTAACTTCTTCCTTAGCCTTGGATATCTTGACATCAGTCTT
>JAURDE010000248.1 GCA_030828105.1 Bdellovibrionota bacterium | reverse complement strand
CTCTCGAGTGGCCTTATCTATAACATTGAACGTGTCTCCGAGATAAGGGCCTACTAGTTTTCCTAATTCAAAAAGCTTTTCAGCTTCTTCTTCCACAGATGGAAACTCAGCATTGTAAAGGTGCTTAAAGAGGATCTCTTTTTCACTTAAATTTTGTTTGAGTTTAGAAATAAGGACATCTTTATCAAGAAGATCAGAAAGCTTGAGGGCCCTTCTTCCAATTTTATCTTCATAGGCAGGTCCAATGCCTCTACCTGTTGTTCCAATTTTTGTGTTACTGCTTGATTCTCGTAGACCATCGATAATTTTGTTATAACTGGTTATGACAGTACAATTATTAGAGATGAGAAGATTTTTTGGAGATATCTCAACCCCTGAACTTTGTACTTCTTCAAGTTCTTTTTTAAAGCTTTCTGGATCAAACACAACACCATGTCCAACGACTGAGAGACATTTAGGATGAAGAATGCCTGAAGGAATAAGATGGAGAACGATTTTCTTATCTCCAACAATAATAGTGTGACCGGCATTGTTACCGCCTTGAAAGCGAACAACGAGATCACATTTTTGTCCTAAAAGATCTGTGATTTTACCTTTCCCTTCATCTCCCCATTGGGAACCTACTATGGCCATGAATTGCATCTTATTTACACCTTTACTTCGTTCAATAAATTATTGTTGATAAAAAATTCTTTCAATTGATGGATAACCATCTCTCCCACTCTTACCTGCGCCTCTTCAGTCGATGCACCTAGGTGAGGAGTTAATACGAGATTATCAAGTTCTCTTAGAGGAGAGTTTTCTTCCAGAGGCTCATTAGCAAATACATCAAGAGCTGCACCTCTAATTTTTTTCTCTTTTAGAGTATCATAAAGATCTTGCTCGTTAAGAATTCCACCACGAGAAGCATTAACTAAAATAGCATGGGCAGGCATTTTTTCTAACAAGTCTTTAGTAATAAGATTTCTTGTTTGCTCCACTAAAGGAACATGTATTGTCACAATATCACAGCTTGAAAATATCTCTTCTAATGTTTCGGCTTTTTTTGCATAAGGAATATCACTTTCATTGATAAAGGGATCAAAAAAGAGAACCTCAGGTTCAAATCCGGCCAATCTTTTTGCAACGATATTTCCGATTCTTCCGAATCCTACAACACCGATTTTTTTATTAGAAAGCTCCACGCCAGTAAATTTTGACTTTTCCCATCTACTTGCCATCATTGATTGATGGGCATAAGCCGTTTTTCTTAAGACAGTAAACATAAGGGCGATGGCATGTTCTGCGGCCGAATTATTATTGGCCCCTGGTGTATTAGAAACTTTAACACCTTTTTGTTGGCAAGAAGCTTTATCAATATTATCAGTCCCTTCACCAGCACGAATAACGTACTTAAGGTTTGGGGCTTGCTCTAAGAAGTTTGTGTCGACCGTTGTTGCACTTCTAATAACTGCGGCAGTCATAGTCGGAAGAAGATTTTGGATTTGTTCTTGTGTATTTTTTGCAGTGGGATGGACATTGAATTCTGAAATGTTTTTAAGCTCTTCAAATAGGGTCTTATCAAAACCATCGCAGATAACTATATGTGGTTTTTCCATAGGATACCTCTCTTAACGGATTGCACATTATAGTGGTAAAATGAAGTATTGGAAAGGAAAAAGGGGGGCACTTGGATAACAGGTCAGAGGCATTTATTAGAGAACTTGGAAGTTGCTTTATAAAACAGGTTAAAGAGTGGGCAGAGATCTTAGTTGGCGTGGAAACGAAAAATAAATATGAGATTTACAATAATCAAAAACAAAAATTAGGGTTTGCTGCTGAGTTGGGCAAGGGCCTGTGGAGTTTAATGGTTCGTAACATATTAAGATCTCATAGACCCATAGAGTTGAATATATGGAATAACCAACAAGAGATTGTCTTTAGTATTAAACGGCCATTTTTCTGGTTTTTTTCAGAGTTGACTATAAGCGACGCTCAAGGAGAAGTTATTGGTATAGCTCATAGGCGTTTTAGTCTTATCAACAAGAAATACGATTTAGTTGATAACAGAGGAAGGCTTGTCGCGTCAATAAAAAGCCCT
>JAURDE010000041.1 GCA_030828105.1 Bdellovibrionota bacterium | reverse complement strand
GGTCACCTTGGGAAAATGGATATTGTGAATCCTTTAATGGAAAGATGAGGTTTGAGCTTTTAAATGGTGAAATTTTCTACACTTTAAAGGAAGCCCAAGTTTTAATAGAAAGATGGAGAAGACATTACAACACAATAAGACCACATATGAGTTTATGGGGAAGGCCGCCTGTTCCGGAAACTATTACACCAAATCTGGAACTTCTTGCTATGTAGGGTCGAATATTGTAGTTGGTATTAATACTTCCGGCTGGTCAGAGGCTGGATATAAGTTGTTGAATTTACATTTTTATTTTTTTATTAAATTGGGATCACGAGCAGGGTGGTTATTAAGTCCTGTATAAATTACAGGTAAATAGAAATTAATAATTAGGTGGTGGTATAAGCAATTAGATTTTAATTAAAGGAATATTTAATCCATGATGAACGTTAAGAGTTTTACACGATATTGCTTATTAATTTTATTCTTTATCCCCTTATTCTCATTTTCTGTTTTGGCTAATACGGCCTTAGATGAAGTGAGAGTAAAGTTAGATACTCTTTTGAATGATAGCAGCAAATATGTGGGACTCTCGATTTTTGTGTTAGACAATGATGAATCACTTAAACTTAATTATGGTCATGAGGATTTAGAGAATAGAGTTCTGACGGATGAAAAAACATTGTATGAGTTAGGCTCCATATCTAAGGTGTTTACGAGAATGTTGTTGGCCTCTCAAGATAAGATTAAATTTACTGATAATATTTCTGAATATCTCCCACATTGGGTTCGAGTACCAAAACCCTCTGGGAAAGAGATAAAGATTAAAGACTTAGTAACTCATATGGGAGTTAAATTTTCTTTACCTTGTGCAATTAGAAGCTCATCTCCCCATAAACCAATTTGCTTTGGAGTTAATTTGGGTGAAAGCTTTAGGAACCCATACAGTGAGGTAACACGGGAAGATAACTTTAATTTTTTAAATGAGTATAGCTATACTGTAGAGGAGTTTTCACAGTATTTTCCTGCTCCAGGAGACTTCTATAGTTATTCGAATTTTGGTATCGGATTGCTTGGTGAGTTGGTGTCTTTAGAGTATGGTGCCAGTTACTCAGAAATTCTTTCTGAAATGATCTTAACACCTCTTGAGATGAACAACACTTTTGTGAATAATTGTGTAACAATTGATCAATGTAAAAGGCAAGCTAAAGTATATAAAAAAAAATTATTGAAAGATGAATGGAAGGAAGTTGAGTTATGGAACTTTTCTGCCCTTGCTGGTGCAGGAGGAGTAAGGTCTAGCATAGATGATATGGAAAAATTTATAAAAGCCAATCTAAATTCAGATACATCTAATTTAGAGCGAGTTATAGATATTGCTCAAAAAAAATTAGAAGTAGAAACGATGAATCATAATAAAAACGTTTGCAAGCCAGGAGAAATACCATTGAGGGACTTATGTAACCCTCAAAAAAAGGATTTATACTACGCTTGGGAATCTATTCCAAATACTTCCTTCTTATACCACGCAGGAGCTACGGGTGGTTCTCAATCAATGGTAATTTTTTCAAAAAAAGAAAAAGTTGGGGTGGTTGTCTTGTCAAATAGCAGAATAGGAGAAGGTGACCAATCACCACAGCACTTTTCAAATGACCTAGCTCTATGCATTGTAAATATCCTCAAAAAAGACTTGGGGGTAGATTATGATTTTTGCAAACTTTTGTAACCTTAATCTTATTTTCCGGTAACTGTTTTATAGCATGATAATTTGGCTCCCCCAAAGTTGTTGTTTAGGTTGCTTTTTTCGGTTTCCAGCTGTACCAAATGTGCTGACGATTCACACCTATTTTATAATTTTTCCGACAATAGAATAAGTCCCTAAATTTTTATTGAATTTTAAAAGTAGAAGTCCAGGGGAACGTGTACGGTGGTCATTTTTTTACAGGTCATAAATCGCTATAATCATTAGATAATTTCTACCCCGATTCCTGACTCCCCACCCTCAACGTAGTTTCGATTGTGGCAGTTAAAGCAATACCTAAAAGATTAAAGAGTTGCTGTCTGGTTCCTTCAGAGACCGGTAAAAAAATAAGAATTCCAATAACTCCACAAAGAGCAATCATAAAGAGAAGGAACTGCCTAAAACCTTTTTTACTTGAATCATAGTTAAAGGACTCCAAAAAATACTTCTTATAGAAGACAAAAGCTCCACAGAAGATGAGGGTTACAAGTAGAGTCGGTAACCAATTATGAAATAAGCTAAGAAATTCTGATTTAAAAAATTCCATGTAATCACTTTAAGGTAGATATTTGATATCTACACATTCTTAATATTTAAATCTCCAAAGTAGGTTATTTTTACCTTTGCCTAACGTTTGTTTTCTCAAGAAGTACGACAGGAAGATTAAACCTTTTACAGGATGAAAGCATTTGAGATACAGTACTACCCTTATTATAGAGCTGATAAAGAGGCTTACCGGAGCTTCCAAAAATCCCATAACCAATCGGAGTTACACCTCCTATACTTAGAATTTCATTATTCGAGCCACCTCTTCGCATTTTCATTTCAGCAGGAGTTAAAATAGATCCCTTACTATTAGCTGAGGCCAAAGTTGAGTCTAGGCTAGATAAGTTCTTAGGTGCTGCTGCAATAATGTATTGGGGATCAAGCTTGACAAGTATAACAACACCACCCGCTTTATAAAAAGGAATAGTGTCTTTTTCATGAATAAAAGAAGTGCTTATTCTTTTCAAATTCTTAAAGTAATCATAGGGATTTTTAAGAACGTTACTAGCATCTCTTGTAGGATCTAGAACATGCATGATATATTGATATTCTTTATCTTCTTCATCGACCTCTTCGTCTTCTTCGTCATAATGGGACAAAGGATCATCAAAGCCATTTTTTTCGTGATAGATCCACTTTTCACGATTTTCTCTGCCTTTAATTTTCTGATTACCTAGAGCGCCGGATATGTATTCTTCCCCAAGTGAGATCTTTATGTGAGAAACACTTATTTCGTAGTCAAATCGATCTTCGTCGTATTGATTCCCTAAACGTTTAATTGTAGCGTTTGGAGAGCATTCTTTAAGAAGTTCATCAACGGTGTTTGAAAAGGCCGTAAATGAAAGTAAGAAAGTAAATATTATAACCCTCATCATAATATTCTAAAGACTATTCCATATAGATGCAACTCAGATTTTTAATAAGAACGCTCCTTTTAACTTAATTTTATTTAAACCTAAATTAAGTTAGTTGACTAAAAAATTATTTGATCCTTAAAAAAAATTGTAGAAAGCTTATTATGTCGTAAAATGGAAGCATGGAACATAAAAAATTATTAATAACGTTACTGTTTTTACTCCCTTTTGTATTCTTTTGCTCAAACTAAAGTTTATGAAAAAGGCTATTTTAAAGAGTTAACCTCACAAAAACATTTGGACCTTGATGTTACATCTAATCTTAGGAACTTAACCAATCTTACAACAGCTAGTACAGAGCCTAAGTATATGGAAGAAAAACAATATTTGCCAGAAAAGAAATTAAAAGTGCGATGTAATTCTGAGGATTTACTAAAAATTTAAATCCCACCAATCTGTTATAAGCGCGTATATTAGTGAGAGGTTTTTCAAATGTATTATCTAAAAAAATTAATCTTATTTTTGGCCATTTTGGGCCTGATTTGCTGATGGCACTCCATTGACTTAATTTGTTATTTTTCTAAGTACTTCTTCGCTATTAACGTCACTCTCTTTTTCATTTTTTGAGATGTAGTCGATAATAGAGTGAACTTGATTAGTAATGATTGTTAAGTTTTCAACATCTGTTATCAAGAGTTCACGTTTTCCTTCTTTAGTGTCAAAAAAAAATGTTTCACAAGAACTACAAATTTGACTTAATTGTTTGAACCCTAGAAAACCAGCGTTACCTTTAAGAGCATGAAATTTAACAAAGCAGTTTTCAAGAGACTCCATATCTTCTTGATCTTTTTCTAAGAGTAATAACGATTCTTTTATGGAATCAATGAATTCATTTGCTTCTTCACAAAATAAATGAATAAGTGAGGTTTTGTCCATAAATTGATCGTATCATACTTATATTAGCTATCAAGCAGTTCTTTTAAATGAGTAGCAATACTTTCTCCTAAAGCCTCTAAGTGATAACCACCTTCTAGGTTGGATACAATTTTCCCTTGGCATTTATCTTTCGAAAGGTTTACGATCGACTTAGTTAATTTGGCGAAGTCCTCTGTTTCAAAATTTAGGTTTGCTAAGGGGTCTAAGCGATGAGCATCCATTCCTGCTGATATGAGAATGAGATCAAAATCTATTTTATGCATCCAGGGTAAAACGTCATTACTCCATACTTCTAGGTATTCTTTACCTGTCGTTCCTGATTTTAGTGGAAGGTTTAATATACGAGGATGGTTCTTATTGAAAGAGCGGTTTGGGTAAAGTGGGTGTTGGAAACTAGAGAAAAAGTAAATGTCTTCATGGTTTTCAATGACATTTTCAGTCCCATTACCATGATGTACATCAAAATCTATGATTAGAACTTTTTTTACAAATTTCCTTTTCAGAGCATTAAGGGCCGCGAGGGCGACATTTGAAAAGATACAAAAGCCCATAGCACTATCTTTTTCAGCATGATGACCCGGGGGTCGGGCCAGGACAAAAGCATTTTTATATTTCTTTGAGCAAACATCCCTCACAGCTTGATTAATGGCCCCTAATCCTAATAAGGCAGCTTCCACGGAATGTTCGTTTATTGACGTATCTGTGTCGAGGTGATGTTGCTGTCCACTAGTAATACTAAGGGACAATATGTCTTCTACATACTTTTGGTCGTGGCCAATTAAAATATCTTCCTTCATGGCCTTTTCAAAATGTGGAAATGATAGTTGATTCATTAAATTATTTTTCTCAATGGCATTAATTATGCTATCAATTCTTTCAGGGCATTCGGGATGACTGATTGTGTTGTTATGCATTTTAAAAATAGGGTGAGTGTATAAAGCTGTCATTTTGAACTCTATTTTAAATAAAAGTTTGTATGCTTATTTATTCTAAAACGATAATTGCATTTATTAAACAGGCCAAATCAATGGCCAGAGATATTTTGTTATCAGAAATGAACCTTAAGCTGAAGGGGCAAAGGTTTTTCTACAAGGGGTACTATTACCCTCTTACTATCGTGTGTTTTGAGGGAGATGGCCAACTAGGGTATTTTAAGCCTCATGGCTATGAAATAGGGATTAATAAAAAGCTCTTCTATCATGCCAAAGATAGTGTTCTTAGAGATATTCTGAGGCATGAATTGGCCCATTTTTATACTTATCTTGTTTATGGTGAAAACATTGCTGCTCATGGGAAAGAGTTTCGTGAGATCTGTAAATCTTTTGGATGGGGAGAGGATGTCTACAAAGAAAAAATGGATGTCAGTAAACAGAACGAGAAAAGAGAGGGGGAGCTGGAAAAAGAGAAAGTCATCCTAAAAGTTCAAAAACTATTGGCCCTTTCTTCTAGTAGTAATTTACATGAGTCTCAGCTGGCCACTCAAAAGGCCAATGAACTCCTTCTTCGTTATAATATTGAAAGACTTGATATGAATGAGGAAGAAGATATCTGTGTCAAAAGAATCCTTCAGGCCAAAAGAAACGGTGGTAAGTTTAGAGCAATTTATGAAATTCTAAAAAGTTTTTTTGTTTCTCCTGTTTTTAATCATGGCAAAAGTGGTGTTTATCTTGAAATTATTGGTAAAAGAGTAAACGTAGAAATGGCCGAATTTGTAGGCCTCTACCTTGATCGTGAGCTAGAAAATCTTTGGAATATGGCCAAAAAAGAAAAGGGAATAAAAGGAATTCGCAGTAAAAACTCCTTTTATGAAGGAATCGCCAAAGGTTATTTGGAAAAGATAGAGCAGACCCAAAGACCCCAAGGGAAGGCCCTTATGATTATTAATAATTTTCTTGATCAGGATTTAAGAGTTGTTCATCCACGTCTTGGAAAAACGAGCTACCAAGGTGGCCGAGACGGATCATCAGAGTCCCTTGGGCATAAATGGGGTAGAAAGCTTCAAATTGGAAGACCACTGGATTCTTCTAAAAAAGGAGTTAGTGGTTTACTTGAGTAGCGCTATGTGTCAATGTAAATATATCCGCTAAATTTACAACCTCATCCGATTCTATTAAGTAAGAAGAATGAAAAATTGGCTCAAAATAGGACAAGCAACCAAAGCTCACGGTATTAAAGGTGAGGTTATCTTTCACCTTTTTAACGAAGATGAGAGCTGTCTTGATTATATTAATGAGATTTGTTTAAAACCCCTAAACTCTAATTCGAGTTTACCCAAGGATGGTAAGATCTTTAATATTGAAAAAATTAGGATGGGAAATAAAATCTTAGTTCAGTTTTCAGAGATTCAAGGTAGGAATGAACTTGAAGAAATCTTACCTTTTGAAATCTATGTTGATGAAAAACTTCTAAAGGAAGTTGAAGAAGGCGAATTCTATCTCAAGGATATTATAGGGCTTGATGCTTTTGACTTCCAAACAGGTGAAAAAAAAGGTGTCATTGATAGTTTTTACTCCAACGGAGCTCAAGATATTATTGTAATTCGAGGGGATCGAAAAAAGTGGGAGATACCTTTAGTAGACTCCTTTTTTAAAGAGATTGACCTCGAAAACAAGAAGGTGCTAATCCTTTTTCCTCAGTTTATAGAATGAAAAAAATTACTGTCCTTACGCTTTTTCCAGATTACTTTAAGGCCTTTGAAACTCAAGGAAAGGCTTCTTCAGCTTTTGGTAACTCTGTAGAGCTTGAAGTTTTAAATCTTAGAGAATTTTCTGGTAATAAATATCAGAGTGTAGACGACTATCCTTACGGAGGAGGTCATGGAATGGTCATTAGGGCAGATGTACTTAAAAGGGCCATAGATTCTCTTGATAAAGAAATCAGTGATCTTAGAATTATCTTTCCATGCCCAAGAGGGATTCAATGGGACCGAGAGCAGGCCCATAAGATGGCCTCAAGTCTTAGAGATGAAGACACTCAAGATATTGTTCTTATTTGTGGAAGATATGAAGGTATCGATGAACGGTTTATAGAAAAATATGTCACTGAAATGTATAGCCTTGGAGACTTTATTCTCACCGGCGGTGAACTCGCAGTTATGGCCATAATTGACTCGGTTGTTCGCTTGATTCCAGGAACCCTAGGTAACTCCGATAGCACTAAGGGAGAGTCTTTTGAAAAAGGGCTTCTTGAGCACGGGCACTACACCAGACCAGCTATATTTGAAGGGTTAGAGGTTCCGACCGTCCTTCTTTCAGGGCATCATAAAAAGATTGAACAATATAGGGCCATGGAGTCCAAGAGTCTTACTGAAAAGTATAGACCTGATTTATTACAGGAGTAGAAAATGGAGCTTTTTTTAGGTCTAGTCCATCACCCCATCAAAAATAAAATCGGCGAAATTATAACAACATCTGTAACCAATATGGATATCCATGATATTTCAAGAAGTTGTAGAACTTTTGGGGTAAAAAAATACTTTATTATTTCACCTCTTAAGGCCCAAAAAGAGTTAGTAAACAGAATTTTGGGGCACTGGGATATGGACCAAGCCTCTGTATATAACCCAGATAGAAAAGATGCCCTTTCTGTGGCCTATTTTATTGAATCCATTGGACTGGCCGTAGAAAAAATTGAAGAAATGAGTGGGAAAAAGCCTCTCATTATTGTGACGGCGGCCAATATGGTTGAAGATCATGGGTGCATTAAGGATATGAAATTAAAGGCAGAGATTGACAACCGACCTATTTTATTGCTATTTGGTACGGGTTGGGGACTTGCACCCGAGGTCATTGATATGGCCGACTTCAAATTAGCGCCAATTTTTGGTCGTAGTGAAGATGGTTTTAACCACCTTTCAGTTCGATCAGCAGTGGCGATTTATTTGTCGCAATTATAGATAGAGTTTACGGCGCCTAAGGAAAAATAACTTTCCCTCTGGGGGTAAACAAAAACGAGGAATTATAATATGAATTTGATCGATGTAGTAAATCAAGATCATGCACTTGCCAGAGTTACTGACTATCCAGATTTTAGAGCGGGTGACACTGTTGCCGTTCACGCTAGAATTACTGAAGGTGCTAAAAGTAGAATTCAGGTTTTCCAAGGTGTTGTTTTGGCCATTAAGGCATTTGGAAAGGTAAATGGTCACTTCAGAGTAAGAAAAATGTCAGGAAGTGAAGGAGTGGAAAGGGTTTTTCCATTTCATTGTCCAAGTGTAGAAAAAATCGATATCGTTCAAAGAGGTAAAGTTAGAAAGTCCAAGCTTTACTACCTTAGAGAACTTACTGGTAAGAAGGCCAGAATCAAAATCGATTACGATAGAAAATAGTTATTATTTAAAAAGAATTTGTTTGAAGGCCTATAGAAATATAGGCCTTTTTTTTTGTAAATATCCTTTGTTTGTATTTCAAGATCTGCATTCAAATAGCCGATTATAATACTCGTATACAAAGGAGTAACGATGTTGAAATTAATAAAGTTTTTAATAATTTCATTATTTTTAAATGCATGTATTCAAACAAGTAAACCAATCAAAATTGGAATAAATCCTTGGCCTGGATATGAGTTACTTGTGACTGCAAAATATTTCAATAAATACAAAAAGCACAATTTAAATGTAGAAATTATTGAATATGGATCATTATCAGACGTAAAAACAGCATTTATTAATGGTCAAATAGATATAATGGCCTCTACTTTAATTGAAGTTGTAACTGCTAGATTATACGAAGACACTCCTATAGAAGTTCTTTTTGCAACTGATTACTCAAATGGCCCTGATATTATTTTGAGCAAAACAAAAAATTTAAAAGGGAAAAGAGTTGGTTGTGAGCTAGATAGCTTAGGTGTTTATATACTTGGTCGGGCCTTAGAAAAAGAAGGACTCAGTTTGAAGGATATAGAACTCATTCCCGCTGACCAGAGTAGTCTTTTGGAATTATTTTCTAAAAATAAAATTGACGCTGGTATAACATATCCACCATTTTCTATAAAATTAAAAAAAACATTTAAAGAGTTAGAAACAATTTTTGATAGCAGTGATATTCCTTACCAAGTTGTGGATGTAGTTTCGATACGTAAGGATGTTTTAAAAAAACACCCTCGTATAAAACAAAAAATGTTAGCAGTATGGGAGGAGATTCTTGATGATTTTAGGAAAAAACCTGAAAGCATTATTCCAATAATGGCAAAGAGAGAGAAAATACCAGTTGAAGAATTTAAAGATTCACTTGAAGGCATTGTATTTCTAGAAGCTAAAGATCAGAAAAATGTTCCCTTTAAAACTATATATGAAACAATAAATAAGGTTTTGATGGAGATAGGTCAAATTAAGAAGAAAGCAAAGTTTGATATAATTGGCCAATAAGAATGATAAGATCAAAAAGTAAGCAAAAGTATGTAAAGAATAAGATTCTTTTTAATCTTGGTAGGATTACGTTTTTTACAGTTGGAATTATCCTTGTTTTATTAAATTATTATTTATTTAAAGAAGGCGAAAAACATTTAAGGCAAAAATCAGATGGGTTATTTGATTCTATTTTTAGCGCTGTGATGGCCAATGGTATAAGTGAAAGGACAGACAGACAGATTGCCTTTCTGTCGAGTAACTATAATATTAAAAATCTTTTTGTTTATAACATTAAAGGAGAGATATTAACATCAAATCAAGCTTTTTTGTCGGAAGGACAATTAAAAGATAAATCTTTACAATTATACTCTCTTTGGAAAAAGAATGTGGATGCTAAACTAAACTTATTAAAAAAGGAGTTCTTTTACATTAAAAAGTTTCCTGTAAGTAATCAAAAGGGTTTTAAGGTAGTCTATATAGCTTTAGTTAAAGATATTACAGAAGAAGTAGGAAGTGCTATAAATGAGTTTTTGGTATTAGTTTTTATTTCTGTGTTAGGTTTTTTTGTTTTTAGCCTTTTTCTAGGGAACTCACTTAGAAATTTGATATTTGAACCTATCAATCTTTTAGTAGATTATTGTGTGAATTGGGGTAAAGGTGATAAATTTGATTTATCTGAAATTAAAAAATATATGACTTATGAAGAGATTAGAATTATTGCTGATTCTTTATCATCGATGGTTGAAGATATTAATCAAAATACTAAAGCTTTAGAGGAAGCCAAAGAGCAGGCCTTAACCATTAGTAAGTTGAAATCAGGTTTTTTAGCTAACATGTCCCACGAAATCAGAACGCCATTAAATAGTATTATTGGATTTACGGAACTATTACTAAAAGAGAAAAAACTTTCCTCAAATGCAGTTGATCTCATTAAGGATATAAACACCTCCGGCAATATTTTAAAAGTTTTGATTAATGATATTCTTGATCATTCTAAAATGGAGGCAGGAAAACTAGAGATTGAAAATATTAGTTTTGATATGCATGAGGAGATTGAAAATGTTATTAGACTTTTGATGCCGAAAATAAAAGAAAAAAAACTGAAGCTAGAGTATGATATACGTTTTGATGAGGTTATTGTTTTAGGGGATCCAACCAGGTTTTCTCAAATTTTAATTAACATATTAAATAATGCAATCAAATTCACCCATGAAGGGGTAGTCAAAATTCATGCTTATATAAAAAAAGATAAACAAATGATTCGACTATATATAGATATTACAGATACAGGCATAGGTATTGAACAATCTGAAGTATCGCGTCTTTTTAAATCTTATGAGCAGTCTTCTACTGCCACAAATCGTCAATATGGTGGTACTGGTTTAGGTCTCTCCATAACAAAATACTTAATACAAAAAATGAATGGTCATATCTCTGTTGAAAGTGAGGTTGGGACAGGTACAACCTTTAGGTTACGTTTTAATCTAAACGAAGGAAGAGAAGTTTTTAGAGAGTTGATAAGTGTTGAGCAAGACTTAAGCTTCATAAAAAAGAAAAAGATTTTATTAGTAGAAGATAATTCTTTTAATCAAAAACTATTTGAGAAGATTATGATGGGCTTTGGCGTCCAGGTTGATATTGCTGACAGTGGCAAAGGAGCACTAGATGTTGTTCAAAAAAATAATTACGATATCATTTTTATGGACGTTCAAATGCCTGTTATGGATGGTCTAGAGACGACAAAAATAATAAGAGATGATTTAAAGAAAAATGATGTGATTATAATAGGGCTTTCTGCAAATGCTTTTTACGAAGATAAATTACTCGGATTGCAAGCAGGGATGAATTATTATCTTTCCAAACCCATAATCATTAAAGAACTCATTGATATTCTTCGCAAGGTCAATAATTGATACTAATTCTTTTTATAGCATTAATGAGATAATCAATGTTTTTATAGGTACATGAAGCACCCATTAATCCTATTCTAAAAATACTTCCCGCAAGAGGTCCGAGTCCAGCACCGATTTCAATATTGTATTGGTTTAATAATATTTCCCTAAATAACTTATCTTTAATTTTCTCTGGGATAGTAACTGCATTGAGTTGAGGAGTCCTGTAATCTGGGTGGACGAGGTATTCGAAACCAAGTCCTTTTAACTGGTTCTCTAAGTATGAGGAAAGGTCGTGATGCCTCTTCCATGCGTTCTCAAGACCTTCTTCCTTTAGTAAAACTAGTGACTCGTGAAGAGCATATAACGAATTTATCGGTGCTGTATGATGGTAGGACCTTGCTTGATCTCCACTCCAATAATTTAAAACTAAGTTGAGATCTAAAAACCAGCTTTTGACTTTACTCTTTCTAGTTTTTATTTTGCTTAGGGCCTTTTCACTAAAGCTCACAGGAGAAAGACCCGGAGGTGCAGATAGACATTTCTGTGAGCCCGAGTAAACCGCATCTAACCCCCATTGATCAACATATAACGGGCTCCCTGCTAATGAAGTAACGGTATCGGCGATAATGATTTTATCCTTGGCGATTTGGCCCAAGGCCTTGGCATCACTTAAAACGCCAGTTGAAGTTTCCGCATGAACAAAGCTTATAATTTTAATATCATCGTCTTTTTTTAACGCATCTTCTACCTTATTGAGATCAATAGGCTCTCCCCATGAGTCCTCAATTACAATAGGAACCCCTCCATTGCGCAGAACATTCTCATACATCCTTTGTCCGAATACACCGTTAATACACACAAGAACCTTGTCGCCCTCTTCGACGAGATTGGCAAAACAAGCCTCCATTCCTGCACTACCAGGGCCAGATATAGGAAAGGTAACCTCATTCTGTGTTTTGAAAGCGTATTTAAGAAGCTCTTTTATGCTATCCATCAACTCAATAAAACGAGGATCTAGATGACCAATAGTTGGTCTTGCCATAGCAGCTAGCACTCTTGGGTTAATATCACTTGGGCCAGGGCCCATAAGAGTTCTTAATGGGGGAATAAAACTTTCAACTTTCAAAATGCACCTCGTTGTTTATTTCTATGCAATCTTACGCAATTTTAATCAACAGCACAAATCGCAAAGCACAGGGACATATAGTAAATAGAGCCTTACGATTGTGAAATGAGAAAAATAGATGAGAGCTTTTATTATCCTGGATTAAGTTTTATCGGAGGATGTGATGAAGTAGGTAGAGGTCCTTTAGCCGGGCCGGTAGTAAGCTGTAGTGTTTTTTTTCATCAAGTATCTGAAGACCCTATTAGTTTAAAAGACGTTAGTATCTGTTTGAAAAATTTAGCAGCTCTTGGAGTTTGCGATTCTAAAATGAGTACAAAGTCTTATCGTTATTTTGTTTTGGAAGAGCTAGGGGCGTTTGATCCTTTTGCTAAATCAGGAACCCTTGCTTTAAGAGGGACTAACAAAACAGTTATTAGCTATCATATGGCCGAAATAAATAATCATAAAATAGATGAAATTAACATATTCCAAGCTTCTCTTCTTTCCATGAGAAAATGCATGAATAAAGGGGCCCTTGAAAGAACAGGACAAGGAATTATGCTTGTTGATGGTAAATACTTACCGAATCAGATAAGAAAAAACATAGAGGCCCATGCAATTATTAAAGGAGACTCAAAAAGTCTGTTGATTGGTCTTGCTTCTTTTTTGGCAAAATCCTACAGAGACAATATCATGGAAAAGTGGGCGAGACTTTATCCAGGTTATGGTTTTGAGAAAAATGCAGGTTATCCTACAGCTAGTCATAAAGAGGCCATCTCAGTCTTAGGTCCAACGCCTATTCACCGTTCAACTTTTAGTGGTGTTAAAGAACATCTCGAATCTAGACACATCTAGGGCCTTAAGGTAATCTATATAAGTGAAACATTTACTACGCATTCCTTTTTTATGCTTTCTACTTTTGAGTTTTTGTACAACAAATGTTTATGGACAAATGGATCCTAAAATAAAGCAGCTAGCTAAAACTGCATTATACGGGGTTGCTGGAGGTGCCTTGTTAGGTACTGCTTCTCTAGCATTTGGAACTGAGCCTCGTTCTATAGCGAAAGGGGCCTCTTTAGGATTATACGCGGGTTTATTATTTGGAGGTTACATCGTTGTTACGCATGCGATGAAAAAAAATAGAATGAATCAGCCGCCACCATCAGTTCCATATGGGGGATCACCCACGGAAAATATGGTTCCTATTTATGAGCCTTATCCCGAAGATGCCAATGAATATGACTCAACCTATGATGAAACTATGGATTCAAGTATTTATCAGAAGTGGGATCCTTACCAAATGAGCAATAAGTTTTTAGAGAGATCAGATCACTTTAAGACAAATCGGCTTTTAAAAAATAGACCTTTATTTTATTTTAATTTGATTCAATACAACTTTTAAGCAGCATTTGTGAAACTATCATCATTGCCTTGAATTATTTGGTTCATGTCATATTGTTTATAGAGTTTGAAGACTTTCATAAATTCGGGTTTAACGTTTGAAAGCTCCACACATATTTGTGTTTTATTAAGTCTGGCCACGGTATCAACAAAGCTACCTATTCCAGAGGAGCCTACAAACTCTAGAAAGTATAGGTCCAGGGTTACCTTAGAGGCCGGGTGTTCTGCGAGGATTTCCTCTATTTCTTTGTGCAGGGTTTCGCTATATTCAAAATCAAGACTTCCTTTAAGTTGAATAATAATGTTTCCTGTAGAGTTGGTATGAATAAGTGCAGTCATCGACATTTTTGTCCTCCCTGGGTATAAATTATAATAACACTACGCATTATGTTGTCTAAAGGTGGAAAGTTCTTCAAAGTAAGGTAATAAATTAATAAGGAGACCCCTTTTGGCACAATTTACCCTCGTCACGGTTCCTATCGGAAATACGGAAGATATTACTGAGAGGGCCAAAAAAAAATTAATAGAAGGGAAAATAATTCTTAGTGAAGATACACGAAAACTAAAAGTTCTCCTTCAAGGCCTAGGTATTGACTACAAAGATAAGGTAATTTTTTCCTTTCACGATCACTCAGGTGATAAAGAGATCCAAAAAATTATAGATTTTTTAGAAAATGGTGAGGACCTTCTTCTCGTCTCAGATGCAGGTTCTCCAGTTATATCTGATCCAGGCCATAAAATAACAAAGGCCTTGTTGAGCAAAGGATATGATATAGCCATAGCTCCAGGGGTAAGTTCAGTTACTGCGGCGCTTGAACTCTCAGGCCTTGCACCAATACCTTTTCACTTTCACGGGTTCTATCCAAGGGAAAAGAATAAAAAAGAAGGCCTTATAAAAAAAATAGAGACCCAAAAGGGAACTCATATATTTTTTGAATCTCCTAAAAGAGTACTAGAGACTTTGGAGCAATTGGCCCAAATAATGCCTTTGTTTTCTTTTGGGGTTTGTAGAGAAATGACAAAAACCTATGAATCAATTTATCGATTCTTGGGTAATGAGTTTCATGAGATTAAAAATAGCATTGTTGAAAAGGGTGAGTTTGTTGTTTTAATTCAGAATAATCTTGATGAAAAATTTATACAAAATTTAAAGGCCATTGAATTGGCCAATGAATATTTAAATGGAAAAAAAACAACCAAGAAACTAGCCAAAATATTAAGTGAGCTGCTTGATATAGATGCAAAGGAAGTCTATAAGAAGCTCTGTGAATAATTTAAGTGCTTTATTTTAAACCGTGAGATTTTAAAATTTTATCGATTCCACCCTCTTTTTTAAGAAGCTCTAAACCCTTGTTAAAGTCGGAAATGATTTGTTCACTATTAGGTATTTTTTTAGAGATAGTATTATAAAGGGGTTGTTGGGAAACAGATGGTTCGTGGATTTCAAACTCATCTCTTTTCTCCGGCATATTTTCCTTAATCGTAGACAAAAGAACGAGCTTATTGTCTAGAGTAAGGTCTATTCTACCATTTAAGATCATTTTTAGAGTTTGAATAGGAGCGTCGACAATAACTTTTGTAAGATTTTTATTTTCCTTAAACTCTTTATAATAGGCGTAACCTCTATTTATACCTATCTTATAATTAACAAGTGAATCTAAATTTTTAAAATCAAACTTTCGTCCTTTTTTGGAAATAAAAAATATACCAGAGGGGTACACAATATTAGAGTAATGGAATGTTTTTTGTCTTTCTTCATTCATCCAGGCGCCTTGAAGCCCGTGATATTTAATCCCTTTTTCCGCATGAAGTAATGCTCTTTGCCAAGGGATGAAGTCTATAGAATATTTATAACCTACTTTTTCAAATGCTTGGCGAGTGATTTCAGTGTATGGCCCTCCATTTCTGAGATTTTCACTATAGAAGGGAGGCCAGTTAACGGTGGCAAAGCGAATCGTCTTATCTGTAATCGCTTGGGCCCTTTTTTCTGTCGTTTGCTCTTTTTTAGTGTTTTTAGATTCTTCCTCTTTTGTGCATGATGTTATTAAAGCGATAACTAGTAGGAAATATCCAATTTTCATGTAACTTCTCCGTATTGCAATAAAAGTTTTCTGTTCTATTTTAAAAGATTTATGTATAAAGGAAAGCTAAAATTGGAAGAGTAATACTCTATGGTAAGTACTTTATATAAAGGTTTGATATGAGTTTTTTCGAATCTGTTAAAAGTCCAAAACTGAAAAGTTCTAAAAAGCAGACGACCAATACACCCACTGGTTTATGGAAAAAGTGTACAAACTGTGGTGAGATTCTTCAAAATTCTAAATTAGAAGAACAATTTAATGTATGCCCCTATTGTGATCACCATTTTCGCTTAAGCGGACCAGATAGAATAGCCCTGCTTTTTGATGAAAATACTTTTATGCCTTTTGGCGAAAATATTAAGACACTTGATCCTTTAAAATTTAATGATAAAAAAACATATACCGAAAGATTAGAAGCAGCTTACACAAAAAGTGGTTTAAATGATGGAACCTTCGCAGGAGTAGGTGAAATTAATGGTCAAAAAGTCGCAATGGCCATTATGGATTTTAGCTTTATGGGTGGTTCAATGGGAGTTGTTACCGGAGAAAAAGTGGCCATGGTATTTGACAAGGCCTTTGAACACAATATTCCGGCAATAGTAATAAGCGGATCTGGTGGAGCAAGAATGCAAGAAGGGATCCTATCACTAATGCAAATGGCAAAAACAAGCTCTTCTAGGCAAAGACTCAAAAATGCCTCAATCCCATATATATCAGTTCTAACTGACCCAACGACTGGGGGAGTGGCCGCTAGCTTTGCTATGCAAGGTGATCTGAATGTGGCAGAACCAAAAGCGCTAATCGGATTTGCTGGGCCAAGAGTTATTGAGCAGTCTATCAGACAAGTCTTACCTGAAGGATTTCAACGATCAGAGTTTCTCCTTGAACATGGCTTTATCGATAGAATCGTGCATAGGCATCAGTTAAAAGATGAAATCTCCTTTTTTCTAAATATGTTCAGACCTAAGTCACGCGATCAGGTGGAGAAAGAAATTAGTCTCACATGAACCCTGACTCATGGATGCAACAGCATTATAAGCATGAAAAACCCTTCCTTGGTTTAGAAAGGCTGGATTGTTTTTTTAAAAAATTTAAAACTCCCTTTAAATCGACGAAAATAATAACAGTGGCAGGAACTAACGGTAAAGGTGAAACTTGTTTTGCTCTTGAGAGTATACTTCTTAAAAGAGGGTATAAAACGGCCCTTTGGACTTCTCCACACATATCATCAGTTGCTGAGCGTTTTCGCTTCTGTGGAGACCAAGTAGAAGCAGATGAGCTTCTTGTTCTTTTTAAAGAATTGGGTAAAAAGAGCTTAAGTTATTATGAGTTCTTGTTTTTAACCTTTTGTGAATTATGTGTAATAAAAAAAGTTGATATTATTATATTTGAGGTAGGGCTTGGAGGGCGCTTAGATGCTGTAAACTATTTTGATGCCGATTTATCTTGCATAACATCCATATCTCGCGATCACCAGGCCATTTTAGGAAACTCTTATAAAAAAATATTATTAGAAAAAATCGGTATTACAAGAGAATCAAAACCTCTTGTAAGCTGCTTTCAGCTCAAATATTTATCAGAGCTAGCTGATCAATACTGCCAACAAAATAAGATATTTCATTATGATCTTATTAGAGAAGGAGTTCTATCCCCCGATACGTCCTACCCTGATATCAATAGAGTGCTGGCCCTTGCTTTAAGTCATTTGCTTGAAAATAATAATTTAAGTGGTATTGATCTTAATAGAATTGATCTTATTCCTAAATATTTTAAGGCCAGAAGAGAAAAAATGACTTTCGGCTCCAAAGAGATCGAATTTGTTGGGGCCCATAATTTAGATGGTTTTAGAAAGCTTATTGAGTATTTACATAAAAATAGAGAAGATGATTGGAAAAAATATGATACGATTGTTCTCTCTTTTTCAAAAAGGCCTTTAGAAGATATAGTGGCAAGTTTGAAATGCTTGATGAAAGAAAGATCACTGTTTGGATCAATCAAGTTAACAAGCTTTGATCATCCTAAGGCCATGGACTGGAAAGAGTTAAAGGAGTTACCAACCTTTGGCAACATCGAGGTTTTTAAAATACCCGATTTTAGGAATTGTTTCCAATACCCAGATAATCCAGAAAAAATTTTGGTTCTTGGTTCTTATTACTTTATTGGTGAGCTTAAGCGCTACTTCTCAGACCAAACAAAATCAAATTAAGTTTAATATCGGCGACCAAATCCAAGTTCTTTCGGATAAGGCCTTTAGAAGAACAAAAGATAAAAGCTTTGAAGCTATTGGTAATGTTATTATAACACACTATGATAAGGCTCTTTATGGCCAAAGGGCCATGGTCTCTTTCGAAACAGGAGAGGTTAAAGTTGTAGGTAATGTACGCTACATAGGGCCTGAGATGACAGTTTATGGTACAGAGATGAGTTTTAATTTTAAAACCCAAGCTTTGACTATAAAAAACGCAAGGATTAAAGGTGAGAATTATACAGTTTTAGGAAAAAAAATTGTACGTAAGGATAAAAAGAATATTATCGCAACTGATGCAGAATACTCGACTTGCCTCGACTGTCCTGAGTCATGGTCAATTTTTGGAAGAGATATACACATCACGCTGGGTGAATACGTAAGAATTAAAAATGCTTATTTTAAATCAAAAGGCGTGGTCTTTTTTTATTTCCCTTACATTGTTTTTCCTATCAAGAAAAAAAGAGAGACGGGTCTTTTGTTTCCTAGCTTCGGAATTGACTTTGAGGAGGGACTTCGAGTCAAACAGCCTTGGTTTTGGGCCATTAGCGACTATAATGATTTAACTTTGTCACCATCCTTTCTCGGCGATAGGGGCTTAGGCAATGAGTTTGAATTTCGCCAAATGTTTGGTGAGAAAAAATGGTTAGAATTTAACTCGGTTCAAGCATTTGATAGGATATATTTACCTGGTAAATATGATTACGAGGTAAGTGGTAAACACTATGCTCGTCATTTTTCTGTTCTAGAAACTCATAATATTTTTGGACATTACCTTAATACTCATATTTTTATTAATGACCTCAGAGACCTAGATATGGTTCGAGATTACTCTTTCTATACCGATAATTACTTAGAAGGGAGTGAAATACTGCGAACAGCTTATCTCGATTGGAGAACACCCTATTCAGTAATCTCTACTCAAGGCTTTTATAATAAGAATATCTTGGTGGATGACTCAAGACAGTTTGATAAATCATTGGTTCAAATTCTTCCTAAAACTAAGTTGTCTTTGTTGCCATTCGTACTATTAGATACTCCTTATTTTCCTCTTGAAAAGATTTTAATATCCGTGGAGGGGGATTATTCTATTTTTAGACAGGCCGAGGTTAAAAAAGGTGAATTTATAAGAAATG
>JAURDE010000245.1 GCA_030828105.1 Bdellovibrionota bacterium | reverse complement strand
ATTTTTTTTATTTTTTTTAAGTAAAGTATTCGTTTTTTTGACTTCCATCTCTGACTAGGCCAATGGTTTACAAAAACATGAATTTTCTTCTTAGTTTTTAATAATATTTCTAACATTAGGATAGGTCGTTTATACCCTTCATCTAACTCCCAAACCTTTATTTGTTCTAAAAACTTAACTCCTTTGATAATGACACCTAAAGATTGGAAAGACTTTTTGCTTCTAATTAGAAGGTCACCACCTAAGCTTTGAAGCAGTAAATGTTCATCATGCTTACTCATCAACTCTGAAAAAGCGAAAATAGATATTCCTGAGTTATCCTGTTTCCTAATTAATTTAACCCTTTCAATATCCTTAAGCGGACTTAAGTTATATAAATTTTGGAATCGTACCTCTAAAATAGAGGATCTTAGTTCGAAGGGAAGCCCAATTATAGTCAGGCAAATTAGTCTCAATATCATAATTTTCATCTTTCTTTTATATTGAAAAGAAAGGGAAATGCGCACTTTATGGAAGAATTTGTTCAAATTTGGAAAAACTTAAGACTCCACTTCCTTCTTTTATTATTTGCATTGACCTTTGGCCTCATTGGCTATCATTTTATATACCCTGAACAAAGTATTTCAAACCTCCTCTATATGACAGTGATAACACTCTCCACTGTTGGCTATACTGACTTATTTCAGATGCAAAATGAACCCATTGCTCTGATTTTTTCAATGATCGTCATGCTTATGGGTTTAGGAGTAGTGCTATATTCTGTATCAACAATTACGGCCTACTTTGTGGAAGGAAAAATAGATAAGTTGTTTCTCTTGAGAACATTGTTGAGGAGGATAAGTAAAATGGATAACCATTATATTATTTGTGGTGCTGGGCAAACAGGCATTCACATCATAAGAGAAATGCATACACTTGGAGTACCATTTGTTGTCATTGATATATCCGAAGAGCTTATTAATAATGTTCGGCTAGAGTTTAAAAACGTCTTAGCAATTAAAGGAGATGCCACAAGTGATGAAACCCTTGAAAGATCAAATATCCATAAAGCAAAAGGTCTTGTGGTCGCCTTATCTAATGACAAAGACAACCTCTTTCTCACCTTAACTGCAAGGATTAAAAATCCCCATCTTAAAATAGTCTCCAGATCGATTGATATTACCATGAGAGAAAAGCTTATGACTGCAGGTGCCGACTACGTTGTTTCACCTAATTTCATCGGTGGTATGAGAATGGCCTCAGAAATCCTTCGTCCAAATGTTGTTAGCTTTCTCGACACTATGCTAAGAGGAACAGATAAAAGAATGCGGATAAGTGAATTTCAAATAACAGGTGAATCTAAACATATAGGAAAAAATATTGAAGAAGTTAGCCTCCATAAACATTGTGGGATAAACCTATTGGCCATAAAAAAAGAGAACGCAGAAAATTTTGAATATAACCCTGGCCCAAAAGTTAAAATCGAAAAAGGAATGGTGTTCCTATATATAGGAACACCTGAAAACCAAGAAAAAATCGAAGAATATTTTAATTAAAGATTATCAGATATCCAATCTAAAACATCATCATGATGGGTTTTAGTATTTACCTTTTCCATAATGTGCTTAAGTTTACCGTCTTTGCCAATGATAAACGTGGTACGCTTAAGGCCCATAAACTCTCTTCCCATAAACTTTTTCTTTCCCCACACACCATATTTACTCGCAATAGCATGGTCTTCATCACTGAGTAGATCGAAATTAAGTTCCTGCTTATCTTCAAACTTTTGAAGCCTCTCTTCTGAGTCAATAGACACTCCCAACACAACCGTTTTAGCTTTCGAAAAAGCAGACTTACTATCTCTAATTGCACATGCTTGGACAGTACATCCAGGCGTCATGGCCTTTGGATAAAAGTAAAGCACCACATTCTTTTTATTTTTGAAATCTCTTAACTTAATAGTTTTTCCCTTTTGGTTTTTTAAGCTAAATGCGGGTGGCATTTTTCCTATTTCTGGTAGAGGCATAGTTTCTCCTTATATTTTTACCAATTGTTTCTTAGTTCTCTTAATCTTAAAAATACATCTTTTCTTGATGAAGTTTCATCTAAACAAAGCCGAAGCTTTATTTGTTTATT
>JAURDE010000018.1 GCA_030828105.1 Bdellovibrionota bacterium | reverse complement strand
CTTTATTTAAAGGTGCTTTAAGTGCTTTATTCGTTTACGTTACTGTGATCTCTTTTGTAGCAGTCATTCGTTGGTTAACTCCCTCTTCACTTCTTATGATTGTAGATATTCTTCTTCTCTACACTTGTTTTGCTCTTAAAAGCCTTGATGAACATGCCAAAGCAGTTTTAAGAGCTCTTGAACAAGGAGATATTGAACTGGCCCGAGTGAAGCTTGGATATATTGTAGGAAGAAAAACGCAGAACCTTAACGAAGAAGAAATTTGTCGTGGTGTCATTGAAACTGTCGCTGAAAATAGCGTTGATGGTATCACGGCCCCTTTATTTTATTCTTTTATTGCTGGGCCCTACGGAGCTTTTCTTTATAAAGCAGTTAATACCCTAGATAGTTTATGGGGACATCGAAATGAACGCTTTGAAAAGTTTGGAAAATTCGCAGCAAGAGTTGATGATCTTTTCAATTTTATACCTGCAAGAATAACTGCCCCTCTTATTTCTCTTTCTAGTAAAATGAAAAGAGAGTCTTTTAAGGTTTTACTTCGAGATGGTAAAAAACACCCCTCTCCTAATAGCGGCCTAAGTGAGGCGGCCATGGCCGGAGGTCTTGGAGTTCGATTAGGGGGAATGAACTATTATGAAGGATATGAAAGCTTTAGAGTTTATATGGGAAATCCTATACATAAACTTAGTAAAGAAAAGATCTCAGAAGCCATTAAAACAGTCTATTTAACCAGCCTTATTTTTCTATTTATTATTATTTTTTTTATTGCTCTCACATATAAAGTTTAGAAAAAGAAGAGAACTTCGCCGGCTTACTATAAAAGTTAAAACTCAATCCCTTTTTGGGCCATAATCCCTTTTTCATAAGGATGCTTAACCATTTTCATTTCAGTCACAAGATCGGCCATATCAATAATCTCAGGAGGACAATCTCTTCCTGTAATAATGATATGTTGGTTTTCTGGTTTATTACGAAGAGTTTCTAGAACATCTTCTTTATCGAGAAAGTTATAATTAATAGTGTAAGTAAGTTCATCTAATATAATGAGTTGAAAAGAAGGGTCATTAATAAACTTTTTTGCTTTTTCCCATCCTTCTTGTGCCGTTTCTTTATCTTTATCAAGGTTATCACTTTCCCATGTAAAACCTCTTCCACAAGTATGAAACTCAAGCTCAGGAATTCTTTCTGCCATCATACCCTCACCTGTTTGCCACTTACCCTTAATAAAACGAACTACTGCACACTTCCAGTCTCGTCCTAACGCACGAAACAAAGTTCCAAATGCTGCTGTCGTTTTACCCTTTCCATCACCGGTATTAACGAGAATGAGTCCTTTTGTCTTTGCCATATTCTTGTCCTTTAGTAAGATGTTCTTTATGAAAAATCATCTTATTGCTCTGTTGCATGCACTGGTCTTTTTTACCAGACTTCCTCTGCCATGGACACTGCCAATCCTAAGACGGCCTTCATTAATTCTCAATTATTTCAGTTTTATGGGCCTAATTTTAGGAGTTCTCCTTGGGGCAATTGGTCAGACAATTCTTCCCTTCTTTCATTTTGAACTCGTCATTACCCTTATACTCATTCTTTCTCTCATTTTAACAGGTGCTCTCCATGAAGATGGACTTGCCGATTTTTTTGACGCTTCCGCTGCTAGAAGCCGAAGTCACTTTCTCGAAATTAGCAAAGACCCTCATGTTGGAACCTATGGAGTCCTTGCACTTATGGGAAGCTTTATACTAAAGATTCTCCTCTATCGTGAAATTGGCCCCCAAGAGTTTGCGAGGTCTCTCATTATTGTTTATGTCCTTTCTCGCTCCCTGACTTGTTTTCTTATTTACGGTAATAGAAATATTGCTGCAGTCTCAAAAACGGGTGACCTCGTTAATAACTTCAACTTAAGTGGTCTCATTATTAATCTGATTCCTTTTGCTTTTGTTATGCTTTACTTCCTCTCACTTTCAGAAATGTTAATAGTTATTCCTTCTTTCTTGATACTTTTACTTTTTAGATGGAAAATGAAGTCTATGCTTGGTGGTATCACAGGCGATGTTATTGGTGCTGCTCAACAAATAATGGAGATCTCCTTACTTTTAACTATGGCATTTTTATGATTAATCATTACCTTATCAGACATACCAAACCAAAAATTGAACCTGGTATTTGCTATGGGCAAACAGATATTGAACTTAATCCTAATTTCGAAAAAGAATTTTCTTTTATAAAGGCCAATCTTCCAAAAACTGGTATCGCAGTTTATACAAGTCCACTTGAAAGATGTTTAAAATTAGCTCATCACTTAAGTCATTCCATATCTATAGACGCGCGGTTAAAAGAAATTAATTTTGGTGAATGGGAATTAAAAAGATGGGACGATATTCCTAAAGAAGAAATTAATCCATGGTACGGTGACTACGTTAATGTTTGCCCTCCGAAAGGCGAATCATTTAAACAACTTTATGATAGGGTAAAAGATTTTTATGATAGTGTTCTGATTAAGCAAAACTCAAGTTCTATCATTGTCGCCCATGCTGGTCCTATCAGAATACTTAAAGGTATTAGTCAAAATAAAAACCTCCATGACATTTTAAAGATAAAAGTTCCCTTTGGTGAAGTCTTAACTCTTAGTGTAGGACCAGATCATGAATTACGCCTATAGCGAAAATTCGCTTGACAGTGACAATTCCTCATCCCGATAATAGAGACATAAATTTCATCAAAGGATTCAAATGGAAACGGAATCTTTCCATAAAGACCCGACTACTCTTTTTGATAACGAAACCTCGTCCTTAATCTCTAAACTTCATTCAAGTTTTGAAACAAGACGACAACAACTTTTAGCTCAAAGAAAAGAGCGTTATAAAAAATGGGATGCAGGTGAAACACCTCATTACCTTGATCAAGAATCAGTTATGGTAAAAGGTGATTGGAAAATTACTCCGATACCTAAAGATCTTCTTTGTAGAAGAGTTGAAATAACTGGGCCTGTTAATGATCCAAAAATGGTCATTAATATGCTTAACCGTACTGCTGATGGGAACCGAGCTGATACAGCAATGCTTGATTTTGAAGATAGCATGATGCCTAGCTGGAACAACGTACTAAATGGTTATAAAAATGTTTATGGCGCTGTTCGTGGTGAGCTCGAGTATGTGAAAGAAGGGCCAAACCCTAAGCACTACAAACTTAATAAAGATGATATGGCCAAAGTGATGGTTCGTGTTCGTGGTCTTCACATGAATGAAACTCACTATAAGGTTAACGGGGAAAATGTTTCTGCAGGTCTAATGGACTTGGCCGTTGTGGCCTGTCAAAATGCCCGTTATCAAATTAAAAATGGGATAACGCCTAAGTTTTATGTTCCTAAATGTGAACATCACCTTGAAGCAAGATGGTGGAATGACGTTTTTAGCGCTATTGAAGACGAATTGAAGTTAGATAGGGCCAGCTTACGGGCCACATTTCTCATCGAAACTCTTCCAGCGGCCTTTCAAATTGAAGAAATCCTTTACGAACTTAGAGATCATGCTGTCGGTCTAAATGTAGGAAGATGGGATAAAATCTTTTCGGATATTAAATGTCTAAGAAATCATCCTGATCGTATCGCACCTGATAGAGCGACTATTAATATGAGTAAGTATTGGATGGATAATTACGCCAAGAGACTTATAAAAATATGTCATGAAAGAGGAGCATTCGCTATTGGTGGTATGAGTGCTTTTACTCCGGGTAAAACTCCTGAACTAAGACAAAAACAAGAAGCCAAAGTTGCAGCGGATAAAAATAATGAGGCCAACATCGGTCATGATGGATGCTGGGTTTCTCACCCCTACTTTATTAAAACGGCCATGTCCGCCTTTAAACATGATAATCAACTTGATAAGAAACTAGATACGTTTTCAAAAACACCAGATCTTATCATGGATGGTGAAGGACCTAAAACCATGGATGGTTTATCTACCAATATCAGAGTTGGTATTGCCTATATGCAAGGCTGGAATAATGGAGTTGGATGTGTAGCATGGGATGGTCTTATGGAAGATCTTGCAACACTAGAAATTTCTCGTGCTCAAACCTGGCAATGGCTAAAAAACCAAGTTGTTCTTGATAGTGGTGAAAAAGTTACCAAAGAGCTTGTTTCCAAAGTATTCGATTTAGAACTAAGTAAAATTCTTGAAGAAATCAAAGACCCTTCTCTGCAAAAAGAATTTGTTAAAGCAAAAGACGATGCCCAAGTTATATTTCTAGAAAAAGAATTAAGAGATTTTTTAACTGTTTAATAACAAAAGGAATAGAATGAAAACCGCCAAGGAATTAGAAAAACAATGGAGTGAAAACCCGAGATGGAGTGGTATTAAGAGAAATTACTCTGGAGAAGAAGTTGTAAAGCTTAGAGGAAGCTATGATATAAAATATTCTATAGCTGAAATGGCAGCTGATAAGCTCTGGGCCAATATTAATACTCTTCCTTATGTTAACTCTCTAGGTTGTCTTACAGGAAACCAAGCTGTTCAATGTGTAAAGGCCGGACTTAAAGCTATTTATCTTAGTGGATGGCAAACAGCAGCTGATGCTAACCTTTCAGGACAAATGTATCCTGATCAATCTCTCTATCCTGCTAATAGTGTTCCCGATGTTGTGAGAAGGATTAATAATTCTTTAAGAAGAAGTGATCAAATCGAAACAGCAGAAGGTAATTGCGGAAAAACTGACTGGCTTGTTCCTATTGTTGCCGATGCTGAAGCTGGTTTTGGTGGAGCACTTAATGCTTTTGAACTTATGAAATCAATGATTGAGGCCGGAGCTGGTGGTGTTCATTTTGAAGATCAACTTGCTTCTGAGAAAAAGTGTGGACACCTTGGTGGAAAGGTTCTTATTCCTACTGCTCAATTTATTAAGACTCTAACATCAGCAAGACTTGCTTCAGATGTTTTAGGAGTTCCAACAGTTCTCATAGCAAGAACAGATGCCGAGAGTGCAAAACTCTTAACAAGTGATATCGATCCTGTTGATCATAAACATATCAAGAGTAAGGAAAGAACTCCTGAAGGTTTCTTTAATATTATCAATGGAACAGATACAGCTATTGATAGAGCTATAGCTTATGCTCCTTATGCTGATCTTCTTTGGTGTGAAACAGGTACTCCAGATTTAGAGCAAGCAAAAAAATTCTCTGATAAAGTTCGTGAGCAATATCCTAATAAGCTACTTGCTTATAACTGCTCTCCTTCTTTTAACTGGAAAAGAAAACTTGATGCGCAAACTATTGCCAAGTTCCAAAAAGAATTAGGGGCCATGGGATATAAATTTCAATTTGTAACTCTTGCTGGTTTTCATGCTCTAAACCATTCTATGTTCACTCTTGCTAGTGATTATAGAGAAAGAGGAATGAGTGCTTACTCTAAATTACAAGAATCTGAATTTAGTTCAGAAGAAATAGGTTACACTGCAACCAAGCACCAAAGAGAAGTTGGGACTGGTTACTTTGACTTTGTTTCTCAAGCTGTTAGTGGTGGACAATCTTCTACTTTGGCCTACACAGAATCAACTGAAGCTTCTCAGTTTTAATTTTTTTTAAGGAGGGCCTTAGTGCCCTCCTCTATAAATCTAAAAACCTCTTCTACAATTTTCTCATCTTTTAAAATTCGATTATGTCCTAAGCCTTTTGTTTCTATATATTGAGCATCAGCAAAGGCATCAGATAATTTTTGGGAATGAGTTGATGGTAAAGCACCATCTTCTTCATCGTGGTAAATAAGTACTTTACCCTTATAAATAGGTGCTATGTTTTTAGGGTTAAAAGAATCAAATGAAATTTGATAATGATCTTCATAAAGCCTTAATACTTTTTCTATAAAGTCATTTTTTAATCCATGTTTTCTCATCATTTTTGTTAAGCTTTCATAGAGATCATAATGAGGAGCAAAAAGAACTAATGGCGTCTCTGAGTCTGAACTAAGACTCCCTAAAAGAGCAGCACAACCCACACTATGAGCAATAAAAGCGTCAAATGAGTTTTCTGAAATAACTTTTTTTAAAGTATGGATAAATTCAAATACACTTGTGGCCTTTCCTGGGGCCTCTCCGTGCGCCGGAAAATCAAGCATAGTAACTTCATGTCCATGATCTTTAAGTTTTTTAATATGCTCTTTTAGCTGAATTCCTCTTCCGGCCCATCCATGAATCACAAGAACTTTTTTTCCTTCTCCCCATTTTTTTAGAATGGCAGCTCGATTAATCGTGGAAATTTGTAATTTTATGGTCTCGGCCGTGGATAAAAATTCATGATCTTTATCATTTATTTTAAAACGACCTGGCCTAGAGAGAAGGTTCTTACTTATGATGAAAAAAAGTTTGGGGTGAAGAGAAAGAAGCCATTTCATAACCTCTATTAGATCGGAAAACCACATGAAATTCAAGGCTTAGAAGTCGTTTGCCAGTTGACCAAGCTCTCCCTATAATCCGCATGAATTTAAATTAGGAGGAAAAATGGAAGAGTTTATCAACACAATTATAAAAAACCTTGAAAGCAATGGTTTTCCCCATAAACGAGTCGCTCTTCCTCTTGAGAAAATGTATGAGATTGCGGATCAGAAAGAATTAAACTTTAATAAAGTCCTTGAAGAGCTCTCCCAAAAAGGTATTTCTCACACAAAACAAGGCGATAGAATCATCTTTTCTCAAGAAACAATGCCTAATTTTGAGCACTTAGCGGAAATGATGAATGGAAAAGACCCTGATGAGCTTATGAAAATGGCGCAAGAAATGATGGCCAAAATGAGTCCTGAACAACAGGAAGAAATTAAAAATAGGGTTATGAATATGGATCCTAAAGAACGTGAGAGCTTAATGAATAAGGCTAAAGATATGGGCATAGCATAGCAACTTGCGTCATGACATCTAAATCCGTCGTGTTAAACACCTCCTGTTAATAATTTTGGGAGGAAAAATGAAAAATCTAATTTTTGTCGCTCTCATTACTCTTTTGATCGGTGCCTGCACCAAGGCCCAACGTTTTGTCAAAAGAATCAATGAAGGCCCAACAACAGTAGAGTTAGTCAAAGACCCTACTAGAGTAAAAAATAATATCATCGTAAAAGATACTGATGGATTATTCTACGCTATTGATATGAGTTACAGCGGTAGTAACACTTACGATTACTATATTAATAATAGAGTTAACGTTACCTATGCAGGTAATGGTTACTACACTGATGGAACAAACCTTTATGAAACTCATAATGCTTCATCAAAAGATCTAGAGCAACTTGCTGCTTTTGGAGAAAAGCTTAAAAAAGAACATATGGTGGAGTTCTATGCTCTTGAATTAGGTCTTAATGATCAAAGAGCACAGGCCATGGCCTCATTAACAACTGCCTGGGAAAAAGCAAGAAGCAAAAGAGAAATGACAGCTCAAGACCTTAATGCCTTTTCTAAAAAGGCCTTTGGACTTCCTTATAAAAATCTTGAATCCGCAATGGTTAAATACCAAGAGGGACAAATGGATGAACTCAATACAGTTATTGAAAAGGCCGCTGACTTTAATGAAATTTCACCAGAACATATGAGATCAATTGTTAATGATCTTATGGATCTATAGGAGAAAAAAATGAAAAAATTAATTAATATACTTCTCATTCTTTCTTTTGCTGTTATTGCCCAAGGTTGCAAAGGTACAGCAGCAGAAAGATTTGTAAACGGAATAAATGCTGAGAGTGCTAACTTAGTAACTCTAGTAAAAGATCCTACTCGCGTGAGCGGATACATCATTCTTAAAGAGGGTGACACTTTTTATGCTTTAAAGCATACCCGTTATTGGTTTTGGGGTAATTCAGATCGTTACAGCAAGTATGAATATTATCTAGCAAAAAGATTTGAAGTTGATTACGTTGGAGATGGTTACTATAGAGGACCACTTGGTCGTCTTTATGAAGAAACATCTGCTAGCAGCAAAGACTTAGAATTTGCTGGGGCCGTTACTGAAGAAATCAAAATTAATAACATGGCCGAAAAAATTCAAACTCAATTTGGTTTTAGTACCGAAAGAAGTCTTGAAGTTGCAGAGTTGACCTCACATTGGAATAAACTAAGTAAGTCCAGAGCTATGACTCAAGCTGACAAAGATCTATTTGCTCAGAAATTACTTGGAGTTAACTACAATAAAGTAGAAAGTGCTCTTAGTGATATTGAGGTTGCTGATATGAGCTCAACTGAAGAAATCCTTGAAAATGCTGCTCAAGTAAACGGCGTTTCAAGAGAACAAATGAGAGAGTTGATTGAAGAATATCTTTTGAGATAGAATAATAGGGCCCTCAATGAAGAGGGCCTTTTAAATTATCAAGTATGATTTTTTTGTTTTTTTTCTCATTTATCATTGAAAGTCTTGCTCTTTTCATCTGTGCAATTCCTATAACAACGTTAAAGCTTCTTCGTATTCTTCCTTTTGGTAAAAGCCTTTTTATTTCTTTAAGCTATCGTTGTTATCAACTTGCTGTTGATTTTAACTATTGGTATTTTTTTAAAGTTTTAAAAAACCAAATCGAAGTAGAGTTTCCTCAAAAAGAAAGTTTAAAATTCGATAATAACTACCTCGTTCTCTCCAATCATCAAACATGGGTTGATACTATGGCCCTCCAAATTGTCTTACAAAGGTCTGTTCCTCCTCCAAAGTTTCTCGTAAAAAAGGAGCTTCTTTATTTTCTTCCTCTTGGCTTTTTATGTTGGGCCATTGATTCTCCTTTTTTAAATCGAGGCTCCATGAAGGGAAACAAGAACTCTAACAAAGATGATCACGAGGCCATAAAAGGACTTATTAAAGTACAAAAAGGTATTTTCTCCTCCATTCTTATTTTTGCTGAAGGTACGAGAAAAAGGCCTCATAAAATGAAAAATAGCCGTTTTAAAAAGCTCCTTAACCCAAAAGCTGGAGGAGCTTGGGTTGTTTTAAATTCAAACCTAGGTATTTCTAAAATTATTGATCTCACTTTTTCTTATGATAAATCTCCGAGACCTTTTTACTACTTTCTTACTGGTCGTCTTAAAATAAGATGTTATGCAAAAGTGATTAATGTTCCTCAAATTGCTCAATATAGTGAATTTAAGATTTGGATTAATGAATTATGGGGGAAAAAAGATCAACTTCTTCTAAAAGATTCATTTCATTGCTAATCTTTAACTATGAAAAATATATTAATAGTTGATGACTCTCCTGAAATCATAGAACTTATTGAACTCTATCTTGAAACTCATCTAAAATTTGAAAATATATTTACGGCCAGTTGTGGAATAGAGGCTATTGATCATCTTAATAATGAAAATTTTTCTCTCATTATTTCTGATTATCAAATGCCTGATGGTGATGGGGTGAGTATTCTTCATTATTTAAAAAACAATAAAGATAGCACTCCCTTCATTTTGATGGGAGGTGATCTTTCTGCTCAAAAAAATGGGCGAGTTCATCTCCTCCATAAACCTTTTGGACGCGATGAGCTCCTAAGAGTAATAAAAAATGCAACTTCTGATAAAACTCTGGATAGACCTATTGCATAAATCTATGAATTTCTTCTTCTCCTATGTATATTGAAACCGATGTTAAAAAATAACGAAAAGCTATTTGGACATTTTCAAAAGGTTTCTGACGCGGTATGCGCAGGTATCTGTTGGTTAGCGGCCTACCATATCCGCTTTGAATACCTTCCAAGTGGACAGACTGGACTAGAAACTCTTTTCTATAAACTTACTTTTTTAGTTATGGGGCTCACCGTTTATTTCTTTTATAAGATGAACCTCTATCGCTCTCAACGCTTCACTAATAAGTTCAATGAAATAACAACTGTTTTTTATGCCAATGCTCTAAGTGTTTTAAGTCTCATTGTTATTCTTTATTTTTTTGCTGGAGATAGAGTATCGAGACTTACCATCATTGTTTATTTTCTCCTTTCAAGTTTCGCTCTCACCTTGCTCAGAATCCTTATCCGTAATTATCTCCGCTATCTAAGGCAAAAAGGGATGAATCTGAGGCACATTCTTATTATTGGTAATGGAACTCAATCTGAAGAATATGTAAAAACTGTTTTAAAATTTAAAGATAGTGGTATCAAGTTTTGTGGATGGATAGATGGTGGTGAACTTCCCCAAAAGTATAATATTGCCTCTCTCAATATAACTCTCGATGAAGCTTTTTCCGCCCATAATCCTGATGCAATTGTTGTAGGATATCCCTCTAAGGACTCTCATAAAGTAGATGATATTATTCGCATTCATTATGATAGCCTTAGACCCATTCAAGTCTTACCTGATTTAACTTTGAGTTTTATAGGTCATAGTATAGAGGATTTTGCCGGAATTCCTCTTATGACAATCAATCATCCAAAATTTAATGGCCCCGCAATGCTATTTAAAAGGGTTATTGATATTATAGGTGGTCTCGTTGGGCTCATTATACTCTCTCCTTTACTCATTCTGATTGGATGCTTAGTTAAACTTACATCAAAAGGGCCTATATTTTATGGGCAAGAAAGAATGGGCCTTGATGGTAAAGCATTTATGATGTGGAAGTTTAGAAGTATGAGAGTGACTGATAATGAAGATAAAACGACTTGGACAACTAAAGATGACCCTCGAAAAACGAGACTTGGTTCCTTTATAAGAAAAACTTCTATTGATGAGCTTCCTCAACTCTATAATGTCTTAATTGGTAATATGAGTCTTGTAGGTCCTCGTCCAGAGCGCCCTTTCTTTGTTAGAAAATTTAGAGAGGAAATCCCTGGTTATATGCTAAGACATAAAATGAAGGCCGGAATAACGGGCTGGGCCCAAATTAATGGATGGAGAGGAGATACATCTATAAAGAAAAGAATTGAGTTTGATAATTTTTATATAAAGAACTGGTCTTTGTGGATGGATATAAAAATTCTTTTTTTAACTTTTTGGAAAGGCTTTATTAACAAGAACGCTTACTAAATATTTTACTCTTAGTAAGAAGATATACTCCGGTTCCAAAGAGAGTTAAAAACATCAATCCTAATAACAAAAAGAAGTAGCGCCCAAATTTTCCTCCAAAAAAACTACCTTCATGTAGTTTAATAAGAAGAGGAGTCATGAGCTGTCCTTGAGAAAGGACTTCTCCTGTTTTTCCGTCAAGCTGAACTTGCTGTCCATCTTTAAATCTAACAAGGATATGTCCTTTAGAAGGATAAACTCTATAGTGAGAAATAGAATCCCAGTTTTTTAATGAAAGAGAATTTAAAACCTCAGGATGACTAATCGTTATTTCTTTAGATGAGCTTTGCTTTAGTTTAGGTTTAATAAAATTAAAATCATTTCTTACAAGTAGAAAAACTCCGGTAAGGATCACTATAAAAAGATACGGAGCAGTAATCAAAGACAAGTATTCGTGAATAATTCTAATTTTTATTTTCATATTTCTATTGACCAACCAAAGTTTGATATATAAAACTTTTTTACGAAACATATAACAAATGTAGGAGATTTCAAATGATTTTAAAGCGAATTAGTCTACTTTTTGTTGTTGCCACGATATTGACATCATGCGCAAACAAGAAAAATAAAGACGACATCCCTGTATTGGGACTTGATGAACAGGGAAATAGCATTGTTAGGTATATGCCTAAAGGAAAATATATAAAAAAATATTCTCCCTTAATGAATCAAATTACCAACGAATCAAATAAAGTTCTTGAAAGACATTCTCAAAATAAACCCTGGAAACTCAAACGAGTTACCATTGGCATGGAGTTTGTCTTTGAGGCCGAGTTTGGCCCTATTTATAAGTTTGAGTTTGTACCGGCCGTAGAGCTTAGGTTCCAACCTCTACCAAGACCACAGATTAACTAAGGATAAAAAAGATGAAATTGATAGCACTATTAATCATATCTCAATTTGCACTTTTTAGTGCACAGGCCTCTCTTCCGGAGTCGTGGTACTCCGATAGCGAAGAGACTTTTAATAAATCAAACGATCTCTCTGAAGCTAATGAAACACTTGATAATATTCTTGATGCTAAAACAGAAATGATTGAATCCATGGATGTTAGAGAAGAGAAAAAAAGCAATAAACAGAGATGGTTTCTTCAAAGTATAAAAACAGAAATTGGCGTAGAAAACATTGGTACCTGGGGAGTGGTAGGACTTAAAGGTGAAACGGCTGTTGAGTTTATTTGGACTCGAACACAAGAATCTATAAAAAGGCTCCAAGAAAAATTTTATGATATGACGAAGGCAGCTCCTACAGAAGATAAAGCTGAGGTATCTTTTGAAGAACCTGTTCTAAAAATATCAGAAGATATGACCGGTGATGATCTTTCTCAAAAAATAGAGCCTCTTGCTGAACTGGCCTTTAAATCAGGAAAAGTAAGTGATAAATTTAAATTTAAAAAGAACTTACTCAAACACGCTAAAGAGTTTCAAAAAATTGTAAATTCTATTACTTCAGCATCTCACAACAGACCTTGGTGGGTATATAAATACCAACTTCACCTTGAAGCTGAGGCCAGCGGAAAGGTTTATCCTTTTATGAATGTAGGGGCCGGTTTTAGACTAAGGCTTGAGTGGTACAGGGCCCAAAGAAAAGTTCAAAACAATGGGGTAAGAGAGCTTCTTACTGGTCAAGGTGTAAAGTCTGAAAATGCGAGATTTATCTATGCTATGGCAAAAGATTTTGAAACTCTTCACCCTCTTACTCTTAAAAATAGATCGTACGGACTTGATTATATAAAAGTCGGTGTTGGTCTTTCTGCAAGTGGTAAAATTGTCGTTGCTTCTGCCAAAGGTATGGTGATGGGTAGTCTCTTTTTTAAAAGAGATCCTTTACCCGTTAACAAGTCTAATGAGCAAGAGATCCCTCTACAAGATTCTTTTCCAATCCTAAGTCATGCTGATGATAAAAATCTTAGTTATGCAAAAGAGCATGGAGTTAAGTACTCCTATGATTCAAATGGTGAGAAATCTTTTGAAAACAGTAGAGTCGCTAGGGCCCTTTTTGAAGGATCAAGGAAAAGTTTCCGTAAAGGTCTAAAAAAGGCCACTAAAATGGCGGCCTTTTGGTCTCGTGGTGCTCTTAGAAGGCTCGATCGAAGAATTAAAAAAGGTAAGACGGTTAACTTTGATCTAAACGTTTTGGAATTAGAGCTGGAACTCTACTTAAGAGGGAACCTTTCTATGGCCAGAATCGAAGGAATCGCTGCAGTTGAACTCTTTTTGGTAAAAAGAAATTAGGAGATTATAAAGATGAAATATATAAAAAGTTTAATTCTTAGCTCACTTTTGGTTTTTGGTAGTACCTCTCAAGCTGAAATCATAGAAGAAGAATTCAGTATGAAAAGGGCCCCTCAAGTTATCGCCAAGGCCCTCGATAAAGAGCTAAGCTTAATGGATCAGGCCCTTAATGAGCAAAAACGTGTTGAAAAACAACAAGACCTTTATCTTAAACGAGTAAGATTTACATTCTATCCGCTTCTAAAGTTTGATGCCCATTTCTTGGAAATTAAACTAAGACCAATCTTTGAATTCCGCTGGGAAAGGGATTATAAAGACGGCTGGGAAGCTTATAGACCTAATTAACACGAAGGCCCCTTTAAGGGGCCTTTTCCCTTTGGAAAAAGTATGAGTAAAGCAAGCTTTATAGATACACCAACAACACCCAACGACTCCTTTCCTAATAGGAAAAGCAATAATTCTCTTTTTAAGTTTGGATTAGAAACAGAGTACATTATTGCATCTTCAGAATCTTTAGATTGTCTAAGTTATCTCGATATAACTTTTGAAGAAATTGAAAATATCATTGATAAAGTTGAATTTAATGATCTTCCTGGTGACTTTAGTGTTCTCGAAATTGAGGCACCGATGAAAAAATCCTCTCCTATCATTGTGGAAGGTTATGGGCTTGTTGATAAAGATTATAATGTCTGTGATATGTTACCTAAAGGAATTGAAATTAGGACTTCCGTCTGCTCATCTATAGAAGAATGCTTATACGTACAAAAAGAGCTCTTTAAGAGAATAAAAAAAGAGTTAAATAAAAAAGAACTTGATCTTATCGCCCTTTCTCATCACCCTACTCTTAAAAGCTTTCGAGGCCCTCAAAATAAGCGCCGCTATGATTGGTGGCAATGGGCCATGCAAGTTATGACAACTTATGGTCCTGATATCAATGTAAGCGTTCCTAATCGTCTTTTGAATGACTTTGATCTAGAAGACTTCGACGAAATGGTTAATTACTACGCTCCGGCCTTGACGGCACTAAGTTGTGCAAGTCCTCTCTTTGATGGACAGCTATGGGACGGACTTAGTATGAGAACCCATAAACGAAGTATCGTTGCTCCTGCAGTGGAATATCACTCCGATGAAAATAATCGATTCGAATTTAAGTTTTTTGATATGACTCCTGCTCTCTATGACTACGAAGCTTACTTTTTGATGGTTTTATCTTTAATTCTAAATAAAGACCTTAAAGGGAGAGCCGATAAATCCACAAGAATATATGAACTAGGTCAAGTGGCCAAGCATGGACTTCATACTCCAAATATAATGACTAAGCTCTTTGATTTTTTTCAACATACTGAATCGACCCTTAAAAAGCATGGGTTTTGCACAAATCAATTAGCAAGAGTTTATCAGCGAATGCGCACCAAAGAGACTCTAGCAGATGAGTATAAAAAGATTTTTTACAACGGGCCAAAAGATCTTTATGAGTATTTATCTCAACTTGATGAGAGTCAATCTAGACAACAACTCTATTTTTCTCAAAATCTTTAAGACAAAGAGAAAGGGAGTAAAGCCCCATAATAAGAAAAAGGTTTTCTCCATCTCCAAAAGTGTATTGAAAAAGACCTGATATCAAAAAGCTGATAATAAAAGTAAATGTTGTGCGGGACCATACATCGTCACCTTCATACATTTCTTTTAGCCAATAAAAAAGAAAAAGGGCCATAACCACAAGACCTATAATTCCCGTTGAGGCCAAATGCTCTAGGTAGTTATTATGTGCATGACCTGCCATATAAGCGCTTCCTATCTCGTAACGCTCCTTAATGTCTTTTACATGAGGCTCAAAGTTTTTGTAACCATATCCTAAAAATGGTCTTTCCCTAAAGGCCATGTAAGCGGCCTCGAAAAATTCTAACCTTTGAGTATTAGAACCTCCTCTTTTAAAAAACATCTCATTTATGGTGGGATTAAAAGTTATAAGTGATCCTAGGCCAACGATGATGGCCACCATACTAGAGACAAATAGTTTTTTGTGCTCTTTAAAAAAGAAAAAGGGTAAAGCAAAAAGATAACCTATGAGTCCACCTCTAGCGTAACTTAAATATAATCCGGCCAAATTGACAATAAGAGCAATACTTAGAAGTGGAGTTGAAATTAATTTTATTTCTTTTCTTCTTAAAAACATCCCTGTTAAAAGAATACAAAATAGACTTATCCCATATCCATAAGTCATATACATGCCATAAACGCCACAGGCCCTCGTTGCATGACAGGCTTCTTTCCATTTCAAAATATTAAAACCTGAATAGAGAGCTATAATCCCACTTAGAGATGCTAGAGTCGTAGAGATTATAAAAGTCGTAAGTAAGATCTTTTTATGTTTATCGGTAAGGTAATTTTTAAAAGTTTCTTTATAAGCAAAAAAGCCGAGGAGCCCAAATATAAAGTACTTGGCCTTACTCATATGCTTTAGAGGTCGCTCTACGATATCTAAGTTAAATAAAACAGAAGCTAAAATGACAAGCACCAATAGACAAAGAAACCAAAATGACTTTTCGTAGGACGAGGTTTTTGCTTTTTTATAAGTAAAATAGAGGCCGGGAAAGATAAGAAGAATATGTCCCAACGCAGATAAGCTCACCGAAGTAAAAATTCCAATGGCAAAAACCATTAGAGAAGCAAAGGCCAGTTGATAATGAATTTTTTCTATTTTAGTCATAGCTTCATTCTACATGCTTTAGGCGCTATTGTCTTTTATGGATTACCTCAATGTGATCTGATTTGAAGGTTATCTTACAGTTTTCGTTTCGCATAAAAGATGAAATAACCTTTTTATTCTCTTTTTCTATAAACTTCATTTTAAAATCCCAAAATACAAATTTGAAAATCAATGAAGAAAATAATGCACCAAAAAAGAAGCCTAAATTAAGTTCTTTTTTATGCTTTATTAGCCATAACTTGAGAGACAACATTTTTAATATTCTCTTGAAAAGATTCTTTAGAAAATTGATAGGCCCTTTGAATAAGATTCTGTTGATCTAGATCTTTGAGCTCAAACCTTTTAATTGCGTCAATAAGGGAGTCTGAGGAGGCTTCATTAAAAAATACGGCCACATCATCATTGAGTGTTTCAAGAACTCCACCTTTGCCAAAAGCAATAACTGCAGTTCCACTGGCAAGTGCCTCTAAGGGAGTAATTCCAAAGTCTTCAACACCGGGAAAGATAAGGGCCCTTGCTCCAGATAAATTTTTAATAACCTCTTCTCTAGAGACATTACCTAGAAAGCTTATATTATCCGAAGACATCGCCTTTAGTTCTTCTTCTTGCTGACCACTACCAATAATTCTTAAAGGAAGGCCAAGTTTATTAAATGCTTCTATCGCCAAATCAACTCTTTTGTTAGGAGCGAAGGCGGTAACCATCACGAAATAGTCTTCTTTTTTATTCTTCACATTACTGAAGTCTTTGAGATCAACAAATGGATGAATGACGGTGGAGTCTTTTTTATAATAATTTTTAATTCTTTGTTGAACAAAGCGGGAGTTTGCAATTAAAAGGTCAATATTCTCATTAGAATTAAGATCCCAATTTGTTAAGTAATCACGAAAAACCTTAGCACCCATCCTCTGGTAAATGGGAGCATTTTTTCCAAAATAAACGTCAAACTGATCATAAATATATCTCATAGGACTGTGTATATAAGATATATGTTTTGCCTTAGATGGTTTTTTAACTCCCTTGATAACACAGTGAGAGCTACTGATAACGAGGTCGGCTTGCTCAATATGTAAGGACTCTGCTGCCTTGGGAAATAGAGGAAGGAATTTTCTATAGTGCTTATAAATACCGGGAACTTTATTTAGAAATGAAGGAATTATTTTTTTACTTTCAATTAAAGCAGAGGTGGAGTTTTTTTCGTGTATGAGAGTGTAGATTGGTGCCTCAGGGTAGAGCTCACAAAGGGCCTCTAGAACTCTCTCCCCTCCTCTATGGCCCACTAACCAATCATGCAATAAAACGACTTTCATACTCATCCCTTCAATAAAGCATCAGCATCATCATCTGACAATGTGTCATATCCTCGATCTTCTACCATTTTAAAAAGCCTTAGTAATTTTTCAAATTTTTTTGCCATATAAGGATGTTGCTTAGCGCCTTCTATAGCAAAATAATTAGCATCGCGTCCTAACTTATCTTTCTTTTTGGGATCAACTCCAATACGAACCAGTTCAAAGGCCATACGAACTTGCCCATAAATTGTGGCCAAGTGTAATAAATTTCTTTCTCTTATGTCTTTAAAGTCTTTTATAACTTCCTTTTCATTATCATTAAAAATAAGACCAAAGAATTTTAAACGACTAAGTTTTACCATGAGTTCTATAGGAGATTCGGAAAAATAATCTTCTACTAATAAGTCTTCAGCTCTTACCCTATCTTTTATAGTTTCATAAAAAAGCTCTGAGTTTTTGTAGAGACTTACATGTAATGGTGTTCTGCCTTTTTCATTAAATTTTCTTAGAAGGTGTGGATTTTTTTCTAAAATCTCAAAACCTAGAATATCGTTATCAGAGTTGGCACAAAGATGAAGCAGGTTATTACCTTTTTCATCACTAAATTCCCATTGAAAATTATCATCAACCTGTTTCGTTACAAATCTAATTAACTCTTTAAAAATAGTTTGATCCGAATAATTAAAGTTCTTATAAGGTGTTTTTGCTAACCAAAGAAGAGGGAATTCTAGTCCATCCTTAGTTTGTATCGTTTTTATTGGCGAAAGTGTTCCTTTTTTAAAGGATTCATCAATAAATCTCATTTTAGAGTAATCGAGTTCTTTAAATAATAAAGTATATAGAGAATCATTTTTTTCTAATAAAAATTGAAGAATATCATCTTTTTGCTCTTTAAGTGCAATCAAAAAAATCTGCTTATCATCAAGTTTTTCTAAAAGCCTACTTTGATCGAGAAAATAAAAGAGCTCGAGGGAATAGAATTTAATAAGCGGTAGGTAAAGTTCTTCAGAAAGAGGAGATTCAAAAAATTCTTCCTTATTTTTTTTAAATGATTCTTTAATTTGAAAGGTTTTACACTTTTTTTTAATCAATACATCGAAGTCTTTAGAAGAACAAAGGTCTATTTTATCTTCAAAAAAAGAGGGTGGAAGATATACTGATTTTTCTTCTTTTAAATTTCCTTCACTTTTTTCACAAGAAGAAAAAATAATCATTAGTAAAATTAATTTAATCATTATTAATCTCGTCATATTTTTTAATAACCATAAAAACATAGTCTTCTATTTCGGCCTTAATTGCTGAAATTTCTTCTAAAGTAATATGAGGTTTATTTTCTAAATGCTTTAACTTATCATTGATTTGATCAATCTTATGATGAAGAACCTTAATATCTGACTCTTCTGCGATAACCCTATGCCTCACACATGCTCCAGTACGAGCGTGGGTTTTAGAGCATTCTCTATGAAGAGGATAAGCTTTGGAAGAAATAAGTAGCATTATAAATAATAATTGTATTTTCATGACGCTTTTTTAACCTCTAAAAGAATTCAAGGTCTAATCAAGAACTAAGCTTTTTCACTTACGAAATGTAAAAACTATGTTTTACTATTGTACAGACGGAGAATCCCATGAAAGTTATAGAACATATCGAAAATGCCAAAGAAACTTTACTCTCAATTGAAATTGTACCACCTGAACGAGGTAAAAATATAAATGCCATTACTGACATTATTGACGCGTTATCTAATTATAACCCAAGCTGGATTGATGTAACGGCCCACAGCTCTGTAGCAAACTACCATGAAAATGGTGATGGCTCTCTTGAAAGAAAAATTTATAAAAAAAGACCTGGAACTATCGGAATATGCGGTGTTATTCAAAATAGATATAACATTGATACGGTTGCCCATTTACTGTGCGATGGGTTTACAAAAGAAGAAACAGAAGATGCGTTAATTGAATTGAATTTCTTAGGTGTAAAGAATGTCCTTGCCCTCAAAGGAGACAGTCTAAACTATAAAAAAAGCGTTTCTAAAGATAGGTCGGTCAATAATTATGCCTGTGACTTAGTTGAGCAAGTTGCCAATATGAAAGAAGGGATTTTTCTTAATGAGCTTGCAGACTCAAAAACTTTAGATTTTGGAATTGGAGTGGCGGGCTATCCAGAAAAACATTTTGAAGCACCAAGTTTAAGAAGTGATATCAAATACCTTAAACAAAAAATTGATAAAGGGGCTGATTATATAGTCACTCAAATGTTTTTTGACAATAAATGCTATTTTGATTTTGTTGATCTATGCAGAAGCGCAGGCATTGAGGTCCCCATTATACCCGGCCTTAAAATTATACGAAATGCAAAGCAACTTAAAAGTCTAGCAAAGTCTTTTCACATCTCTATACCCGATGAGCTTATTGATGAGATAAATGAAAGTCCTGATAAGGCCTATGATATCGGTATCGAGTGGTCTATTCGTCAATGCCTAGAGCTTCTAGATCATAATGTACCATCTCTTCACTTCTATATTATGAATGATGAGAAGTCTCTTCTTCAGGTACTTAAAGGAATTAAGCGTTAAATGAAGACTTCTAAACATCTTGATGAATTAAATAAACTTCTTGCTTCACAAATTCTTTTTCTTGATGGTGCTATGGGAACAATGATTCAAAAGCACCAATTAGAAGAAGAGGATTTTAGAAAGGGTCATTTTGAGGACCATGAAAAATCTTTAAAAGGAAATAATGACCTTCTCTCACTAACAAGACCTGAGATTATTAAAGAAATTCACCTAAAGTACCTAGAGGCCGGAAGCCATATTATTTCGACAAACACTTTTAGTACGACCTCAATTGCTCAAGCTGATTATGGACTTCAAGATCGTGTTTATGAGCTTAATTTAGCATCAGCAAAAATTGCGAGAGAGGCCGTTGACGAGTTTCAAAAAAAAAGTGATAGGCCACTTTTTGTAGCGGGATCAATAGGTCCTACCAATGTCACTGCGAGCTTATCCCCTGATGTTAATGACCCTGGGCTAAGAAGAGTCACTTTTCAACAACTAGTAGAGACTTATTACGACCAAGTTAAGGCCCTCGTTGAAGGAGGGGTTGATATTCTTCTTGTTGAAACTGTATTCGATACACTCAACTGTAAGGCGGCCCTTTTTGCCATTTCAAAATTTGAAGAAGAGAAAAATATTCGTCTCCCTTTAATGATTTCAGTAACCATTACTGATGCATCAGGAAGAACTCTGTCTGGTCAAACAGTTGAGGCCTTTTGGTATTCTATTGCTCATTCAAGGCCACTAAGTGTTGGAATCAACTGTGCTTTAGGTGCCCAGGAAATGCGCCCTTTTATAAAAGCTTTATCCGATACAGCTGACTGCTATATTAGTTGTTACCCTAATGCAGGTCTTCCTAATCCTCTAAGTGATACGGGATATGATGAAGGGCCAAATGATACTTCTGGATATCTCGTTGATTTTGTAGAAAACAAATTTGTAAACTTAATTGGTGGTTGTTGTGGAACTACTCCTGAGCACATTAAAGCGATGGTGGATAAGTTGCATTCATATCCGCCAAGAAAGATTCCAGAACCTCTTGATCAAACCTTTCTAAGTGGGTTGGAGCCTTTAACAATCAAATCGCCTCATCCCTTTATATTAGTTGGTGAAAGAACTAATGTAGCTGGAAGTATAAAATTTAAAAACCTCATTAAAGAAGAAAAGTTTAATGAAGCACTTGAAGTAGCTCGTGGTCAAGTTCATGGTGGAGCTAATATCATTGATGTGAATTTTGATGATGGTCTTCTTGATGGTGTAAGCTGTATGAAAAGGTTTCTCAACCTCATGGCCTCAGAGCCTGATATTGCTAAACTTCCCATCATGGTTGATAGCTCTAAATGGGAAATATTAGAGCAAGGGTTACAATGTATTCAAGGTAAAGGAATTGTTAACTCAATATCTTTAAAAGAAGGCGAGGAAAATTTTTTACAACAGGCTAAGTTGATCAAGCGATATGGTGCTGCTGCTGTCATCATGGCATTTGATGAGAATGGACAAGCAGCTGAACTTGAAGAAAAAATTAGAATTTGTAAGAGGGCCTATGATCTTCTTATGACTATCGACTTCAACCCTCATGATATTATTTTTGATGCTAACATTCTAACGGTCGCCACTGGGATGGATGAACATAATAATTACGCAGTCAATTTCATCGAGGCCGTCAGAGAAATTAAGAATCAATGTCCAGGGGCCTTAACATCAGGTGGTGTGAGCAACATAAGTTTCTCATTTCGAGGTAATAATGTTGTTAGAGAGGCCATGCACTCTGCATTTTTATATCACTCCATTAAAGCTGGTCTTGATATGGGAATTGTTAATGCAGGAATGTTAGAAGTCTATGAAGAGATTGATCCTAAGCTCTTAGTTAGAGTCGAGGATGTTCTTCTTAATAGAAGCTCTGAGGCAACCGAGAACCTCATCGACTTTGCTGAACAATTTAAGGGCCTAAAAGGCAAAAAGCTTGAAGAAGATCTCTCATGGAGGGAGAAAGGGTATCAAGACAGGATAATTCATTCTCTGGTCAAGGGAATAGACCTCTATGTTGAAGAAGATACAGAGCAAGCTAGAAAAGACCTAGAGATACCGCTTAAAGTAATTGAAGGCCCTCTTATGGCCGGAATGAAAGTTGTTGGAGAATTATTTGGTGAGGGAAAAATGTTTCTTCCCCAAGTAGTTAAGAGTGCACGAGTTATGAAAAAGGCCGTTGCCTATCTTGAGCCTTATATGGAAAAAGAAAAAGAGGGTCTAGATAGTAAAAGAGGTCAAGGTACATTTGTTATTGCCACAGTTAAAGGTGATGTTCACGACATTGGTAAAAATATTGTCTCAGTTGTTCTTGGATGTAATGGTTATGAAGTCATAGACCTGGGAGTTATGGTTCAAGCTGAAAAGATTTTAAAAACGGCCGTTGAAAAAGAAGCCGATTTTGTTGGACTGAGTGGTCTCATTACTCCTAGCCTAGATGAGATGATTCATATTGCTAAGGAGATGGAGAGGCTAAATTTCAATGTTCCGCTACTTGTTGGTGGTGCCACAACGTCAAAGGCCCATACGGCCATCAAAATTGCTCCTCACTATACCAAAGGCCCTACTATTAGAGTAGGTGATGCCTCTTTAGTTGTAGGTGTTTGCTCTAACCTCCTAAACCATCATATGAAAGATGTATATTTGATGAATCTAAGGCAAGAGCAAGTTCGTATTCGAGAGGCCCATGAAAAACGCGCAAAGGGTGGAAAAGTACTTACTTCCTTTGAAGAAGCAAAGAAAAGAAAAAGGAAAATCGATTGGAAAAAAGAAGATATTGCTAGGCCAAGTTTTCTTGGTTTGGAGACCAATGATATTCCTATAGAAGAAATTATTCCTTTTATTGATTGGTCACCATTTTTTTGGACATGGGAGTTAAAAGGTACCTATCCTAAAATTTTTGATAACCCTCAATATGGTTCACAGGCCAAATCCCTTTTTGATGATGCTCAAAAAATGCTTGAGAGAATTAAAGACCTTAAAATTTATAAACCTAAATCAACTATTGGTTTTTGGTCTGCTCAGTCAACAGAGGAAGATGTCGTTCTTTATGACCCTAACGATCAGAAAAAAATAATTAAAACTCTTCACTTTCTTAGACAGCAAAAAATTAAAGAGGGAGAAAACCCCGTCTACGAATGCCTAAGTGACTATATTGCACCTATAGAAAGTGGACTTATGGATTATATTGGTCTTTTTGCTGTTACCGCCGGCCAAGAAGTTGAGAACTATGCTAATCAGTTCAAAGAAAAAAACGATGATTATAACGCCATTTTGGCACAGGCCCTTGGTGATCGTATTGCAGAAGGACTAGCAGAGTACACTCATAAAAAGGTTCGAGAAGTATTAGGGTATGGTCAAAGTGAAAACTTTTCTAATGAAGAATTGATTAGAGGAAAGTACCGAGGGATAAGACCGGCCCCTGGTTACCCTGCCTGCCCTGATCATACAGAAAAAGGTCTTATTTGGGAGCTGTTGTCTCCTGATGAATCCATTGGAATAACATTAACAGAAAGCTTTGCCATGTCCCCTCCTAGTTCAGTTAGCGGCTACTACATGTCTCATAAAGATACACATTATTATAATTTAGGCCCTATAGGAGAAGATCAGCTTGAGGATTATGCAAAAAGAAAAGGCCTTGAAGTTGATGAGGCCAAAAAATGGTTGGCCCCAAACCTTCTTCACTAGTTATCGTTTAAGACGATAACTTGTTCTATCAAATTTTATTTTACCTCTTAGATAGAGAGGACTTTTTCCATTTTTAAGTCGATCAGCGATCTTTGTTTGAAACCATCTTAGTTTTGACTCTGTATAGACTTCACCTTCTTTTAGCTCAACGATAAAGGCAAAATTCATCTCACTACTTTCAGAGGAATCAGTAATAAAAACTCTATGTCCACCACCTTCATAGTCATTAATTATTTGAATATGATTATGTGACATATTGGTATTGTGACTTTCATTTGTGATTACGACTGTATTTTCAATATTAAAATGACGGGGTAGAAAAATTTCTGTTGGTGCTCCTAGAGCTTTTGCTTTCCAAGTGAGAAATGCAAATTTATTCTCAGCAAAATACTCTACACCATCATCAAGTGGTTTTAAACTTACCCAGTCCATGCTTCTATCTTTAAAGCTATCTCTACCTAAATCATTATAGAAAAAATTAACAAGGTCACCGGCAACTCGTCTTGGATAAGCTCTTTCCATAATTAAAGCGCCAGATTTTTTATAATGTTCATGACTATTAGAAATTCCCCCTGTACCAAGCTTCTTATTAACACTCATTGTTTTCCACTCCCAAAAAGTATTTGAGACTAAAGGAGTATAATAGTCGGGACGCCTATTTTTTTTCTTACCACTCATACTCATTTCCATGGCCTGATAATTGGCCTTAAAGAGCCTATGCGGGTCAAAAACCCATTTTTTCTTTGAATGCAACCAAGCTCCAAATTCTGTAATGGCAGCGGGCGCGGCCATTTTTCTTGCTTCATCTCTAACGAGTTCCATTTCTTTTAAGTAAACACCATTTTCTGCTTTAAAAAGCCCATAAGACTCTCTTACTTCATCATAAGTATGAGCATTAAAAACCCAGTTACCTTTTGGAATTTTATTAAGTTTTAATGGCCCTGAAGGTCTGATAAAAGCGTAGAGAAGAGGTAAACGAACATTCCAAAAGGTTCCAGGTTCAGCAAAAATAAAAACATTTTCAAAACCGAGACTATCTAGAGTAGCACGTGCTCTTTCGTAAAAAGGAAAAAGTTTATTATTAACCCAACCATTATATTTTTCGCCTCTATCGAAATAGCCATGAGTTGGCTCATTCATTGGATCCAAACCAACAATCATACTCAATTCTTCAGGAGTAAATTTCTTTTTAAAGTAGGAAAATGTTTTTTCTAACATATAAAAGAATTCGTCTTGAACCCCACGCGGTCCTTTCTTTGTACTAATAATTTCGTTTTTCCAAAATTTAGCAAAGGATTGTCTTACTCCTTTATTAGTGATGTAGTTCACTGACCAAGTTGGACATATTTTTCCACAGCCAGTTTGGGGGACATTCATACCTTGAACAATATACTTAGGGGCACCATCAGAACCATCCTTAATATGTCTTGAAAAGAGGTCTTGATGAAAATCGATAAGAATAAAAACACCTCTTTTCATAAAGCTTCTCATTTGGGCAATATGATGATCAAGGTGATCATAATCTATTGTATCAACATCTTTGTGTGGGCCTTCCCATACAAATAACCAACGTACAAAATTTCCACCCGTAGTCATTTTAAAAATGGAAGCTTCCTTTTCTGACTGAAGAACATCTTTAAATGGCAAATGATTGAGTTCAGGATGCTTAGTATTTCCGGTCATATTGGTCCCTCTAAGATGAACCTCTCTTCCATATCCATCTCTGAATACAAAATCAGTTTGACCATTAATTGTTTTTTTGGACTTAACAATATTTCGAGCTTCAGTTGAATTTAGAGATAAAAAATCTTCTTGAGCAAAAAGGCCACTAGAAAATAAAAGTGATATAAGAACTAAGAACTTCATAAGTTACCTCGATGGGGTATTTTTTTGTGAATACTTCTCTAATTTAATAGAAAAAATTAAAGCTTTTATTATGCCCCAAATATTTCCTGAATAAAGTGACGATATCATTTTTTTAAAAAGGTTATGTTTTTCATTATCGTAAGGATACCAATGGGACTCTATAAGGTTTGAATTCTTATCAATTAAAACTGATTTAGACATTGTAAATGAGTGAAAACCGACAAGACCCTTAAAACGCCCAAATCCACTAAGCTTGCACCCCCCAAAAGGAAGGTTTGCATTTCCTTCAGTTAACATGACGTTATTTATTGATATATTTCCTGTTTTAATATTTCTTGCCACTCTTTTACATTTTTCAATATCTTCAGACCAAATACTTGCTGATAGCCCGTAATCTGAATCATTGGCCATTTCAAGGGCCTCTTTTTCAGTACTAAATTTATAAATGGGAATGATTGGCCCAAAAGTTTCTTCGCTATAAACAATCATATCTCTAGTCACTCCTTCTAAAATGAGAGGAGGAATAAAACGAGAAGTCCGATCCCAGTCATTTCCAGTTAGAAGCGTGGCCCCTTTATTAAGAGCATCTTCTAGATGCTCTCTAACAATTTTAGTTTGAAAATCAGTAACCATTGGCCCTATTTCAAAATCAGGGTTAGCTCCATCACCTACTTGGATTTCAGCAGCTTTT
>JAURDE010000058.1 GCA_030828105.1 Bdellovibrionota bacterium | reverse complement strand
GAGTTGTTCGCAAAGCAGGAATGGTAAAATCCAAGCAAGGCGATTATGCAAAATCTGATTGGATGGAAATGGAAAAAGAAAGAGGGATATCCGTTAGCTCTTCAGTTATGAGTTTTCCTTACTTAAATAGAGAAATGCACCTCCTTGACACACCTGGACACAAAGACTTTAGTGAAGATACATATAGGACTCTAACTGCTGTTGAAAGTGTTCTCATGATGATTGACTCCGCAAAAGGTGTTGAGGCACAAACAATTAAACTTATGGAGGTGTGCCGCTTAAGAGATACTCCCATTACAACTTTCATGAACAAGTTTGATAGAGATTCTATGGATCCTTTTGAACTCTTAGACAACCTTGAATCAATTCTAAATATTCAGTGCGTCCCTTTAACATGGCCAATAGGTGATGGCGTTAAATTTAAAGGCGTATACGACTTAAGAACTCAAAACATAACCGTATATAAGTCGAATAACGACCCTAACTCTCCCACAATTTTAAATGCCTCAAATCTAGATGCTGATGAAGTTGTTTCATACGTAGGTGAAGACTTACTTGAAAAACTTAAAGAAGACCTTGAGATGATTGATAGCTGTATTGGTGAATTTAGCATAGAAGAATACCTCGCTGGAATTCAAACACCTGTGTTTTTTGGATCGGCCTTAAATAATTTTGGTGTAAAAGAGTCTCTTGATTTTATGGCATCCAATGCTCCAGGCCCAAAAAGCAGAGAGGTTATATATCCTCCTTACACTCCTAATTCTGAAACAAGAGTGGTACTACCAGAAGAAGAAAAATTTAGCGGCTTCGTCTTTAAAATTCAAGCAAATATGGATCCTAAACATCGTGACCGCGTTGCTTTTTTACGTGTCTGCTCTGGTGTCTTTAAAAGAAATCAAAAAATATTTCATGTACGTTCAGAAAAAGAAGTTAAAATATCATCACCATTATTATTCTGTGCTCAAGATCGTACTATAACAGATGATGCTTACCCAGGAGATATAATTGGCCTTCATGATACAGGTAAGTATCAAATTGGTGATACATTTACTGAAGGTGAGAAAATAATTTTTACAGGAATCCCATCTTTTGCCCCTGAAATATTTAAAAAGGTTATCTTAAAGGACCCTCTAAAGGGTAAACAGCTCGATAAAGGTCTCACCCAATTATCTGAAGAAGGAACTGTTCAACTCTTTAGAAGACATACTGGAACTGAGCGTATCCTCGGTGCCGTAGGCGTCCTTCAATTTGAAGTTGTACAAAGTAGACTTGAAAACGAATACAACGTACGTGGCGACTATGAGCCCTATCCTTTTGTTGGAATGAGATGGTTAAAATTTCCCGATGAAAGCACAAAAGAGACTTTTATTAGTAATAATGGCATGAACATTTGTTACGATATAAAAAATAGAGTCTGCTTTTCCGTAAGAAGCGAATGGGATCTCAAACTGATTATGGAAAAAAACCCATCTATTGAATTTTTTAAGAACTCTGAATATCGATAGATTGTCTCTTTGTAAGTATATAATATATTATAAACAAATATGTTTATCCTCCTTACTATAATTTCATTTTTCACAGCGACCTTATCTGCGCTTACCGGTATGGCCGGTGGAATAGCACTATTATCTATAATGACAATTTTTTTACCGCTCTCTATTTCAATACCCTTACATGGTATTGTCCAACTATTTAGTAATAGTGTTCGCTGTTTTTTTCTTCGTCAAAATATACGCTTTGACATGGCAATTCCATTTTATATTGGACTACCTTTTGGAACCTACATAAGTTATGAACTCCTAAAGTATGTTCGTGGACCTACTTTTGCTTTGATTTTAATTATATTTCTCATTTTTTATTCTGTACTAAGACCAAAAAATCTACCCCAGTTAAAAATCCCTAAATGGAGTTTTTCTTTATTAGGACTATTTGTAGGCTCTCTTTCTCTATTCATCGGCGCCATAGGACCAGTCATTGCTCCTTTTTTTATAAGGGATGACCTAGGTAAAGAAGAAATTGTTGCCACAAAAAGCTTTATGCAAATGGGAGGTCATTTTTTGAAAATACCTGCCTTTTTTGCACTCGGTTTTGAATATGGGCCCTACTTTACTCCACTTTTTAGTATGGTAATCATGACTATTATTGGTACAAAATTTGGTGTAATTATTCTCAAAAGTATAAATGAGAAGCTATTTACCATCATCTACAAGGTGATTTTATTTACTGCAGGTGTAAAACTTCTATTTAAAATCTTATAGCTTGCAATTATCCCGACTATGTCACTCGCCTTTTTTTTATCTTCAATACTTTTTAATTTTCGTTATAATGATATTTAGGAGGAATACCATGGCAGGAATTTTTCAAGGACTTGTGGGGACATATTCAAGTAAGGTTTATGATGAGTTTGGCCCTGATAGCACTCTAATGGACATTTCTCAAAAAATGAAAGAGCTAAAGTACAGACATATGCCTATTATTGAGAATGATGAGTTTGTCGGCATAATTACTGATCGCGATTTGAAATTAATTGCCGGTATGCAGAGGTTAGATGAGCTTTTTTCTAAAGATATTATGAGAAGGGACCTCTACATCGTTGATGGGAAAACATCATTAAGCGAGGTTCTTGGTGTGATGATTGAGAAGAAGCTTGAGTCCACTTTGGTTAAAGAAAATGGTGGACTTTATATATTCACAACCACTGATGCTATGAAAGTCTTAAAAAGCATTATGGACTAGAGGCAAGTACTTCCAATATAAGTATCACCTCGACCTTTAACAACTTTTCCTAGTTCCCAAAAAGTTTCTTTTTTTTCTGATAAAAAGTTTTTAACTAATTCTGGTCTAGAAGTAACAATCATTAGGCCAACTCCCATATTAAAAGTTGTATAGAGCTCTTTATCTGAAAGATTTGCTCTACCAACAATTTCTTTAATAACGGGAGCCACATCATCTAGAGATGGAACATTATCAAATCGATAATCAAAGTCTTTATTTAGACGGGCCACATTAGTAAAACCACCACCTGTAATATGAGCAAGACCATTAACATACTCAGAGTTAGTTTTCATTAACTCATCAACTAAAGAACAATAGATTCTCGTTGGTTTGAGACATGCGGCCATTAGGTCATTTTCATCATTTTTAATAAGCTTTCTTATGAGTGAATAACCATTCGAGTGAAAACCAGATGAGGCCACACCAATAATGGTATCTCCTTCATTGATTTTTTTACCATCAAGAACTTTATCACGATCAACTTCACCTACAGCAAAACCTGCCAAGTCATATTCACCAGTACCATAAAGACCTGGCATCTCAGCAGTTTCTCCGCCGATTAGGGCCATGGAGGCTTGTTTACAACCTTCCACAACACCATCAATTAAAGATTCACTCACATCAAGATCAAGTTTACCTGTGGCCAAATAATCCATGAAAAAAAGGCCCTTGGCACCTGTGCAAAGAATATCGTTGGCACACATTGCAACTAAATCAATTCCAATTGTGTCATGCTTATTTAATTCTTGAGCAATTTTTAGCTTTGTACCAACACCATCAGTTCCGGCCGCGATAAGACGATCACCCATATCATAAAGGCAGGCAAATCCTCCGACTCCTTCAAGCACTCTACTTCCGTAGGTAGACTTTACTTTTTGCTTAATCTTTTCGACAAGGGCATCCCCCTTTTCAATGTCAACACCAGCGTCTTTATACGTTATGCTCATAAGTATTACCTTTTATTAATGTCTAAAATGCCTAGTCCCAGTAAAAACCATGGACATACCAAATTCATCACAGGCCTCAATAACCTCTTTATCTCTAATTGATCCGCCAGGCTGTACAATAAATTTAATTCCTGCCTTGTTGGCGAGATCAATATTATCTCTAAATGGAAAAAAGGCATCACTTATCAAAATCATATCTGAAAAGTCGTCTGCCTTATTTTCTTTGGCCTTATTAACAGCTTGATCAAGACTTATAAGTCTATTGGGGTTACCCATTCCCGCACCAATTAATTCTAGGCCATCACTTGTTCTTCTAACTAGAGCAATCGCATTACTTTTTAGATGTTTGGCCACCATGGTTCCAAATTGTGCCAATTCAACTTTACTTTGATCAAATTGATTTTTTGTGACTTGTTGAAACTCTATATCAAGACCGTTGTCTTCTTCCTGTACAACCCAGCCACCAGAAATTGAACGAATCATTGGTTCTTTGTGGTCTCCGCTATGAGGTTTAATTGGAATTAATCTTAGGTTTTTCTTTTTACCAAAAACACTAAGCGCACCTGCCTCAAAGCTAGGGGCCATTATAACTTCTACAAACTTATCTGAGAGCCAATGCGCACTGGCCTCTGTAACTTCATGTGAAAAACATATAATAGATCCAAAACTTGATACGGGATCACCCATCCAGGCCATTTCTAGGGCCTTTTCTTGTGTTGTACTTAAAGCTGCGCCACAAGGATTAGAGTGCTTTATAATGGTGACACCATTTTTTTCTTTTTTGTCTTGGGAAAATCTAACGAGATCAGAAAGAGATCTCCACGCTGCATCGGCATCAAGAAGGTTGTTATAGCTAAGTTCTTTACCTTGAATAGGAGTAGCGTTGGCCAGACCTTCAGTTAAAGTGTTGGCATAAACCCAAGCTTTTTGATGAGGGTTTTCACCATAACGAAGAATCTTAGCATTTTGAGGAGAGAGTGTAATTGTGGCCTCCTCTTTTTCAAATCGCTCCTCTAGAGCACCAGCAATGATTGAATCATATCGTCCTGTGTGCTGAAAAGCGGCCAATGCAAAATCTCTTCTTAATTCAAAAGAGGTTTGATTATCTCTTTCTAACTCTTCAATAAGTGAGTCATATTGAGCAGGATTAGTCGAAATGGTAACATATTTGTAGTTTTTTGCGGCAGCTCGAACCATAGTTGGCCCACCGATATCGATATTTTCGATAAGAGTATCTAGATCTGAATTTTTCTTTAAAACTTCTTCAAACGGATACAGGTTACATACCACAAGGTCAATCGCCTCAATTCCAAGTTCATTTGCTTGAGAGATATCATCTTGATTATCTCTTCTAAAAAGAAGTCCACTTGAAACTTGAAATGAAAGAGTTTTCATTCTTCCACCGAAGGCCTCAGGGTTTCCCGTAACCTTTTGAATTGGTGTAACCTCTATCCCCAAATCTTGAAGATATTTTGCTGTACCACCGGAGCTAATTATTTCTACTCCATTTTTATTGAGGGTTTTAGCAAGCTTATCCAGGTTAGTCTTATCACTTACACTAAGGAGGGCCTTTTTAATTGTTACTTTCATAGGTTACCTTTTCTTTAAATATTCAACAATATTATCAAATAGTTTTTGGCCTGGTGCCTTTGCGAATGGGTTTTCTTTTTTATTTTTTGCCGTTGCCTCAAAAACATAGGCCTCAGGATGAGGCATCATCCCTAATATTAAACCTGTTGAATCACAAACACCTGCTATTGCTTGATAGCTTCCATTAAAGTTTTCTTTATAAGTAAATGGAATTTGACCATTATTAACAAGTTCGTTAAAAATTCTTTCTTCCTCACCAATTTTAAAGACAACTCGACCTTCCCCGTGGCGCACAGGAAGCTCAAATTCATTTTCTAGACCTTTAGTCCATACACAAACAGATTCTCTATTTGTTTTAAGAGTTGACCATCTATTGGTAAAGTAGCCTCCCTGATTGGGAGCGAGGGCCATAACTCTTTGTGCTTGAGGAAACGGTAATAGACCTAATTTGACAAGAACCTGAAAACCGTTACAAATACCTAAAATTGGTTTCTTCTCACTAACAAAATTATCAAAGGCCTCTTTAAGACCGTGTTTAATTTTTAATGCGAGAACTTGGCCGCTTCCTAATTCATCGCCAAAAGAAAAACCACCAGGTATGGCCATCCCAGAATAGTTATATAGGCTTTCTGGGTTATCTAAAAGATCATTAACATGAACGATTTCTGCCTCAGCACCAGCATTAATAAATGCTTGGGCCGTTTCACGCTCACAGTTAATACCATCTCCAGTTAAAACTAAAAACTTTACACCCATATTAAAGCTCCTTTTTGAAGCTCTCTACGAGCTCTTGAACAGACCATGTCGTTTTATTACCACTAAGGTTAAGTTCTAGATTATTTTCTTTACTTGTTTTCCCTAGGTAAAGAGTATCAATATCTTTAAAGATATCCTCAAATCTTTTTTGGTTTTCAGGTTTGATAGAGACAATAAACCTTCCTGGCCCTTCATTAAATAAATCATCCCAGTGTTTATCTGAGTCCATTTCTATTTTGGCCCCCATCCTTGCACCAATACAAGATTCAGCGACGGCACAAAGAAGACCTCCATCACTAATATCATGCCCTGATTGAATCATGCCTTCCTTTAAGGCATCACGATATGTTCTATACATAAGCTTATTTGCCTCAATATCAATACTTGGGAGATTTGAATCTTCAATTTTATAAAGTTCACATAATTCACTACCAGCAAGTCCATAGGATCTTTTACCGATAACGTAGATGAGATCCTCAACTTGTTTAAAGTCACTAGTAACTGTATAGCGTATATCAGTCTTGGCCATGGCCGTAACAAGCAAGGTTGGAAGAATACTGATTGTTAGGGGTTCACCTTTTATATTTTTCCCTCTAAAATCATTTTTCATACTATCTTTACCGCTGACTAGTGGTGTTCCATACTCTAGGCAAATATCATAAAGACCTTCACAGGTTCTCACCAGCTGGGCCAATTTATAATCACCATCAGGATTTTTTGCTGTTTGGACAGGGTCTGGCCAACAAAAATTATCAAGAAGACAAAGATGATCTATATCTCCTCCGGAAACAACGACATTTCTAACGGCTTCATCAACAGCAAATTGGGCCATATAGTAACCATCATACTGGCTAACTCTTGGGTTTAATCCACAACCGATGCTAACACCGTTTTCCCGTGAACCACCATGTGGAGCTAGCCAAATAACACCACTATCTCCGGGTCCATCTGCTTGAGGGCCTACAAATGGTTTTATATGAGTTGAAGCTTGAACTTCATGGTCATATCGTCTAACCCAACTTTCTTTAGAAGCGATGTTAGGTGTTGACAGAAGTCGTGTCAGCGTAATTTTAACCTGGTTTGGAATTGACTCTCTTCTATCAAGGTTGTTCCAACTTTTTCTCATCTTGGGGCCTGTCCAGTTGGCCTTAAGTTTCATTTGAGGTAGAGAGCCGTGTAACCACTCAAGATCTAAATGGGCCACAGGTTTTTGTTCATATTGGACTTCAAGAAAGCCATTATCCGTAAAGATTCCCAAATCACATGCATCTACATTTCGTTGTTTGGCCAATGCAGAAAACTCTTCCCACTTACTATCCGGTACACCTACTGTCATTCTTTCTTGGGATTCACTTATCATCAACTCAAAAGGAGTCAGGCCGGGGTATTTGACTGGAGCTTTGGCCAAATCAATTCTCGCCCCTCCAGTGAGCTCGGCCATTTCACCAACACTTGAACTTAGACCACCGGCCCCATTATCAGTTATACAACTATAAAGCCCTTTATCACGAGCTTCTATTAAAAATTCTAAGGCCCTTTTTTGTGTTAATGGATCACCGATTTGTACAGCTGTCGAAGGCGAGTTCTCATTAAGCTCTAGGGAACTAAATGTAGCACCATGAATACCGTCAGCGCCTATTTCACCACCAACCATAACAATTTTATCACCAGGCTTCGGGTACTTTACTGAAGAGTCCACTCCATCTTTAAGCTTCTGAGGCATAACACCGACTGTTCCACAAAACACTAATGGTTTACCGGCATAATCTTTATCAAAGTAGATGGCCCCATTTACTGTTGGTATACCACTTTTATTTCCACCATCTTCTACGCCAAGATGAACTCCTTCAAAAATCCTTCTTGGGTTCTTTAAACCTGATGGCATTAAATCCACTTCGTCCTTTTGTGGCATTGTTGGTGGAGCAAAACAAAAAACATCTGTATTGGCGACTGGTCTGGCCCCTAGTCCACACCCGAGGATATCTCTATTAACCCCCAAGATTCCTGTTAAGGCCCCCCCATAAGGGTCTAATGCTGAGGGACTGTTATGTGTTTCGGCTTTTATACATACGTCGACTTTATCATCGAAACGTACGATACCAGCATTATCACTGAAAACAGAAATCAACCAAGAGAGGTTTCTGTCCTCTTTTATTTTATTTGTAGAGGCCTTAATGAATGATTTATAAAGACCTTCTACATTTTTGTTTCCAATCTTTTTCCCTTTCTCATAAGACTCTTTATAATCAATATCGGCAGCAAATATCTTGTGTTTACAATGCTCACTCCAAGTCTGAGCAGCGACTTCAACTTCTACATCCGTTGGGTTTTGAGGAAGGCCAATCTCTTTTCTTTTTGCTTTAACTTCATCACTTCTATAATAGTTACGAAGATGTTTCATCTCCTCCAAAGTCAGCGCTAAACAGTTATCCAAACTCATTTTTTCCAGTTCATCGTCACTTACTTCTAAATTAATCTCAATAGCTTCAGGAGTTCCATGGATAACAACATGAGGTAGACTTACTTTTTCAAATCGCTCTAGGGATTTAAATTCTTCATAATCACAAACATCAATAGACTGAATGAGATCGTTGGCCAGAATATCTTTTGCCATTTGAAGTACGCTTTCTTTATTAAGCCCACCACCGTAGACAAAATAAAGTTGTCCACTTGCGACCTCGGCTTCAATGCCTAAAAGCCCTAATGCCTCTTTTGCAGCTCTTGCAGGGTTATCAGTAACACCTGGCTTCATTCCTACTTCTATAACATAGTCAGCTCTAGTATTTGGAGCAGAATGATCTTGCAGTACTTTTTCAATAATAGGGTCAAAAAATACATTTTTCCCTTCACCATTGATTTTTGTTTTTAACTCAACATCATCACTCTCTATTTTATAAACTCTTCTTTTTATAAGTTTGGATATTTCTAATCCAAGGTCCTTATTAGCTTCCTCAACCCATTTATCCAAAGAGTGGTTTGGAATCAAAGATTCAATTTCTAGTCTTAGAGTCGTCATTTTTATACCTCTAGTCTTCCTGCCGCGAGAATTTCTAGAGTTTTGGAATATAACCTATGCTCTAGTTCAAGTCCTCTGGCCTTAAAGTCATCTAATGTATCATTATTTTTTCTTATAAAACTATCTTGAAGGATGATTTTGCCTGTATCAATTCCCTCATCAACAAAATGAGTAGTTACACCGCTCAATTTCACACCGTAGTTAAAGGCATCTTCGTAGGCATTCTTTCCTGGAAACGCAGGCAAAAGAGAAGGATGTATATTAACGATTCTCTTATGATAGGCTTGCAGCAATGTTTTGCCTAATATCCTCATATACCCAGCAAGAAAAATCCAATCAACATCATGTTCTTTTAAAAGAGCGATAACTTTGGATTCATGAAAGTCTTTTGTTTTTTGTAAATTCTCTTTTTTTTCAACTGGGATATAAAATGAGTCTACACCAAGTTCTTTGGCCATTTGCAACGCTGGAGCATCTTTAACATCACTTATGAGACAGCAAACACTTATATTAGGTATTACTTTACCACTCAGGATTAAGTTCCTGGCATTGGTCCCTTTCCCTGAGGCCATAATTGCTATTTTGGCCTTAGACTTTTGCAATATCTCCTCTCCAATGAGCACCGTTAAATTTTATATCCTTAATTGCTCTATATGCTTCATTTCTCGCCTCTTCAAGTGTAGAGGCCAAGGCCGTTACGCCAAGAACACGTCCACCTGTATTAACAAGTTTATCATTTTCTTTCTTAACTCCTGCCATGAAAAGGTATTTGTTACTACTTTCACCAGGAATGAAGTTTGTGGGATAGGTTATATCTTGTTTTAATGTCATAGGGGTAGCATCCGTAGAAGGATATCCCTCTGAGGCCATTACAATGTGAACACTGCTATCTTTTTTTAGAGATATTTTTTCTTGCCCAAGTGATTTGAGTTCACCTTTAGCAGCAGCAAGATAAGTAGGAAGTAAGTCACCATCGATTAATGGCATCAATATTTGAGTTTCTGGATCTCCAAACCTTACATTAAACTCTATAACGTTTGGCGTATCACCATCGATCATAAGTCCTACAAATAGAATTCCTTTAAAAGGAGTACCCCTTTGCTTCATACCATCGATTGTCTTTTTAATGATTTTTTCTGTAACAATTTTTCTACATTTTTCACCAGGCCAATTTTTCGGACTATACCCACCCATGCCGCCAGTGTTAGGCCCTTCATCGTTATCACGGACCCTTTTATAGTCACAGGCATAACCTACTTCAATAAAGTCTTCACCATCACAAATTGCAAAAGCACTTGCCTCTTTGCCAACTAGTTTTTCTTCAATAAGAATAGACTTGGTTTTTACAGTACACTCAGGGTTTTCCATGAAATCATAAAGAGTCTTCTTTGCCTCTTCTACATCGTGGGTAACAACGACTCCTTTACCGCCAGCAAGTTCATCGGCCTTTAAAGCAATTCCTTTATTTAGGTCCCAGTTTTCAAGATCGGCCAAGGCCTGATCATAACTATTATATTCTTTTGACCTTGCAGTTGGTATCTCAAACTCATTCATAAATTTCTTGGAAAATACTTTACTCGCCTCTAACTGGGCCGCCTCTCTAGAAGGTCCGAACGCAAGTACATTATTGTCTTCAAGAAAATCTACAAGACCATCAGCAAGAGGTTGTTCAGGTCCTACTACAACAAGCTCAATACCTAGCTCTTTCACCTTATCAAGAATGATTTTATGATCTTTGATATTGAGGGAAAGTAGTTCAACCTTAGGTGTAAGGGTCATACCATCATTACCTGGAGCTACAAATACCTTTTCAACTTGAGAAGATTGGGCGAGTTTCCAACTCATAGCATGTTCACGACCACCACTTCCTATCATCAATAACTTCATGACTATCCCCTTACTGTTGAATCTTTTTTATCAATTCAGAAAAGCTCCATGCTTGAGGAAAGATTTCCTTATCATAAAACTTTTTACAGATTTCATTCGTTAACGTTTTATACATCATTGAAAAGTTTTCAACTTCTTCTTCACTGAGATGGGGAGGTGTTTTTTTAATTTCATTTATACAAATAGACTTCCAATCCTCTTCACCTCGTTTCTCAGCAATCAACTTTGCTTCTTCTACTGCGTGATACCATTCTGTATCACGATATTTTTTTCTTATAGTTTCCTTACTTAGCTGAATACCATCAAATGTTAATCTAAGTTCATCCGGTCCTATAGAATCGACTAATGTAATATAGCGATTTCCCTGAGCATCAGTTTTTTCACTAAAGGCAAGCTCAAACTTTCCATCCCACAACACAACACCAATATCCTGGAAAATATCTTTTAATCTTAGTGCCAATAAAGAAACCAAGCCTTCTAATCTTTGAATTTCCACTTCTGATAATGAAGCTATTTTATAGGCATTATCTTTTGTAATATAACGATCTGTATTTTCTAATTTTGTAGAATACTCGATCACTGGAAAATCAAAGTGATCTCCTTCACCAGGTACCTGCTCAAGTCCGAGGCTAGATAGGTATTTAGGGTCATTAATTCTCTTTAACAAAGAAGATCCTGCCGGAACTCCAAATCTAAAAATGACCTCTAGTGGAATAAGAGAGTCCGTTGGTCTTTTTTCATAGTCCGTATAAATATATTCAAGTTTTCCGCTAACATTTTTAGTGAGAGTTGGCTCAAAAACTCTAACTGGCTTAACGGCCAAGTTTCTCGAAAGTTGTGAACCATTATCTAATACTTCATTAGTTTCATCAACAAGCCCGATACAGTGGTTGACTACACCATTTTCAAGAATCTCGTTATAAATAAAGCTATTTCCATATTTATCTTTGGCCCATTGATTAGGGGTCCACTCCTGCCATCTTTTAGCATCCCCTAAAATATCAAAAAACATCCAGGCCATATAAGCAAGGCAATCACCTTTATGGGTTAATTCATCAGGCATCGCCCCCCAATCAAAAACACTATAACGATTAGAAAACTCAAATACGTAAGGGGCCTGTCCTAGTACACCTCTAATATTTTTAACAGAACCTTCTTTTAATAGTGGGGGTAAACTCATATTCAATATTCCTATTTTTTAACAAACTTTTCTTTAAAGATTTTCGTTTCTTAATGACCTTCTACTTTTTGCAAACTTTTCACCTTCCAGAGCATTAGTTGGATATTTTCCATTAACACATGCCATACAAAGATCACTTATTCCAATGGCCTCTTTAAGGTCTTGCTCATCAATATAGATTATATTTTCTGCATTTATATATTTAGATATTTCATCAACTTTCTTACCGTTGGCAATAAGCTCTTGCTTAGATGGAAAATCGACTCCGTAATAACAACCATACCTCAATGGCGGACAAGTTACTCCAAGAAAAATATCCTTCGCACCATATCGCTTCAATAAGGAAATAATCTTTTTTGAAGTTGTTCCTCTTACAACAGAGTCATCCACTAGAAGAATATTCTTTCCCTCTATCTCACTTCTAATTGGGCTGAGTTTCAACTCAATTGCTTTTTCTCTTTTTTCCTGTGTATTTAGAATAAAGCTACGATGGATGTATCTATTTTTAATAAGCCCTTCCCTATAATCAACACCAAGGTGTTGAGCAACAGAAATGGCAGCAGTTCTAGAAGTATCTGGAACAGGCATAACTACATCAGGTTTGATAACTCCATCGTCGATTAGCTTTTTTGCTTTTTTAGCAAGTTGCTTTCCAAGATTAAGTCGAGCTGTATAAACTGATTTTCCATGCATCGTTGATTCTGCACCTGAAAAGTAGACCCACTCAAACATACAAGGTGCTATTTTTTCTTCTTTTACAACTTTCGAATGCACTCTTCCTTCTAGATCAATAAATATAAACTCACCAGGCTCTATATCTCTAACGATCTCATAACCTAAAAAGTTAATTGCAACAGTTTCAGATGATACACAATATTTGTATTGTCCTGGTTTAGATTCAATTTCTTTACGACCTAGAGATAATGGTCTGATTCCTTTAGGGTCTCTGAACGCTATCAAACCTGCGTCTGCAATAAGACCAACAACACCATAACCACCATCAACGACCTCATAAACTTTCTTTACAGCATTACATGCTACTTCAAAATTAAAGGCCTTCTCTTTTTTACCTATATGGTAAAAGTGAGCAAAATATCTAAGTATAATCTCAAGATCATTCGAAGTTAATAACTGGTAATGATGCTCTTCTTTTAATGATTCACTTAAGCTATGACAATTAACTAAGTTTCCATTGTGGGCCATACCGATACCAAATGGCGAACCTGTAACCATAGGCTGTAGATCACCCTTATCATCGGATCCTGTCGTGGCATATCTCGTATGCCCAATGGCCATATTACCAAGCAATGATTCTATGTTTTTTTGATTAAAGACGTTTGCAATTAAACCGAGGTTTTTTTCTTTAAAAAAGCGGCGGTAGCTTTTATCGTATGTCAAAATACCTGCTGCATCTTGTCCACGATGTTGTAAGGTTAATAAACCCCTGTAGGCTTCATAAGCGGCCCAGAACGGAGTGTTTTCTTCGCTATTATTTTCTAAATGAGGCCCTATAACCCCTATTACACCACACACAAAAATCTCCTAAATAACACCTATGGAGAAGTCCCCTGCACAAGAGACGGGATAATCCCTCAATAGGTATGTTATGGCCAGTAATTTTAATGAGATAATGGAATTTTCCCAACCGAATTGTAATAGATACAGAGTAAAATCCGACATATCAAAAGGTAAAATAGATTTTATTGAAAAAGCTAATAATACTAATTATTTAGCCTTGCTTAACCGATTTAGTGTTATAATTATTTTCATAGAGTAAGGGGTTGAAACTTGGAAAAAGTAATATCAAGAAGCTTAATTATTACATTGTTCTTATTCTCTACAATCCTCCAAGCAAGTGAGCGGATCTATAAATCTAGTATTTTACTTGATTCTCCTAACAATGAATTTGTCAAAAAGGCAAAAAGCGTTAGATTTTTGGATTATTTAAAAGAGGTTAAAACTTACCTTAAACAATTGGACAGTAATCAAAAGCATCAAATAGAAAAACGCCAGAAGGAAAATCAAGCCTTTAGACCAAGCTCATGCCCACTTAAGTCTACAAAATATCAAACAATAAGCGCAAAAATACACCTGGTCATGGAAGAGTTAAAGAATAACCCAAAATGCTCAAATGCTTTAGAAGGGACATTTAAAAATATAAACGAAAGTCTAGATAAATTAAAGGTCCTCGAAGATGAATATAAAACTAATTACGATCTTTTCAATGAAGATGCGACCACAAAAACAGAAACTGAAATAGAAAACGAAAAAAGTGAACTTCTAAAACGTAAGGTCGTTATTAATGGTGTGCAAAGCATGCTTACCTCATTCACCACAGTCGCCTCAAATAGTGAGTGTCAAGAAACAATGACAGCAACTCAAATAACATCCAACCTATCTGATGCAATCTTTGGGATATCCGGTCTTGGTTTACTTGCACCAGGCGCCGCAGGTTATGGTACAGCAGTCGGAGGAATGGCAATTGGTTCGTTATTAAAAGTTATTTCCATACTGATAAAACCTACTTGGGATTTTGAAAAAGATAAAGACCGAAATAATTTTGTCAAAATAAGCTGTAGTCTCTTCGACCTAAAAACAGATATTGAAGAAGCTGGTCTATTGTCTAACAGGACAACTGAAACTTCTTCAGAGGCAAAATCAATACAGAGAATTATTAATGAAATAGACGAACACATTGGTATTCTAAATGCATCTAGCTATAATTATTCTAAGGCAAGATATGTATTTGAAAAACCTTTGATGATTAAGGCCCTAAGCACAACAAAAGAAGGATTCAACGATCCCAATGTTCGTCTCCATCAACATTTTTTAAAAACAAGAAATATACTAGCAGCCGCTATTAACGCAAATAATAGCGATGAAAGGGCCGACATTCTAATTGACTTATTTGATATTCATCAAAAAATCCAAGGCATACTATCAAAATCTTCAATGAGCTTGAAAGTAAATCGGGTGGCAAAATTTCGAGATCTCCCAACGTCTAAAATAGAATGGAAGAAAGTTGTATTGGGTGCTAAAAGCGGAGACGAACTTTGGCAGAAGGTACTAAAAAATAGAAAGACGGAAAAAGAAGATTTCAAAAACTTCACCGATAACTTTATGAATATTATTAAGTGGCTTGAGACCTATCAACACTCACTTATCCGAAAGAAAAAAGGTGGATTTTCTAAGGTTTTATCTGACCCAAGATTTAAAGCAAAAATGATTATTAAAAAACTCATTAATTACAGATCTTCACTTGACGATAGACTTAATTTTCTAAACTCCTTAGCTGTAGGTAGGGTTTTTTCAGACAGTGACGATGGCGCTATTAATAAAACTAACATTTTAAAAAACCTTAGAATCATTCAGGATAAAATCTATGGAAAGGTTGGAAAGAGGTTTATGGAGTATCTTAGTGACGATGGGATGAAAAGTATTAATGAATTTAACAAACGCTATAAATCTATACAGCCCCAGATAGATTCTTTCAATAAGAAACAATGCCCAGAGGCCTTAAACCTTAGATTATTATTTAATGAT
>JAURDE010000090.1 GCA_030828105.1 Bdellovibrionota bacterium | reverse complement strand
CCATTGGATAAAGTTGTAATTTCTCGCTGGCTTAAGGGAGATTACCAAGACTGGATAAATGAGCAGCTAAGCATTAGGGATCATATATACCCGAAGCCTGGAGAGAGTTTAGGTCATGCTTATCACTATAAATGGTCGAAGTTCCTTGATAATCAGCTAAGAAAAGCTGGCGTGAGACTAGGCAATAAACTTAATCAAATCTTTTCCAACAGATAATACTTAACGGTCAGCGTTCGTAACGGGGCCAAGGTCCCCAACTCTTGGGTTTTTAGTCGTTATTTGATTATCTACAATATGTTTTGCTTTAAGCTGTCCTATATTGTGAGGAATTTCTTCTTTTATATAATCCTCTTTAAGTTGTTTCTGTTCTTGAAAGAGATGAAGTGTTTGAGTGGGGAAGGCAAAATCTACTTCCATTTCTTCGGCCAAACGAACAATATCCATCAAAAGGCGGTGTCTTTCTTGTAGTTCTGTTGAAATATCTGGGACGAGAAAATGAATGTTTAATAAGATCTCTAAAGCACTTGCTCCCATGTTATTAAGGTAAACTTGATAATTATCTTTTTTAGTATGGGGGTGCATAGAAATAATTTTTCTAACACCTTCACAAAAGGCCTCAATTTTATCTGGGGGAGTATCATACTGAATACCTAAATGTGTACGAAACCTTCTTGCAGATCTTTTACCAAAATTATCTATTGATATATTGGTTAGTTGGCCATTGGGAATCGTTATTAACGAGTTGTACCAAGTTCTAATTCTGGTGCTACGCAGACCTACTTCTTCAACAGCACCTTCAATACCGTTTATAGAAACCGCATCACCAATTGAAAAAGGGCGATCTAATAACACCGTTAGAGAACCAAAAATGTTTGCAAGAGTATCCTTTGCCGCAAAAGCAAAGGCCAAACCACCAATACCTAAACCAGCTATAATGTTTGCCATATCGATTGTAAGGCTTTCACCTATAATGACAGCACCAACAATTATGACTAAAAAATTAATTGATTTTGATAGAAGTGGGATTAAAATGTCATCAAACTTATTATCTGTTTCTTTGGCCTTACCTAAAAAATAATAGGACACAAGATTCACAAGCCTATAAACGGTAAACACACCACAAACTGTGAAAGCTATAAGGCTAATTCGGTATAGAACAGTGAATAAGTCCGGGGGAAGATCAAACAGCTTTATTCCAATAGTCCAAAAGAGAAGGAAACTAAATATCCCAATGGGAGTGGTGAAGTTTTCTATGACACCATCTAGGATGTTGATTTTGGATTTTTTGAAAATCTTTCCAATTATTCCGACGAGATAATTTACAGTTATCGTTTTGATCAAAAAGGAAAGGATGATTAGAATAAAAAGACCTACCCATTGCCAATTATAGAGAAGCAATGTTTTGTTCTGAAGTGATGGATGGAGTGAATTTAATAAGTTTATTTTCCAATCTCTATACTCAACAACACCTTCAACGACTTTTTCCTTTCTTGTCATATCAAAGAAATTATCAATATTACTTAAGGTTTTTTTGGAAAATAACCAGTTCCCGATAGCATTTTTCTTAAGAGCGATAGAGTATTCTTTTGGGTCATTTGAATCAATCTCATACTTTTTTTTCTTAAACAACCAGGTGCTGCTCTCTGGAGTTAAAGGTATTTTATCGTAATTAACTTTTTCTATTCTATCGATGACCATAATAAGCTTAATGGCCAGAGACTTACCAATATCTTTTTGGGATTGAGGATCATATTCACTTAAATCAAGAGTTTTAAGCACTCTAAAGATGGCATCTTCATTTCCAGACTTGAAGCTTTTCATACCTGTCAAAAAAGTTTTCATTGTCTGTCTTGGAGAGTTTAAATCGGGGTCTGCATTTACTTCCTGGGCCAGGCCGTTAAAAGTTATTAACAAAAAGAGCAATAGTGCTTTGACCATAATAAATCCCTACGGGTATAAGTTTTCGCTTTCTTTATCATAACTTACTTCTAAAATGAAAACAGCATAGTTTAGTGCGAGTGCACTGCAAAAATTCTTAAGATTGCTTTATGTTGCAAATATTAAAGCGGGCCGGGTATTCCTAAGAAATATAGAATTGAAGTCATAGGTCCATGACTCATATGGTGCTGCGCGTTTTCCCTGACAATATCCTTAGCATGGTAAGCGATACCAAGACCTGCAGTTGCCAGCATTGGTAAATCATTAGCGCCATCTCCAACGGCAACGACCTGCTCGAGTGCGATTTTTTCTTGCTGAGCAATGAGTTTTAGTAAGGTTGCCTTTTGCTGAGCATTTACAATAGTTCCAGAAATATTTCCTGTGGCCTGACCATTTCTAATTTCTAGTTCGTTGGCAAATGAGTAATCGAGTCCAAGGTCTGCTCTAAGCTTATCTGCGAAATAAGTGAAACCTCCAGATATTATAGCAATCTTGTAGCCTAATGATTTAACTGTATTGATAAATTCTTTTGAACCTTTAGTTAGCTGTAGATTCCTATAAATCTCACCTAGTTTTTTTTCATCTAGTCCTTTGAGCATGGCCACTCTTTTTGTGAGGCTTTGATCAAAGTCCATTTCACCATTCATGGCCTGTTCTGTAATCTCTGCTACTTCCTTTCCTTTTCCACAAGCAATGGCCATCTCATCGATAACCTCTGTTTGAATCAGAGTTGAGTCCATGTCAAATACAATTAGCCTTTTACTTCTTCTAAAGACATTATCTTTTAGAAAGGCCACATCTACTTGATTTGCAACACTGGTCTCTAAAAGCTCGTTCTTAACTTTTTCTAAGTTAATTTCGGGAGGTAGTGTTGTGACAATTTCAAGGCATTTAAAATTTGTAGGATGAACATTATCTATTCTAATAATGTTAATGTTATTTTTTGCCAATACTGTAGATATATCAGTTATAAAGCTAGGATTGAGATTCGTTGTACTGATACAGTTGAGTACAAACTTTTCATAATTATACCATGGAAAGTCTTCACTTTTTTCAATGATTTTATAATCGAGGGATAGTCCCATTTGATTAGTTTGATAAAGAAGCTCTTTAATAAGTTCGCTTTCTTTATCTGGGTTGGTTATCTCGAGATATATACTAAGCGATAAGAGGTTATGTGTTACAGATTGTCCCATATCGAGGATAGTCTGCTCACACTGAGTGATTTTTTTCATTAGGTTAGATGTAATACCTGGATGATCAGTTCCCGTTACTGAAAAAAGTAGATATTTATTTTTCATCTTTTAACCTTTTGTGTTTCATTTTTCTTAAAAGGTTGTACGAGTACTCGAGTGCTGAATAAACAGAAAGGAGGGTACAAATTGAAATCAAAATTTGACCAATGAGAGTCATTGGAATACCCCAAGGAATATCATCTGGCATGAGCATTGGAATAGCTATGAGTTGTAGTGCTGTTTTCCATTTGGCCAGTTTACTTACAGGAACAATGAGCTCTCTCTCATAGGCCAGTAGTCTTAAGGCGGTTATATAGATTTCTCTAAGGACAAGGACGATAACAATAAGGACATGTACTCTGCCTAGTGCCTGTAATAGAATAAGAGAACTAACGACAAGAAATTTATCAGCAATGGGATCAAGAAAAGAGCCAAACAGAGTAACGATTCCTCTTCTTCTAGCGATCCATCCATCAAAAAAGTCAGTGATAGAGGCGACTACGCAAGTCCAGCCTGCAATATAACCGAGTAGGACTTTATTTTGTTGGGCCCAGGCCCATTCTGTTTGAATTAAAGATAGAGTACCTATGATAATAGGGATTAGTAGGACTCGAAACATAGTCAACCTATTAGGTAGGTTATCTATATCCCATTCATTATTTTTCTGTTCACTTTGTTCCATGCGAAGTTCTAGCAAATTAGACAAAGTTTTGTTATATGCTGCGCATTATAAGCCGTAGCTTTCCCTCTATAAAATTCCCCTAAAAAATATAAAATATAAGATGTGGAGGAATTATTATGGTCGTACTTAACCTAATTAAAAATAACTTAGAGAATGTTGAAAAGAGACGTCTTCCCCGATTTCCCTTTTCAAGTCTTATCTTTAAATCAGCTGACAAAAACATGGCCTATGAGGTTAAAGACATCTCCAAAACGGGTATGCAAGTGGCGATTAAGGATGGAGAAATACCTTTTAATACTGGGGACCTCATACGTGGAGATCTCCATTGGAAAAGCTCCAGTACGACTATTAATGGTAAGGTTCAATGGGTTAAAAACCTAAGAATGGGAGTCGCATTTGAAAATGACTTATCCCATTTTTTAAGCGTTGAAAACGTTTTGGCCAACATGAAACCCCTTCATAACGGACATTTTGATGTTGAAAGGCCAGATGATTTAAAATATTGGATTATGTCCGATGGGCCAGTTGAACTTTTTGTTTGGAGTCATAGAGATGGGGACTTAGGTAGGTATCAACTCATTATTTTTGATAATTATGTAGAATGGTCATTTAAAGAAAAACTTCACACAGGACGAGTCCTTAAAAAAAGAAGTCTTGATACTCCACTGTTAAATGAAGATGAAGTCGTTTTTGGGGAAGATACAGAAATTAACTCTGATGTGATAAAATATGCTCATGAACTTGTGAGCAAAATTCCTGACTCAATACTAAATAAAGGGGCCTCCGAGTTTATATTGAAAACACTTAAGGGAGATCTCAAGTGAGTAAAGAGAATGAGAAAGAATCGGAAAAAGACGGTGGGCTAGGTGAGGTCATAAAGAGAGTTGTCTCTATTGGAGTAGGGGCGGCCTTTATGACTGAGGATACTGTGAAAAACATTATTTCAGATCTACCATTACCTAAGCAAATCGTGACAGGTTTGTTGCAAAATGCCAAAAATGCTAAAGAAGAGTTTTTAAGCAATGTTCGAGACGAATTGAAGTCTCAGTTTTCTAAAATGGACCCGGCAAAATTAGTTTCTGAAGTACTTGAAAATTATGATATAGAAGTTAATGCAAAACTTAACTTCAAGAGAAAAAAAGACTCAGAAACTAAAGATGGTCAGTAAAGAAAGCATAAATAAGTCCCTCCATACTATCCGTAATAAACTAGGTGATGCTTGTCTTATCGCTGTTACGAAGTATTCAAATTTTGAAGAAATTAAATTGGCCTATCAATGTGGTCAAAAGGACTTTGGAGAAAATAAGGTTCAAGACCTTATATCTAAATCAGAAAAATGTAATTATCCTGATATCAAATGGCACTTTATAGGTCATCTACAATCCAATAAAGTAAAGCAACTTCTAGGAGTGCCCCATCTGGTTGCCATTCATAGTATTGATTCAATCAAACTTGTAAAAGAGTTAATAAAAAGAAAAAAAAGTTTTAAAGGAAGCTCTTTAAAACTTTTTTTTCAGGTTAATACTTCCGGTGAAGAGGAAAAATCTGGTTTTAAATCTAGAGAAGAGCTTGTGGAGGCCCTTAAGCTCGCCCAACAGCAGTTACTTGATAAAACATTTTTATTTGCTGGGCTTATGACTATTGGGCGAATACGGACCGAGCATTTTGAAGAGGATGCCAAAAATTGCTTTGAGAAGATGGTTGATCTTAAAAATGATATAAGTACTGAATTTGGAAAAATCAAGCTTTCTATGGGTATGAGTCAAGACTATGAATTGGCCCTTAAATATGGGAGTGATTATATAAGAGTTGGCTCTAAAATATTTAAGGGTTAATAAATGAAGGTGGTCATTCAACGCTCACTAGAATCTGCAGTTTTAGTTGAAGATGAAATAATAAGTCGTATTGATAAAGGTCTGGTTTTATTGGTTTGTCTTGAAAAGGGTGATGATGATAAAACTATAGAAAAGGCCGCTTCAAAGATTTTAAATCTTAGGTGCTTTGAAGATAAAGTCTCCCAAAAAATGAATGTGAATATTATAGACAGTGGTGGCGCCATACTTGCCATCAGTCAATTTACTCTTTCTTGGAATGGCCAAAAAGGGAACCGCCCAGGCTTTGATAATTCTATGCCTCCAGATCAGGCCCATGTATTTTTCGAAAAATTCTGTAATATTTTATCTCAAAAGGTTGAAATACAAACAGGAAAGTTTGGGGCCCATATGAAAGTGCAGATTATTAATGATGGCCCCGTAACTTTCCATCTTGTGTTTTAAGCATCAACTCATACACTATCTTGAGTCACATGTTCCTCAACTTCTGGCGGTGGAAGTTGTCCTTGTCTTTCTATGTCTGTAAAAACGGTTTTTCCATTTTCATATTGAGCGATGATGTGATCAGCTTCAATTTTATCTTCAAGTAGATGATGAGATAGAGGTTTTATAACAAGTTGGTTAAAAACTGCCTGAAGAGGACGTGCCCCGTACCTCTGGTCGTAGCCTCTTTGTATTAAAACCTGAGTCATTGTTGGATCGAGCTCAATTTTAATAGATCGATCTTTAAGTCTCGAATTAAGAAGTTGAATTTGTTTTTCAACAAGCTTACCCATGATGGAATTATCTAATGTTGTATATTGGAGCCTTCCATCTAACCTTCCTAGAACTTCGGGCTTGAAGTCAGTATCAGGGTTTTTACTATTGCTCGTTAAAAAGATGATTGTGTTTTTAAAGTCAGTTGTTCTGCCTTTATTATCTGTCAAACGACCGTCATCTAGTATTTGGAGTAAAATGTCGGCAAAATCATGATGTGCCTTTTCAATCTCATCAAATAAAATAACACTATATGGATGGTTCCTAACGGCCTCGGTTAAGACGCCTCCTTCCTCATATCCCACATAACCAGCAGGAGCACCAATTAATTTAGCGACACTATGTTTTTCAGAGAACTCACTCATATCAAGACGAATAAGGTTTTTTTCACTACCAAAAAGGAATTCACATACTCCTTTAGCTGTTTCTGTTTTTCCAACACCACTCGGTCCTAACAGTAAAAATGAACCCATAGGACGGCTTGGATCTGTAAGTCCGGCATGTGCGGCCACGAGAGTTCCAGCTATCTCTTCAATTGGATTGGCCTGTCCATAAACCCTTTTATTAAGATAATCTTTAATTTGTAATATGTTTTCTTGTTTTGTCTTTAAAATTTTCTCAACTGGAACACCTGTTTGTCTTGATATGACTTGGGCCACATGACTTTTTCCTAAAATCCAGTGGTGAGAAAACTCTTCAAGTTCTTTCTCAATTTTTGGTATCTCAGAATACTTGATCCTAGAGGCCCTCTCAAAATCTCCATCACGGCCTGCTGACTCAAGTTCAAGTTTAAGCTGATCAAGTCGCCCCTTCGATTCACTCATTTTTCTTAGGCTTAGGACTTCTTTTTCCCATCCACCTTTTTTGTCATTAAATTCTTCTTCAAGTGCCTTTATTTCTTTTTCTAAATCGGTATTATTTTTTTCTAGAGAGGCCAGAACCTTTTTCGAGCGTATTTCAGATTGTAATTCCGCTAGTGGAGCAGGCATTGCCTCGGCAGATAATTTAAGGCTTGAGGCCGCCTCATCAATGAGGTCAATTGCTTTATCCGGAAGATTTTTATTTGTTATATATTGTTCTGAAAGGGTAACGGCACTGTAGATGGCCTCATCACTGATGGTAATACCATGGTGGGCCTCGTGTTTATCCTTTATACCCATTAGAATTTCAATAGAGTCTTCTTTACTAGGTTCGTTAACAGGAACTGGTCTAAAGCGCCTATCTAGAGCAGAGTCATTCATAATATACTTTTGATATTCATCTAAAGTTGTTGCCCCTATGCAGTGAAGATCACCTCTTGCCAATGCTGGCTTGAGAAGGTTTGCTGCATCCATGGCACCATCAGTTTTTCCGGCACCAACTAATTGATGAATTTCATCTATAAATAGAATTACTTCGCCGGCCCTACTTTTTACATATTTCAACAAATTTTGAATTCTTTCTTCAAATTCTCCTCGGTACTTAGTTCCTGCCATAAGCGAGCCTAAATCAAGTGAATAAACAACTTTGCCCCTCAATACATCAGGAACCTTACCGTTGATAATCTCTCCGGCAAGTCCCTCTACAATGGCGGTTTTACCAACACCAGCAGGTCCTACAAGAACAGGGTTATTTTTCGATCTTCTACCAAGAATTTCCATAACGGCCCTAATCTCTTTGGTACGTCCAATGACAGGGTCCAGTTTTCCTTTCTCAGCATACTCATTAAGGTTTACTAAAAAATTGGGAATCTCAACTTCCTCTTCTGAATCATTGAGATCATTATAATCAATTTTTAAATGGGGTAAGATTTGTGGCATTAACTTTAAAAGATCTTTTTCACCAACCTCTTGTCTCCCACTTTGAATGCAGTTACTAGATGCTTGCGTCAACCACTGACTTAGCATAGTTGAAGGCCGTATTTGATCGATCTGAATAGAGCTTTTTGAAGTCGGCTTTTGATCAACATATGAATTTATGTGTTCTACGTATTGCTTCAATGCTTTACTTGAATAGGACGTGGGATTCTTAATAAGTCCTAGTAGTAAGTGCTCTGGAAACAACTCGAGATTTCTTCTAGTTAGGGCCTCATTTTGGGCAATATCCAAACTACCTAAAACAACAGAATCGTACTTATTCACATATCCTCCTAAGGTTGAATTGAACCTACTATAAAGATGGTATGGATTGGATAAAAGTCAAGGGACGAAATTAAAATTTTAGTCCGATACCGACTTTTGCATTGGTTTGGTTCGTCGATTGTTTCTGGCCATCAGGAAAGGTCTCTTCCACAAAAATAGTTTCAAAAACAACCTCAAAAAGGTAATTCATCTTGTCTAGTTCGTTCGTTTGAAGGCCTAATTTAATAACTGGAATTGCCCAGGCAGTACCAGTGGCCTCTCTTTCGTCTACAATACTTTTGTCAAGGCCATAACCAAAACCGACAGACGCATAAATATTGTTTTTTGAATCAATAAATCGTGGGAAGTTATAGTTTATTTCACCTACGCCTAACAACCTTGTAGTCGGAATCTCTAGAGCAGGGTCTTGTAGTGTTTGAATTTCCCTATCAAAGCGAATCCCGGCCCCCCAACTAAGGGTTCTACCCCAGTCTTTTTCATATACCGCTTCTAGGTGATATCCTCTTCTGGTAGCGTTAATTTTTTCGTCAGTATCACTTAGAGATTCTGCAATAGTTTCCGTAAAAAAGGCCTTAAACTTGAAATAGCTTTTAGGTTCAAATACTGTCGCTTTGAGCCTTTCTCTAATAAAAGGAACTTCGTTTTGTATATTGATGACATTATTAGTAAAAACAATAAACTCTTCCTTTACAAAGGGAATCCGAGCGAATTTATCACTGAGCTTCCAAAGAGAAAAATTTCTTGAGACATTAATTGCTCTAGCAGCAAGTGATATGTACTCAGTCGAAAAAAGAGATTCTTGTCCTTTTTGAATACCATCTCTGGAGCCCATAGAAATGACGAAGGTTCTCTTTTCCTGTGATACAGAGTTTATGACTGTGATTCTCTCAATTGCAAAGAGGTTGAAGGACAATAGGAATAGAAAAATATATCTCACTATTAGATTGTATCAAAAATTTGCAAAAATTATGGGGCAAAGTCATTGTTTTTACCTTTGTTGCCAAAGATTTTTGACATCTTTTAATGTGGACTTAAAAGCTCGGTATAGTTTAAGACCTATAACATGCTAGAATTATTCTTTTTTTTTACTGGCAGGAAAAACTTGACCGTCTCCATGCAATAATGAGGCTTGTTTAAAGATGTTGATGCTCAAGCTCGATAAGTATTTGATGTAACACTTTAAAATGATTATGAAAAAACTGAAGTTCAATGTTGTAGTTGTTATCTTCTTGGCCACTATTATAGGCACCTCTTGTGTGCCAGTGGTCCAAGAGGGTGTTACTACTAAAAATGCTGATTGTGAGGGGGGGAAATCTTTTAACCCCGTCACTAGGAAATGTGAGTTAGGGGCACAGGTCACCGATAAAGTTCGTCCATCTACAAAGTCTATTTTCATGGTTGAGGATGATGAAGAAAAAGATTATTTTCTTGATTATATAAGCCCAACAAATTCATTTGCTCTTGATTGTACAATTAAATCAATTTCAACAGAGATTAACAGTGGGAATCTCTTTGTTCCTAATTGTAATTGTGTGGGGGGTAAATGTAGTGTAAAACTTAAGCCTATTAGTAATTTTAATGGGGAAAGAGGACTTGTCTATAGTGTAACAGACCCTGATGGAGAAAGTGCGAACTTTGCTGTGAGGGTTATCGTTTCACCCAAAAACGATCCACCATCATTTAATAGCTCAGTATTAACATTTAATACTAATGAGGATGAACCTTATTTTGGCAATTTATTGCCGTACGTCTCTGATATCGACTCTACAGTTTTTACTTTCGAATTACTCTCTACCCCAGATCAAGGGGGCAATATATCATTAAACACCATTACCGGAAGCTTTACTTACACGCCAAGATTAAACTTTTTTGGCGTTGAAGTTTTTAAAGTCAGAGTGTTTGACGATAAAGGTGGTTTCTCAGAAGAAACAACCATTTCAATGAATGTGTTAGGAGTTGATGATGTTCCCGTTGGTGTTAATTCTCAAGTAAGTGTTATTGAAGATACAGTGAAGCAAATTACATTAAGCTTTTCTGATGCAGATGGCGATTTTCCATTAGGTGGGGTTGCCGGATGTACAATATTAAATACGATTAATGTATCAATTGTGGAAGATTGTTCTTGTTCCCTTGAAACTTGTTCTGTCTCTATTAAACCTGTTGCCAATTATTACACATCATTTACGACACAGAATATTCCTGTTGCTGGTAAAGTGGCCAGTTTTGATTATATCATTAATACATCAAAAGGGTCTTCTCCTCTAAGTAAGGTTACTTTGGACGTATCTCAAGTAAACGACATACCAGTCCCGGCACCTTTAACTGTTATAGGAGAGGAAAGTCTTACAGCTCAAGCACTACCTTTTGATTTCTCACTCCCGAGGGCCTTAGATTTAGATGATCATGATAATCAAGATAATGATTTTACTTATGAGATCGTTACCCTTCCAACTCAAGGAACATTATCGAATTGCTTTAATCTTGAAGGATCAACAGGGCCTGGAGACATTAGTTGTACATATACTCCAAAAGATGGAAACTCAACCAAAGAGGCCAGTGCATCTACTAAGGCCTTCGTAACGATACAACAGATTAAATTTGAGTCCGTGGGAAGAGGAAAGATTTTTGAAAAACTCAAAGTCATTTTTAAAAATACTATCGTTAGTAATGAAGAAGAGTATGTTAATGTGGTAGGAGAAACAGTTGAGATTCACATTAGAAGTAACACTACACTAAGAAGTAAAATTAGAGACATCATTAATAATCATCCCATTGCTTCACAACTTATTTTTGCGTCACTAACAGGCAATGATGCAACTGTACTAAGCTTTAATACAGCAGTAAATTTGGAAGGTTCAGATAGTGAATATGATTCTTTCACCTACAAAGTGAATGATGGAAATAATAATGGTTTAGGTGGAGAGGATCCATATGGTAGTAGTGACTCTTTGTCTCCACATGGGCTAGTTTCTATAAACGTATCACCTCGAAACGACGCACCTACAATTTGTGAGTTTTCTACATTTAATCAGGCCCAAGAGTGTGGATTGTTAGGCTGTTTTGGGCAGGGTGATCCCCTTGGT
>JAURDE010000242.1 GCA_030828105.1 Bdellovibrionota bacterium | reverse complement strand
TTTTATTATTGGAGAGGAGCTTGTAGGAAAAGACATGACCTAGTTCAGGTCTGAAGTAGAGTTTTCCTTTTAGTAGGGGAACTTTTCCAAAAGCGGAGATGTATGGCTTAAAGTCTAGTGTATTGCTACCTCCTTGTTCATCTTTTTGATAAACACCAACAAAAGGAGAGAAGCCTCCAATACCAACCCCTGCAGAGTAGAGGTTTTGAGAAAAAAGTAAAACCAGGGCCATGAGAAAGTTCTTCATATAAATATCAATTGCTAAAATGTTAAAAAATAAAAGCGTAATATAGTTAGATGTGAATTAAAAGAGATGAAATATTTGACTCATTGTGTAATGAAGTGAAGATCATGTTTCTTTTGGTTTTATTACTCAGCACAGTAAGTTAGTATTAGCGCAAAATTGATGAGGAGTATCCTTTGAAAAATAGATCCCACTGGAGTGGACCACTATCATTTTTTCTTGTTGCCGTAGGCTCTGCTGTAGGACTTGGTAATATTTGGAAGTTTCCTTATATAGCTGGTGAAAATGGAGGAGGTGCTTTTGTCTTAGTCTATCTACTTTGTATCGCTCTAGTGGGGCTTCCTATCTTTGTTGCTGAACTTTATATTGGAAGAGAAGGGCAATCCAATATAGTTCATACTTTTAATGTTCTAGAAAAAAAGAAAAGTCGTTGGAGGTTTGTAGGACATTTAGGAATTCTTAGTGCTTTTGTTATTCTCTCGTTTTACAGCGTCGTTGGTGGTTGGATTATAGATTACTTTTTGAAGGCCTTAAATTTTTCTTTCGAGGGAAGGTCAGGAAGTGATATCTCAGGGATGCTAAATCTTCTTTTTTCTTCACCAGGAAAACAAATTATTTATCATATGGTGTTTATGTTTATTACCTTTATGATAGTTGTTGGAGGTATTAGTAAAGGTATAGAAAGATGGAGTAAGATTTTAATGCCAGCTTTTTTAATTCTTTTACTTGGACTTTTTATTTATAGCGTAACTACACCTGGCTTTAAGGACTCTTTAGTATTTCTTTTTTATCCTGATTTCAAAATGCTTACACCATCTGGAGTATTAGAGGCCGTGGGCCACTCATTTTTTACTCTATCTCTTGGAATGGGTGCAATCATGACTTATGGTAGTTACCTTAAAAAATCAGAGGATTTGATTAAAACAGCATTTTATATTGGTCTGGCCGACACAATTATTGCTTTAATGGCAGGGATAGTGATTTTTTCTATTGTATTTACTTATGGGTTAGAGCCTAGTTCAGGGCCAAAACTAATGTTTGAAACTCTGCCCACTCTCTTTTCAAAAGATGCTGCCGGTAATGTTTTGGCCATGTCATTTTTTGGATTGGTTCTTTTTGCTGCTTTAACGAGTTCTGTATCCTTGTTACAAGTGGTGGTTTCATACTTTGAAGAGAACTCTAACCTAAGTAAGACCGCTATAACCCTTCTTTCTGCCTTTTCAATATTTTGTCTAGGAATTTTATCTGCACTTTCAACAAATCTTTTGTCAGACTTTTATGTTGTTGAAGGGCTTACGTTTTTTGACTTCTTTGACAAACTTTCATCTCATTATTTACTCCCTTTAGGAGGGCTATTAATGGCAGTATTTTTCGGATGGAAGTTAGATACAGAAGAAATAAAAAAAATCTTTTTAGATCACCCAAAAACAAAGTTATATTTTTTCGTTCTTATATGGTCCAATAGAATTCTGGCCCCATTGGCCATTTTGATTATGACTATTAACTCTATATTTAGTTAAAAAAAAGGCCTTGGTAAAACCAAGGCCTTTATGTATTAGCGTCTAAATCTTCTACCACGTCTTGGGTTACGAGGGTTTCTTTCACGACGCATATCAGTCACATCTTCGAGTTGATGGAGAAGACTTGCTAGTCTTCTAGCATTTTGCCTAAAGCTAGGAATATCTTCAATTACATTAATAAACTCGTAAACGACTTGAGAAAGTCTGGCCAACTGCCTTGGATTCATCATTCTTGGTCTGGCCCTTCCTATCATGTTTTCAAGTCTTTTGGAGAGTCTTAGAAACATCCTTGCATTTGGGATATCTCTAAGTGAGCCTCTTGAAGCACTCAAAACTGACTCCACCTCTCTATCAATACGAGAAAGAATGTTATTAAGGTTCAATCGAGGTCCTGAATTTCTTCTTTCTTCTTCAAGTCGTCTTTCTTCTTCAAGTCGTCTCTCTTCTTCAAG
>JAURDE010000123.1 GCA_030828105.1 Bdellovibrionota bacterium | reverse complement strand
TTTTATTTTTTTCATCAAACGTAACGGCCCAAGTCCCCTACACATTCAAAGACCTTCAAATTCTACATGATCAAAAGAGCTTTGTTGAATACCTTGGGCATGCTAAGGACGTTCCTCCTAGTCAACGGGGAAGAGTATGGAGTGAGATGACCCAAAAAATGGGACATTTACTCATAGAAGACTTCACGAAAAGAGGTCTTATTAATCCTACAAGTTTTAAGAAAATTGAAGACTATGCCCTCTGGCCTGTTTTTAAATCTGATGAAGTCTATCAAATTAAACGAGAAGAGTTCGCACTAAAATTTTTTAATAAATGTGTTTGGCCTAAAAAAACCAATTGTCTAGACCACATCAAATCTTTTTGGTCAAGTTCTCGCAAGGCCCCTGATGTAGGTTTTAAATTGGCAGAGTTAACCTATAACAAGTTTCCCGAAAAAGATTATTGGGAATATATCGATTCGGCGTTACGCACAGAGATAGCCTCATTTGAATGTCATAAGGACTATATTTTTATACCTCTATTTGAAAAGGCCGCCAAAATCGTCATGTCCAAAATTAGTGAATTTGATAAAAAAGTTAATTTGCAGGCACTTACTTCAGAGGACTGTTATGAAAAGGTTTACCCAAAGTTAAGAAAAATAATGACCCAAAGTCCCATCATTGAACGTAAAGAAGAATCATTTCTTTTACTTAATATTTTTAACCAACTTTCTAAGCAAGAAAGAGAGCGATTTCTAGTAACCTACCTTCTTTCTGGACCAACTCAAGGTGATACATTCAATATGGCATGGAATAACCTTAAAGCATTAAAAGAGGCCCCTGAAACCCGAAAAAATATTCTTATGGACATAATGGCGTCAGAATTTATACCAGATTCTCTTTTCAATGCACCAAATATAGAAAAGAAAATTACACTAATTGAATTTATATCTAAGACCTTTCCAGAGTTATTAGAGTCTTACGCTAAAACATGTCTCAATTATTATCAAGGCAGGGGTGCCTATCCTTACGGAAACCCCACACGTTATTGTAAGGAGTTTATTCAATTATCAAATGGTAAAAACTGGGTTTCGCCAAAAACGATTTTAAATATTAAGAACTCACAACAATTATAAAAAAAAAGGCCTCCCTAAGGAGGCCTATGTTGCAATCTTTTTAGGCTAAAATTAGCTTAGATGCTTACCGATAAGTCCAGCAAGTTGAAACATTGTAACTTCTTTCTTACCACCAAATACTGGCTTAAGATTATCATCAGCTAGGATGTTTCTCTTGTTTTTAGGGTTCTGAAGCTTATGCTTTCTAATGTACTCCCAAATCTTTTTAATTACTTGAGTTCTTGGAAGAGCTTTACTACCAACAACTTTTGCAAGTTGAGCCGAAGGAGTCATAGGCTTCATAAAAGCTGCATTTGGCTTTCTTTTAGTTTTGGCCTTCTTCTTTGTAGCTTTTTTCTTCGCTGTCTTTTTCTTAGTAGCTTTTTTCTTCGTAGCTTTTTTCTTTGCTTTTTTCTTTGCCATTTTCAACCTCCGTAAAATTAGACAAACAGTTTTAATAAAAATTATTTTTTAATACTCTAAAATTATGCCAATAGCTTTTCTAAAATGTCTATATATAAAAATTAAATTTTTATTCAAGTTCTTTAATCCACTCTACAACGTGAGGGTTATCTTGTGATCTCTGTGTTCTCTTGTATCCATGACTTTCATTTAGAGAGTACATTCTAAAATTATCAATTCTACAGTAGTGATATATTTTATTTTCCTTTAACTCGCGGGCCTTAAACTCAAAAAAGTCTTTAATCTGGTGATTGTAACCACTGCCTTTAAGATGCATCTTTAGGGAGGTGTTTTTCGTCTTAAGCCCTTCTGAGTCGATCTTTACAAAAGCGGCAGCTATGACTTCGCCATTGAGTTCAACGGCATAGAGGTCCCAACCATCTTTTATTTGCTCTTTTATTTCTGGGACAGTCCAGTTAAAGCCTGGAGGGTCTGTGAAAGCATCAATATTGTAGTCATATACAGACTTAATCTGCTTTTCAGACGTAGCAATAAAGAAACTGAGAGTATTTTTTTCGATCATTTCGCCCATTTTCATCCTTGAATCGGCTAAAATTATTTATTTAAAGGCTGCTCACATATGCTGCAAGGTCATCAAAGTCTTTTTTACTTAGATTCTTAATGTAAGGCATCATTTTCTCATTTTTCCTTGTTCCATTTTGGAAAGCTTCTAACTGAGATACAATGTACCAATCATACTGACCGCTTAGCCTAGGACCTTGTTGTTCAACATTACCTTCACCATTCTCTCCATGACATTGAATACAAGCGGCATAGAGGCTCTTTCCTTTCGCAATATCTTTTCCAAATGAATTTAACGAAAAGATTAGGGCAGTAAGAGGTAATAAGTATTTCACAATGCGTATCCTGATATTAAAATTGTTAGTTATAATATATAATAAGGAATTCAAATACAATAGCAGTTTGTTTTCCCTTTTACTAAAATAAGGTTAATATTCATTTTTTGTCAAAAGATTATCTATGATAACAGCACTAGAAATAAAAAAAAGACTCTCATCTGTGGAAGAATTATGCCTTATTGGCCCTCTAGTAACGAATTACAGGCCTAAGAAGATGCCTCACCTCTTAGTAGATGGTGGAATCAAGATCAAAAATAAACTTAAAAATATACCTCATTGGAGTATTGGCGACGGAGACAGTACCAAAAAAAGGTTAGACGTCCTGCTCAATAAAGAAAAAGATTACTCCGACTTAAAGGCCGCTCTAGATTGTATTCCCTCCTCCATTAAATGCTTATATCTTAGAGGTTTTTTAGGGGGTCGCAAAGACCATGAACTAATAAACTTCGGTGAAGTACACTATTTTCTCAAAAATAAAAAACATGTCAGTGTCCATTTTTCTAATAAAATTAAGGCCTATTCTGCTGGTGAATACCAGCTAAATATAAAGGGTACCTTCAGTATTATAGTTTTTGAGCCTACAAAAATAGGGATTAAAGGCGATGTAAAATACCCTCTTAGAAAAAAAGGGCTTACTCCTCTTATTAGTTTAACTTTAAGTAATGAGGGTACTGGAATCGTTAATATAGATTCAAATGGCCCCTTTTATATCTTTCTAAAGTAAAATATACTTAAATTATGAAAAGATATCCTGTCATAGATCTGATAAGAGGACTCGCTGTTTTTCTAATGATCATCTTTCATTTTAGCTATGATCTTACTCTTTTTGGACTCGCTAGTTTTGATGTGAACAAAGACCTTTTTTGGTGGACTTTTCCTAGAGTAATAGTCTTTCTATTTATGTTTTCTGTTGGAATTTCAATAAAGCATTCTCATGGGGAGAAGATACGCTGGCCTTCATTTTTAAAAAGGCTTCTAAAGCTTGTGCTTCTTGCTGGGCTCATAAGCCTATTTACTTATTATTACTTTCCTCAAAGTTGGATATATTTTGGAACTCTCCACTCAATTGCAGTGTGCAGCATACTTATCCTGCCGTTGCTTAAAACGCCTAAATTATCATTACTCATTGGAGCTGGACTTATCATCTTCTCAGTTTTTTTTGGAAAAGATATACCTTGGCTGGTTTTACCTCATGCTTCTATGGATTATATAGCTCCTTTTCCTTGGGTTGGTGTTTGTCTTTTAGGAGTTTATGCCCATTCAATTAAATTCCATGAACTACCGATACGTAATATTAAATATTTGAAACCTATAAACTATATGGGCAGACACTCTCTTATTATTTATATAACGCACCAACCTATCTTATTCAGCCTTGTATGGATTTTTAATAAATTGGTACGATAAAGCTTGAAAAAAGCTTTTCATAGTGACATCTTAGCGCCAGGTAAATTATGGAATTTGCAAGACTTTATCATAAAGCTGAAAACTCTTTAGGCTCACTTAAGTTTGCTGTAATAATCATTATGGTTTTTACCATTTTCATGATTGCGGGTACTTTTGCAGAGAGCTATTACGGAACTGAATTTGCTAATAGACTCATTTATAAAAAATGGCCATTTATGGTTATTCAACTGGTCATGTTTATTAGTATTCTTATGGCCACCTTTAAAAGGTTTCCTTTAAGAAAGCCTTTCTATGGTTTCTATTCACTACATCTAGGATTACTTCTCACCTTTAGTGGTTCATTTATAACATACTACAGTGGGATAGATGGCAATGTTACTCTGCTACCTGGTATTCCTAGCAGATCGATTGAGCTTCCAAAAGATCAAATAAAGCTAAACTTTAGCTCTGAACAAAAATCCTTTGTTATGGATTTACCCGATGTCGCTACAACAAAAAAATTAAATATCGAATACAAGGGAATAAAGTTTCGAAACTTTCTTCCCTACTCTGAAAATGTTACGGCATGGATTCCTTCTAAACAAAACTTCTTAAGCGCTAACTATACTTTAAGCAACGCGATGGTTGCTCAAAATTTTACTTTAACAAACAGCCCTGAAGCTAAAGATTTTCAAAGTACTTTATCTTTAGGTCCATTAAGCATTCACTTTTTACCTGACGTCCTTCAACCTTGCTTTGCGAAAGAGACAAAAAGCAAACTCATTATCTGGAATGCTAACACTCAAAATTGCTTCACACCTGAAGATTACAAAATAGAAATCAAAGAAACCTCAAAAGGGAATCGGTTTTTGGTGATTCCACATAATGGAGCGCTAGTAAGTTTTTTCCCGGATTTTTCACCGTGGCCCGTAAATGAGAACTTTGAGATTCAAAGAGAGAACCCTCTAAAAATATTTAGCAAGAAAATATTTGAATCATCACCCCATCTCTTTCTTTTTGGACATGGCGTTTCGTATTTTGAAGACGATAACTGGGTGAGCGAAAAAATAAAGGTTGATGAATCGTTATCTCTTCCTTGGATGGGTTTTGAAATCACGCTACACAGAGCAGAAAAAACTTTTTACCCCATACTTAGACCTAATCCTATTTTGCCTATTCAAAAAAACAGCGAAATTATAAAAGGAAATCAAAGGGCCGTTGAGTTGGAATATAAGGGTGATACTTATTATGTAACTGATTCCAAGCCTGTTATTCTTGGTACGGACAATGACTGGATAAAAGTTAGCCTTCAAAAGCAGAAGCTTGAACTTCCTTTTGAGTTCTTATTAACAAATTTTAAAATGGATACTGATCCAGGTACTAACAACCCCGCAAGTTATGAAAGCTTTGTTCAACTATTTTCAGGAAATGAAGGTTCTAAAAACCATCATATATTCATGAATAATCCCCTTAAACATGCAGGGTTTACTTTTTATCAAGCATCTTACTTTAAAACGGAAAACTCAGGCTACGGCTCTGTTTTATCTGCAAATTACGACCCTGGAAGACCTATTAAATATCTAGGCTCTCTTATTCTGATTCTAGGCACAATGTGGCATTACCTTATCAGAAGAAAGAAAAAGGCCGCCTTTTTTTCCAAAGGATCTTAAAGATGAAAATACTAGTTCTAATCTTTTGTCTTTTCAGCTCTGTTAGCGCATATGCAAATCCGTGTGCACCCAATATAGGAAAATTACCTGTATTAGAAAAAGGGCGCATTAAGCCTTTAAATGTATTATCCGAAGAAACATTTCAATTCCTTAATCGAAAATTTTCCATTAAAGATAAGACCCTCTCACAGACCTACTGTCTTTTCGCATTGAAAAACACATTAGGAGAAACCAATTTAAAGTTAAGGGCCGTTATAGAGAATCAAAAGGTCAGGGCCTTTTTAAATGCTAATGAAGATACTCATTACGAAGAACTTGGGCCAAGATTAAAAGATATCAATCGTGAGATCATGCTCCAAAAGGATGAGTCTGCTTACAAAAGAAGTCTTGAAGAACTAAGAAAGAAGATCACTGTTTATACAAAAATGGTTACAGGCGCAGCTTGGACTATTGCTAGAGTCAAAGATCAAAAAGTGAGCTGGGTTCCTATTGCTGATTTTGTTTTAAGTCCAGATGGAAGAAGTTTTATAGAAATGAGCAACAAAGAGGCCATTAACTTTATCAATACCAACGTCAAGATGATTCAGGAAATTGAGGGTAATCAATTTAGAGTTGAGCATATCTTTAGAAACCTAAGACTTCATAAATGGTCTCTCTACATTAATCTTTTGGCCTTTGCTATCTTATTTGTTACAAAAAGGTTTCCTATTGTTTTAGGTTTAAGTTTTTTAAGTGTTTTGGCCCAGACTCTGCTTATTATTTTAAGAGTTTATGTTAGTGGAAGGGCACCTATAACGAATATGTATGAGACTGTGATGTTTAGTGGCTATGGTGCTCTTGTTATCTCACTAATAGTTGGTCATTTCACAAAAGAGAAACTTTATGTGTATGTAGGTTTATTCTATAACCTTTTAACTCTTATGATGATGAATTTTGCTACAGGGATGTTAAGTGACACTATTTCTCCTTTAGTTCCTGTTTTAAGGGATAATTTTTGGCTAAGCACACATGTCACAACCATTATTATGAGTTATGGTGCACTTGCACTCAGTTGGATATTGGCCAATTACCTTATTATTAAGACTAGGTTTTCAACAGTTGATAAAGCAAAGGCCAAATACGTCAATACGCTCATTTATAATTGTCTCAAGTTTGGAGTTATACTACTTGCAGCTGGAATAATTTTAGGTGGTGTTTGGGCCGATTATAGTTGGGGACGATTTTGGGGTTGGGATCCAAAAGAGACATGGTCCCTTATCGTACTTTGTATATATATGGCCATCCTCCATGGAAAAGGTACAAGCTGGATAACTGACAATATATTCTCTCATCTTGTTTCCTTGGCATTTTTAAGTGTTATGATGGCCTGGTTTGGAGTTAACTATATTCTAGCGTCAGGACTTCATTCGTATGGTTTTAGTCAAGGTGGGGCCGTCTTTTTAGGTTCTTTCTTTGCTATTCAAATTTTAATTTTGGTTCTCACGTATAAAAAAGATGCCTATATTCGTTAGAGCTTACTTGTAATCAAGCTAAGATTCGTCATATTATTTTGTTGAAGTACATTAAGAACTTTTACAATCCTATCGTAGACAACATCTTTATCTACTCTAAAATCGACTTCAATTTTAGGATCCTTATAGGCCTTTATAACATCAGAAAAGTCATCCAATGCCACTTCTTTTTTATTAACGGCAAACTTATCCTTGCTTAATTCAAGTACTAATTCTTTCTTTACTCCTTTACCATCAGAAACACCTTCTGTTTTAGGTAAATTAAGAGCAAGAATATTTTGATCATTTCGAAAAACAGAAGTCACTATAAAGAAAATAAGCAAAAGAAACATAATATCCATTAAAGGGGTGAGGTCTGGGACTAGTTCATCTCTTCGTTTATTTCTTTTCATTTTTACACCATATAATCTTTGGAAACAAAAGAATCGAGTATCTGGTCTTCGAGCTTGACTTCAAAGCCATTTAACCAGCCATTGAGGTAGTTATAAAACACAAAATGGGGAATAGCGACAATGAGTCCCCCTACAGTTGTAACAAGGGCCATTGAAATACCTCCAGCAAATAAGGTCGGATCGTTGAGACCATTAGAGGCAATGGATTGAAAGGCCGACAAAACGCCGATGACTGTTCCTAAAAGCCCTAAAAGAGGGGCCACGGTCGCAATGATTTTAATAGTTGAAAGACCTTTTTCAAGTGTATGAGAAAATGTATAAACCTTATCTTTGGCCACATCTAAGAGCATTTTCTCGGTTTTAAACTCTGGGTTAGTCTTTACAATTTCTCTAAGTATTTCTTGGGCACTAGTTTTGATATGTTTCTTTTCGCTATTAAAATGTAATAACTTCCAAATAATGAAAGAAAATCCAACTATATTTATAGTTAGAAGGAAATACATAATTGAGCCGCCACTGTTGATGTATTCTAAAATAGTCATAACCCTCCCCTAGAGATTTATAGCCTTTTTCATTATACGTTTTAGTGATTAATTTTTCTTCTGGAGGTAAGTTTCGCCTAGGTATCTAAATGATGTAAATGTGGTTGCTTTTTGTTAATTTCGTTTAAAACCCCATCCCAAAGTAACTTTCTTAGTTGAAGCGACTTTAGAGCCACTTCAAAGGCTTGATTCCATTTTTGGGGGTCATCCTGGCACAGGTGCTCAATAATTTTTT
>JAURDE010000239.1 GCA_030828105.1 Bdellovibrionota bacterium | reverse complement strand
TTGAAAGGTAAAGAGGCCATTTTTTATTCATTGCTTGGTTAAAACAAGCATGAGCAAAACCAGCAATGGATTCATCAGTGTTGTACATACCCATAGCAACACCTGCTCCATCAAAGTTATAAATTTCGTATGACTGACCTTCTGATCCATCTTCAGGAGTAAAAGTCATTGTCAATTTACCTGGTTTATCTACGAGGAAGTCAGTGGCCTTATATTGGTCACCAAAAGCATGTCTTCCAATACAAATAGGCTTTGTCCAGTTTGGAACTAGTCTTGGAACGTTTTTACAGATAATAGGTTCTCTAAAAACGGTACCGCCTAAGATATTTCTTATGGTTCCGTTAGGAGATCTATACATTTTTGAAAGGTTGAATTCTTCAACTCTTTCTTCATCGGGAGTGATGGTGGCACATTTAATACCAACACCATATTCTTTAATGGCATGGGCAGCATCAACAGTGATTTGATCTTTTGTTTTTTCTCTACTTTCCATTCCAAGATCAAAGTATTTAAGGTCTAACTCAAGATAAGGTAAAAGAAGTTTATCTTTTATAAAGGCCCATATAATACGGGTCATTTCATCGCCATCAATTTCGACAACGGGATTGGCAACTTTGATCTTTTCCATAGTTATTCCTTTTATAATCTTTTTTATTGGTCGGTATAGCGAGTTGTGAGCACCTCGTCGATATGCAACGCTCAGTAATATTTAATGCTTAATGTTATCAAAGGCCTGGAAAAGAATCAACAAACTTTACTTCTATATCAGCAAAGGATTCGACGAACTTAATAGTGAAGTCTGGAAAGCTCTCTACAAACTGCCACTTTCCACAGGAGTCAGGAAATGAATTGACCGTCTTAACCTTAAGATCAGCAAATGAATTAACAACCTTAACTTCAATGTCAGCAAAGCTTTCAACCACCTTGACCTTCCCATATAACTTTAAACCACGATAAGTGCAGTCTGAGTCGATCTCAGAGGCCATAAGGGGGAGACAAAAAAGGGAGAAGAAAAATAGTTTTTTCATGGCTTTGCCTTGCGTTAATAATGTTAACTCTCTCTAAGCTTTATCAAATCTTTTTTTTATTGAATATCCCAGGACATATAAGAGTGTTGATTTAATAAAAATTACTATTTGTCCTTGTTCAGGTTATTATTGATTCCATGGGTTATATTAAACTAAAAAAACTTCCCCACCCCTCATCCATGCGTAAACTCGCCATGGGCATGTGGAAAACAGCAAAAGACCCTTCTATCTACTCTTTTCTCGATATTGATATGACTAAGGCCATCTCATACACCGATGATTATGAAAAAAAATACGATGTTAAAATAACCCCCACAACCTTAGTGGCCAAGGCCATTTGCCACGCTCTTAAAAAAAGACCAGAACTCAATGCCCTGATAAGAAATAACCGCGTCTACCTGAGAGAGCATATCGATCTTTTTTTCCAAGTCCACATGCCTGGAAAAACAAAAGATGAAATAGAAGGGGCCGATTTAGGGGGTACTCAGATTTTTAAGGCCGAAAATCTAAAGCTTCACGAAATAGCAAAAGCTCTTCATGATAAGGCCCTTAAGGTCAAAAGAAGAGAAGATAAAGAGCTGAGTAAAAATCAAGGTCTGGTGAAATGGATTCCCTGGTCTTTGGTGGGGCTTTTTTTAGATCTCAGCTCTTGGATTGTTTATGGCCTTAATATCCCTTTTCCAGGACTACCTAAAGACCCCTTTGGATCGGTTATGATTACGGGAGTAGGGGGAATGGGTGTTGATAAGGCCCTGGCACCCTTAGTTCCTTTTTCACGTACGCCGGCCGTTGTCGTGGTAGGGGAAATTAAGAAAAGGGCCTGGGTTGTAAATGATCAAGTCGAAGTTCGCCCTATTATGACTTTAGGAGTGACACTCGATCATAGAGTGATTGACGGAATTCATGGGGCCAATCTCGCTCATGAGTTTCAAAATTGCTTTGATAACCCTGATCTTCTTTTTGATTAGTTATTTGTGGTAGGGATGTCCCGTAAGAAGTGTATGGGCGCGGTACAATTGCTCCATTAAAACAATTCTGGCCAATTGATGGGCAAAAGTTAGCTTACTTAAAGAAAGCTCCCCATGAGCGGCCTTAATTATTTCTTCCCCATGGCCAGCAGCACCTCCAAAGACAAGAAAAACATGCCCTTGCTTTTTATTAAGAAACTGAGCAAACCCAGCACTATCAAACTCTTGTCCTCTCTCAGAGAGCAAAATGATAGTTGGAGAGTTTTCTTTGGAGCGGATAATCTCTAAGACTTTTTTTGCCTCTTTATCCT
>JAURDE010000155.1 GCA_030828105.1 Bdellovibrionota bacterium | reverse complement strand
ATTTATTTAAGGGTATTCTAGATATTAAACCTTTTCAATTCAGAATGGATAAAACGTGGGGTAATTTTTATGATACAGTTTACAGGTATAATTTAAATACAGTTGAGGGGCGCAAAGCCTATAACCGTGCATGTCTAGGCAGTTTCAAGTTATCCGAAAAATATGCATTTGATAAAAATTTAAAACCCAAAGTGGGTAGTAATTTACCAGTTCAAAGATTAGTGAAAAGAAAGGGTAAGACAAAAAGCTTTGAGATTACGCGAAAAATTGGTTTGTTTTTGTTTAAGTATAAAGATCATAATAAATTAGAGTTTAAAGAGACAAAAGTTATTAATGAGAGCAATGAAGAAAATAAAATATGGGAAAGTTATTTTGTATCAGGTAATTATAGAGAAACTCTTTTTGCATTTAATGAAAGTTCAGAGAATAAGTTTAGGGTTAAATTAAATAAAAATAAGTTTTATGAAACGTCCTCACCAGAAAGAGATGCCCGTTCACTTTGGAAAAGGGCAAATATTTTAAAAATGCCTAAAGATGCTCTTACTCTTTTTGTTACCTTGTGGAAAAGGGACGACCGTACTTATTTTAGTGAGTATACAGAGTATGTGAAAACCATAGAGGAGGTTTTAGATAGGCCTGGTCTATTTCCACTGCCTCCTAAAACGAAGTTTAGTGTTAGAGATATTGTAGATGGCACTTTAGGGAAAACAGAGTTTAGAGTTGTTTTGAACTTGGATTTTACGCAGTTGTTTAAGTTTATGAATTACCCAAAAGAAAAAATGTGGAAAGCTCTGATTAAAGCTTTTGGTGCCACAGGTAAGGGATGGGAAGATAGTAAAAAGCGAATTTCAATATATATGAAAAACGTAGCTATTTATGGTGCAACGTTGCCTGCATCAATTTTAGGAAAACGTCTGCCAGCAAAAGATGATCTCATCGTAGCACGCCTAAAACTTCGAGAATGGGTTAAATTACAAGATTCGCAAAAAAAAGGACCAGAAGCAACGGTTAAGGCCTTTGGTAAGTTTTTTCAAACGGGTGATTATGGCGATGAGTTAACAAAACTTTTAAGAATAGTTCTTAAGGGGGAGAAAGTACGATTTACAGGCACGGCCCGTTCGAGGCTTATATTAGATCATGATATATTTAAAACTGATGACAGAGTTATATTTGATGATCCTGATATTAGTAATTTCGAGAAGGTCTTTAATAGTTATAGATCAGCTGAAATTAGAAGAAAGGGTTTAAATGTTGTGGGGTTAAACGCTAGGATCATTGGTAAAAAATACTTTAGAGCTAGTTTTCAATTAGAAAATACACCACAATCCCTCATTTTCCATTTAGCAAATTCAAACTTTTTGGGAGTTTTTACAGATAAGAGTCTAGAGACTGTTGTCATTGAAAATAAAGACGGTATGTTTAAAAAGGGACTAAATATTATTCAAGTAAGTCTTAGTAATAAAAAGCATCCCTTGTACTCGTTGTATTCTAAAATTAAACCTGTAAGAAGATTTTTCTTTAATGGTTACCTTCTCGGTGTGGCTGCCTCTAAGGATAAGAAAAATTATGGTTTGATGGATTATTCAAAATTTGATTCTATGATAGTCAATGATCCAAAAGGCCTAGAGGCTTTCAATAAAACTACTGTAAATGAACTTGATATATGTGCAGGCCGTTTTGCAAGTGAGCTTATTTTACTCTTAGGAGATAATCCTCTACGTGTTTGTCCGGTAAACCAAAGGCAGAGCAATGGTCTTTGCGAAAAAGGAAAAGGAATGATTCCTTATTCATGGTATAAAAATAAGCCGATTGAAGAGAATCTCCAAATAAGAGACAAATGGATTACTTCCAAATGTCCAGTGATGGAAGAGAGAGATAAAGTTAAAAAATATATATCCAAGTTAATTGTATGCTCAAATAAAACAGGAAAGGAAATCATTAAAATGCTTAAAGATGATGAACTATTTTATGTCTGTAATCCTGATGATGAAAGAGATGATAGAGGTCTTTGTACGACTGGCTTTATACCCTATATAAATTACGCTGTAGGTTTTGAAAAACAAAATTTAAGACTTAGGAATGAATGGGTTATGCAGTTTTGTCCTTTAACTTCTAGGGATATTAGATTAGAAACGTTAAAAACTTTAACTATGGGTAATTATCTTAAAGAATCAACCATGAAGTATATTGACCTGCTAAAAAAAGGAGTTGGTCGAAACTTGACAGGTAGATTTAATTACAATGAGGCCATGCCATCTTTACCAAGTGATATTATTAACTTTCATCCATCTGTCTCAGGACTTATCTCATTTACCTTTAAAGGAAAAACCTTTTATAACGAATTAATCGTTTCAAAATTCAATGACAAAAGTGGAAAAGGCTCTGGCCTGTTAAAGGTAAGTGAAGAACTTAAGACGAGTTTAGATCCAAATTATAAATTACTTAAGTCTATGCTTTTAAACGGAGATGACTCTATAAATGTTAACTTATCTTTAAGTAATGAAGAGGGGGGGAAGATTTTAATTATAAGTCCAAGTGCAATCTTAAATAAATTTAAATTTAAATTTAAATGGAAGAATTAAACTTTCTCCTTAATGTTCTTGCCAAGAAGACCGGCCGGTTTAACGAGTAAAATAATAATAAGAATAAAAAAAGATATGGCATCTCGATAGGTCGAAACCCAAAATCCCACAACTAAATTCTCAGCTACTCCAAGAACCAATCCACCAACAACGGCGCCAGGTATAATTCCAATTCCACCTAATACGGCCGCAATAAAGGCCTTTAGTCCAGGAATAAGTCCCATCATAGGTTCAACAGTATTATAATACATTCCAACAAGTACACCTGCAGCACCCGCCATGAAGGCACCAATAAAAAATGTGAATGAAATAATCTTGTTAGTATCTATTCCCATCAATTCTGCAGCATTTTTATCATAGCTTGTGGCCCTCATCGCCTTACCTGTTTTGGTATGATTTACTAGCCAGTATAAAAGGGCCATAAGAATAAATGTTGAGATTATTATAATTACTTGAGTCTTTTCGATGAATACTTCGCCAAATTGGTACGTTTTTTTATCTATTACTTTTGGGAAAGGCTTTGGGTCTGCTCCTATTAAGCCTTGGCCTAGGTACTGAAAGAAAAATGAAGTCCCTAAAGCAGTAATGAGCGCTGGTATACGGCCAGCATGCCTAATGGGCCTATAAAAAAAACGTTCTACGACAACAGCAATAAGTCCCGCACCAGTCATAGCAAGTAGTAGTGATACGCCAAAGGGATGACCAGCAGAAATGAGGTAGAAGCCTATGAAGGCCCCAATCATATAGAATTCGCCATGGGCAAAGTTAATAAGCTTTATAATGCCATAGACCATTGTGTAACCAAGAGCTACAAGTGCATATATAGATCCTTGAGCGATTCCGTTTATCAAGTATTGTATTAGGTCATAAAAAAAATATAACAAATCTTCACTCATAGTTGAGCAGAGTAACATATTTTAGCAAATGTTATAAATATTTTTCCTCTTTAAATTTAACGCTACATGTTTTTTTTTACGTAACCGAAGATTCATTAAAGGGGTTCATATGAGAAGTTTATTAATGGTCTTTTTCTATATTATTTTTAGTATAAGTTCTACCGCACAAAATATGAGTGAGTTGAGAGGTCGCCTAAATGTTGTGATTGCAGATGATTTTGAAAACAACAAGTTCGAAACTCTTTATATGGTTGAAGACTTGAAAACAAAGAAGTTTTTTCAAATTAATTCTAAGAATAAATTACCGGTAAATCTAAAGACAGGAGATATCGTTCGGGCGAAAGGACTTCTTAAGAATAACACTCTGTTTATTGAAGGAAATAGTTCACTAACTATTGAGACAGTTTCTGAAGGCGCAAGTGTTGAAGAAGCAACAGGTCCATTAAATGTTTTAATCGTAAAACTTAATTTTAACGATAAAACTAACCCTTGTAGTAACTCCACTTTAGAGTCTAGAATGTTTCCAACAGGTGATGGAAATAGTGTTAGTGAACTCTATGAGAGTATCACATCAGGTGACATCTCATTTCAAGGTCAAATCAGCTCCACTATTACGATTGACTATTCTTCCTCAGGTGAATGTAGTTTTTCATCTTGGTTAAATTCTGCCAACAATGCCGCTTTAAATTTAGGGTATGATTTAAATTCTTACGACCGAATTATTTATCATCATCCGAATGCGACTCAATGTAATTGGTGGGGACTTGGCACAATTGGTGGAAAATACAATTGGATAAATGGCCGATGTAATGAGCATGATATTTTTGCCCATGAGCAGGGGCATAACTTTGGAATGAGACATGCTGGGGTAGAAGGTAATGTGTATAACGATAGATCCGACTTTATGGGGTATTCTGGTATTGGTATCAGAGAGCTCAATGCTCCTCATAGAATACAACAAAACTGGATTAGTAGTCAGAAAGTCTTAAAATCTGTTGGAAGTGGAGATATCGAATTGGCCCCTTTGGAGTTGTCCGATCATGAAACGAGTCTTGCCCAAGTCATTCAATTGGTTAACCCCGCTAACTCAAGTGAATACTTTTACTTTAGTTATCGGCAACCTATTAAGTATGATTCAAGCCTTACTAATATTATGTCTGGTGAATATATAAAAGGATTGGCCATTCATACTTCATCAAACGGCGGTGCAACGACAAAATATATAAGAACACTTAATGATGGAGAGAGTTTTATGGTAGGCACATCCCTTACGCTTACTCAAATTTCACACAACGCTTCTTCTGTCGTTATTAGAATAAGCACAGATGAGCCTTGTTATAGAGATGCGCCATCGGTGAATTTATCTCCATCAACACAAGCATCAAGTCCTGGAGATATCGAAAGTTTCAACCTTGAAGTAAGAAACAATGATGCTGGTGGATGTGATGGCGCGAATTTTAATTTAAATTACCAAAGTAATGACCTTAACTTAGTTAGTGCGCTACCATCAACGATTTATTTAAATAATGGACAAAGCTATAACTATACAGTTGAAGTATCAAGCTCTTCTGAAGCGACAACAGGAACCTATTCATTTGAAATGGGGGCCACACATAATTTGACAAATATCAAGGTAGCAGACTCTGCTTCAGTTTTAATTGAGACATGTACGAAGGCCTCCCCTTTCGTTTCGATTTCGCCCAAGTCTCAAAATGTTGTTTCTGGTGATTCTTTTAATTCAACACTAACTATTAAAAATAATAACTCCGCAAGCTGTGGAAAGACGGCATACTCATTAGATTTATATGGTGATCAAGGTTTAACGAGAACGTCTTCTTTTCAAGAATCAGTGTCTTTGGATCCGGGGGCACAACACTCTCAAAACATAACTCTTTCCACTACAGAAAACCTTAATGGGATGTATCACTTTACTTTTAGTGCTATTGATTCAGTTGATGGACAGTACTATGCTGAGGAAATTGGAGTAGCAGAGATTGCTCCTTTCGTTTTGAGTGCACCGACAGGATTAAGCTCTAAAGCTAATAAAAGAGGAATCACATTATCTTGGAACAGTGTTGTTGGGGCAAGCGGGTATAGAGTTTATCGTGATGGTAATATGATTAAGCAAGTCTCTGATATAAGTTATCAGGATCGGAATGTTACAAGTAGTACCACCTATACCTATCATGTTACGAGCATAAAAGAGACTTTAGAGTCAGGGCCTTCTTTATCATTAACCATTACTTACGGGTCTAGTGGTGGTGGTGGTAAGGGAGGAGGAAAGAATAAAAGGTAGAGGAAGGCCTCTGAAGAGGCCTTCTATTATAGTTAAGGGTTTACCTTTTGTTTAAAGATGTTCCCATCTTTTGTTGTCTCAAGAACAACAGCACTTTTACGAGCATCCCTGTTTTTATCCAAAGATATAGTTCCGGTAACTCCCTTGAAGCCTTTGGTTGAGTTGATGGCCAATTTGATAGACTTGGAGTCAAGGCCCTTGGCCTTCGAAATAGCATCCGCTAGCACAAGGAGACTATCATATCCGAGAGCTGCCATGGCACCTGGTTTTTGTCCATAAACATTTTTATAATCATCGACAAATTTTTTAACGAGAGGGTCTGTATCGTCAGGTGAAAAATGGGAAGAGATATAGTTGTTTTTAATACCTTCTTCTCCGGCCAATTCTTGTAGTTTAGGGCTATCCCAGCCGTCTCCACCAAGAAATGGTAGATCTATACCCATGCTTCTTGCCTGATTTAAAATGAGACCAACTTCTGTGTAGTATCCAGGAAGAAATATAACATCAGGTTTTTT
>JAURDE010000030.1 GCA_030828105.1 Bdellovibrionota bacterium | reverse complement strand
GACCTTGTTGTTGCATCTGAGGAAGTCTTTGTCCTGCTGAAGTTTTGGGTCGGTTCTGTAAATATTGATCACTATATTGCATTCCTCTCTGATCCCCGTTCATTGCATAAGTAGAAAAAATACTAAACGCGATAAACGTTACCACCAAATATACTTTACCCATTCTCCACCTCCAAAAAATTAATAACTGATCATAACATGAATCGTTTTGTCTCAAATAAAAGTGCTTTATCTTTCCGTACAACTTCCTCAGTAATTTTAAAACCTCCCCAATAAAAAGATTTCTCTACCCCACAATTACAATAATTTAAAATTAACAACTTCACTTCGTCTTTATTTATGCTTGAATCAATCTTTAGTTAAACCCCATTTAAACTTCATTAAAAACATCTCTTCATTATGAATCACCCCCTTTTCTGACTCCTCACTCGAAACTACGTTGAGGGTGGGGAGTCAGGAATGGGGGTGTAAATTGTTTTTTAATTTTAAGAAGTTAGTGTCCTGAAAAAAATGACTACCGTGCACGTTCACCGGGTCTTGGACTTGAGATTTGTTAGAGAATAACGAAGGGTCATCTTTTAAAATCAAGGAAAAATCAAAAAACTATAATTTAAATTTAACAGTTAATCTTTTAGTTCAAGTATCCGATCGGAGGAAATAGTTTTACAAGGAGTAATAGTTGAAAACTTCCACATTGTTTTTTATTTTAATTTTTCTAAGTAATACTTCTTTTGCAGGTAAAGGCGATCAAAGAGGAGCACACAGAATTGACATGCCTTCAGGTCAGCCAGGGTATAGCGCAATAGAGCAAGGGGGAGGGATGGCAATTCAGACTAACGATCTCCGAAACGTTCGTTCAGTTCATTGTTCTGGTGCAATTTACTATCAGCCTGATAGAGCTGGGTATACTCTTGATAAATTCAACCAGTGTGTCACTGGCTATGATATTAATGGAAATTTCGTTGTAAGAGCGAGAGTTTGCTGCGATTATTCTCAGGCGGGCGACAAAAATGTTCCGATCGATCTTGTTATATTAAAATCAGGTGGCGCCTACATTGAAGTAAGAAATTACAGGTTTACCTTAAATCAGGAAAATTCCAGACTGTTAAGAAATAATAACCTCGTCTCACTTAAAACAACAAAAGATCTGTTTTATGGACGTGTTAAACTTTCCGCCACAAGTAGTATAACAGCAAACTTCTAGCGCTAGTTGTAAGGAGTATCTTAACCGGAGATACTCCTGCCGGCCTATTAAAGGTATGCCGAGTATTGAGTATAAAGTTTTCCATAAAATGATCCTTCATCAGGTTCGTAAAAAATCATACCTTTTTCACAAAAAACAGCGAAAATATACTTTTTATCTCTCGATACAAACCTTCCCTTCAATAACTCATCTTCACCATCGTATCTAACAATCAATACTTTTCTTTCTCCATTGTTTCTTGTGGCACTCTTTTCAGGTTGCCAAATAAAACTATCTTCATCCATTTTTGTAAAGTACGAGATGTAATCTTCTTGAGAAAACTCCGTGTCACTCTGTTGCAAATTTGTGTTCAAAAATGGCGTTTTTTCCCCAATACAGTCTAAACTAGTTTGTGCGAAAGAGATTGATGAAATAAAACATAACAGCATTAGACATAATGATTTTTTAAACATTTTTACCCCCAAAAAAGTTGATGCCTGTATTAAAATACCTTCTCCTCCATCGTTTGTCTTTTTTCTCTTCTTTTGCTGTGAGCCGACAGATCGCCTCAGTATTCGTCTTGAAGGATCAAGTTATTAAGCAATTTTAAAGCCACTTCCATCCGATTTCTTTAAAAACTGACTCACAACTCCAGCCTCTATTTTTTAAATAAGTCTTAAGTTCGCTCACTTGATAAGGAATCGTTTTTTGATCTAGAGTTGAAACTCTTGCATAAATCACTGCTCTTTTTAAGTTTTTAGACATGGGCAAACCCCCTATTTCGATTAAGCTTCAAATTGCCTTATAGATCGATATTGTATGAGCTAAGTAATGGGTGGGCAAATTCACTAGGTTTTGCTCAGAACTGTTCTAATAAACAAACAAGTCCGATTAAAATCTGAGCTGGAAGGAATCGAATTTTTTGAATCTACATACTGAAGCGCTGCCAAGAATACTATTTTCATCTTTAAAGCTGATGATCAAAACTATAATCTATCCTACATCGATTATAAGGGAAATCTTTCAATTTTTTGAAACTATTAATCTTCAATTTACACATATTATATGCATTCTTACACGCTTGAAAATCTTCAACCCTTTTGAATTTAGGAATATCTACTTTAAAATAATGTTCGACTTCCCATGAAGTACCTAAGCCAATCGCTACCCCACCGTCACCAAATAAATTAAAGTCACATTTCAAGCACTGAAGAGATGGTATTATCCCCGAATAGGTGACAGTAATTAAATTTGATTTCCCTGTTCTTTTTAACTTCAATAATTCTCTTTTACATACTTCTCTAGCTTTTGGACAGTACACTTTTTTAATTTTATCTAGAGTTTGAAGATCGTAATTTGTATAAACAGATTTAAACTTTCGGTTTGCAGGTATTCCATTAGAAAATGCGGAACTAAAACAATTTTTTTCCCTGCAGGAGTCTAGAAAATAATGACAATATCTATCCAAGGAATAGGCCCTAAAAGACAAAAGTACTGATAGTGTAATTAATAGACGACTCATCGATTGGTTCCTTTTACCGATATATAAATATTAACGGCTGTTCAGGTTCGGTGTAAACCTGCCTGTAAATGAAAGATAACCTCCTACCATAACCGTATATTTCCCAACCTTAAGGTTATGAGGAAATCGGATCATAATGTCCCCTTCCTTCCCTCGTCCCTGTCTAGGATTTCCTTCTTCAAAGTTAGCCACCGCATAAGGCCCCATATAGGCCCAACCATCACCAAAAGAAATCGCTTTTGTGCCATTAGGGTTAATATTAACCTCAACTTTTAACGACATTCCGTTACCTGTTTTTAGTGTCCCAATCGCTTTGTATTGATTTTTATGTACATCATAAAGTACAAGGCAATCCATCGAATCAAATCTTGCTCTTGAAATCGTCGGAGATTGAACTTCCATCATTGCAGCGCACTTTCCAGTTCCTTGTGCAAAAGAATCCAAAAAACTTAAAAGATACAATAGGTTTATCAAGATAAATTTTCTCATCAGAATCTCCCTTCTCCTAAGACTATTCTCATAAGGAAAACTTTAACTAATGGTAAGTCTATTTGTGACTTGGCGCAACCTTAATCTCATTAATAATTAAACATTGAATTTGTCTTAAGTTTAGCTTGAGATAGACTTTAGCTCTCTAAATAGTTTTAGTCGTTCGAACAATTCCTCGTTAAGCCCGCAGTAAAAGCTGAAAGCTTTTCAAGGGTGACCCTAGAGCCACTAAGTTAATTTTAAAAATTTAAATTTTTTCTCTAGGATAAATCATCTAACACCTCGCGATGCAATGATTTTTGAGCATAGGAGGCCTAGAGAGTCAGGCTTCCTTTTCAAAAAATTGGCCTCTTCTTGCTCTCACTTTCTCGCATCCCTTCAGCTGTGTGGCCTCATTCCTTCCTGGACTATTTTTTTTTGATATATTTTGTGCCTTTCCAGAAGAAGAAAAGACCGATAAACCAAAAAACGAATGTCATATGAGGTATGGTTTTAAAAGAGACAGGTTGTTCTGGGAGGAAACGAACACCAGAGATAATAAAAATACAGCTTAAAAGAATAAATCCTAAAAATATAACAGATCCCGTGAGCATCTCTATAGATTTTTCATGTCCTGTATGTAAAACTTCAAAAGCATATTTTTTCTTGGACCAATCCCTTAAAAACCAGCGTAGATGTCTAGGAATCATACGAAAAGATCCCATTATATCTTTTCCTAACCAAAACATTTCCTCATAGAGATTTTCTTTTGTAACTGATTTCTTGAAAAGTTCGTGAATATCTTCTTCCAGAATTCCAAAAAGATCGAAATCCATATCAAGTGATTTACTAACTCCATCAAGTGTAATGAAGGCCCTAAAGACGATATACCATTCTCGTGGGAGAAAAATTTGATGGGAATTAAGTACTCGAACAACTGACCTTAAGAGATGGGCCACATTGGTTTGTGCGACTGTAAGACCAATAAAAGGAGAAAGTGCATCCCGGACATCACTTATGAGGCGATCGGTATCTGGAATATCTTCATAGTCCGCAACATCAAGGAACTCATACACAAGGTTTTCAAAATTATAGGTAAATAGAGAATAAACGATGGCCAAAAAGTTTTGTCGACTTTTGACCGCTAGGCTTCCCATTAATCCAAAATCGACCAAACCAATTTGCCCATTTCTTAAATAAAAGAAATTTCCACCATGAAGATCAGCATGAAAAAAGCCATCTTGGAGAAAGGTTTTAATAAAAAGGCGAATTCCTTTTTCCATCTTGGGATAAAGCTCTTGTTCATATTTAATGATTTCATCGTAATCACTAAAAGGAATCCCATCAAGAAACTCGATAACGAGAACTTCTTCTGTAGTAAATTCTTGATAAACATTAGGAATATAAAAGATTCCCTCATCATCATGTTTTTCTAAATTTGCTTTTAATAGCTGAGCATTAAGAGCTTCTCTGTTAAAATTGAGCTCTACTTGAAGAGTCATCGAAAAATCACGAAGAATTCTAGAAAGAGTAAGGGCCCTTAAATCTTGGCTTACTTTTTCTGCTTGTTCAACGATGTAAAGAAGAATTGGGAAGTCGGTTTCAATTCTTTTTTCTATTTGAGGTCTTCTGACTTTGAGAACTATATCATCCCCATTTAGAAGACGGGCACGATAAACAGAACCAATCGAAGCAACACCAATGGGTGTTTTATTTATAGTTTGAACAACTTCTGAAAGATCACATCCCCAAGAGTTTTCTATCGTCTCTTGATCTATTTCAAAAGGCTCCGGGCGAACCTTATCTCGAAGCATTTGCATTTCTTCAATGAAAGCAGGGTCAAAGAGATCTTCTCTTGAGGAAATCAACTGCCCAAATTTAATAAAGGTTGGGCCAAGTTCTTCAAAGCAATTTCTAAGCCTTTTTCCAAGAGTCTTATGAAAATTTGGTTTCTCTTTTAGCCTTTCTCTATTTGATTTAGGAATTACAAAGTTTGGAATTTTCGAAGTAACAGCAAGAGAGAGAAACTCCTCAAGTCCATGCTTAGCAAAAATAAGAGCAATCTCTCTAAGACGACCAACATTTTTAATCGTCTTTCCAATTCCTAGCCCCGTTCTAATAAGATCCATAGACTTAGCCCTAATTAAATTTTAAAATCAATGACCATGAAAGTACTAATCCCTATCCTATTATGCCTCACTCTCAACGCTTTTGGCCAAGAAGTATGCTCTAGGATAGCTATTGTAAATTACCAAGAAGTTCTAGTGGACACAAACACCAATCAAAAGGGTGAGGGGCTTCGCTTTTATTTGGACAAGGATCCTGTCGCAAAGAGTTATCTTGATAAATACCAAGAAGGTAGTGATATTAGGCTTGAGAATGCACTTATAGGTACGCTAGGAACCGGACTTGTTATAGGAGGACTCCTTAGTAATAATGATGATAAAAGAAAGAGAGTCCTTTTAGTTTCAGGAGTTTCAATGCTTTTAGTGAACTTTCTCGTTGCAAAAACATACGAGTACTCCAATGAAAATAACTTGCTAAGGGCCATTAAGGAATATAATAAAAAAAACCTACCTAAGATATTTTTTCAGCCAAGTGCGAAAATAAACTCGGGATTTGATTTTATGGTGGCCAAAAGTTGGGACTTTTAAATGAACGAAGAAAGTAAAAACCAAATTATTTGTTATTCTTGTAATAAAGCACTTGAACATGACCCAGGTGAAAAGGTATTTCGAAACGAGGAATGCCCTCATTGTCAAACCTATATAAGATGCTGTCGTATGTGCAAATTCTATGACCCATCCTCATATAATGAATGTAAAGAACCTGTTGCTGAGCGGATCCTTGAAAAGGAGAAGCCTACTTTCTGTGAGTTCTTTAAGCTCGCAGGCTCTGGAGATCATGAAGATGATAAAAATAGCCTTCTAGACGCAGCAAATTCTCTTTTTAAAGATTAGGAAAATTTATGGATCAAAAACAACCAATAACTCAAACTGGCATGGCCAACGTTCAATCTGAGCTAGAAAAATTGATCAAAGTCGATAGAGAAGAAATTAAAAAGACTATTGCAGAAGCGAGAGAACATGGTGATCTAAAAGAAAACGCAGAATATCATGCAGCGAAAGAAAAGCAGTCTATCATTGAGGGAAGAATTTCAAAACTTCAAGGTGTTGTAGCTAACTCTCAAGTTATTGATACGGCCTCTATTACAAGTGAAACTATTGTTTTTGGTGCGACAGTTACTCTTTTAGATGAAGAGGGTGAAGAAGTTATTTATCAAATTGTTGGACAAGAAGAGTCTGATCTAACAAAAGGTAAAATCTCTTTTCAAAGTCCAATTGGTAAAGCACTTCTTGGAAAAAGTGAAGGTGATACTGTTGTTGTTAAGGCCCCTAAAGGGGATATTGAATACGAGGTTGATTCATTTGAATTTAAATAGTCCTTTATTAGAACTATTTTCATCTCCTAGAACTAAAACATATCAAGCTCTTAGTGAAGCGGGTTTCAAGACCGTAAAAGATTTACTTTTTATTTTCCCAAAGCGTTTGGACTGGATACCGGAAGAATCATCATTTAATAAAATGAGTGAAGAGAATTACTTTAAAGGCCGTGGTTTCATAAAAAATATTCACTCTGTTCCCCAATATTATACTAAAAGAAAAGGTCAATCTCTTCTTAAAAATATAAAAGTTACAGTTCAAGACCATAGCTCAAACAATACTGTCATATTGAGATGGTTCAATTCATATTCTAATCTCGAAAATAAATTAAAAGGGTTAGATGAAATTACATTTTACGGGAAGGTAAATAAGTATAAAGGACAATATCAGATTATTAACCCTACGCTCGGAGATGACGATATATCAATAGATTATCCTAACATCGGGGAGGCAAAAGGGTTCAATATAAAAAAAATTATAAAAAAAATACCTCTTTCAATATGGGATGAGCTTAAAGATCAAATACCAAATTATATTTTAAAAAAAAGAAATCTACTTTCACTATCTGAGACTCTTAAAATACTTCACGGTATAATTCAGGAAGAGAATCAAAGTAACGCTAATGAACGTCTCAAATATGAAGTTCATTTCAATCATCAACTCAAAATTATTCTTAGGAAAAATGCTCGTACTAAAAATAATGCTCCTCACATTAAATCAAAATCTGATTATGATAAAATTCTACCTTTTGAGCTCACCATTGATCAAAAGCAAGTCCTCAAAGATATTCTCCTTGATCTTAGTAAAGAAGTCCCTATGATGAGACTTGTTCAAGGCGATGTTGGCTGTGGTAAAACTGCTATTGCCTTATTATCAACTCACTTTTTTATAGAGAATAATTATCAAGTCGCTGTACTATGTCCAACTGAAGCCTTGGCCATCCAACACTATAATGAGTTTAAAGACTATTTTAATACTACTAAACTATTATTAGGCTCTACAAAACCTTCTTTTAAAAAAGATATATATAATAAAATTACCCAAGGTGAGTGTAACCTTGTGATTGGAACTCATGCCCTTTTGCAAGAGGGATTGAAGTTTAAAAACCTGGGTCTTTTTGTTATAGATGAACAGCATAAGTTCGGAGTCGAACAACGTAATTATATTGTGCAAAGATATCCTCAAGTGCATTCTCTTATAATGTCTGCAACTCCTATTCCTCGATCTCTTCGTCTAGCGCAATATGGAGATATCGATATTTCTACAATCAAAAAATCTCCATCATTTAAAAAACCTATCAAGTCTAGAATCGTTGATGAAAAAACTTTTCCACAGTTTTTAAATTTTATCAAAAAAAAGATCGAAGAATCAGAACAAGTTTATTTTGTTGTTCCTAAAATAGAGAATGCTGAATCAGACCTTAACAATCTAGAAAGCACCACATTGCGATTAAAAAAAATATTCCCATCATTTCAGATATCTCATCTACATGGAAGGATGAGTCCAGAGGATAAAAACAATATTATAAATGAATTTAAACAAAAAGATATTCAGATTCTCGTCTCAACGACTGTCATTGAAGTTGGAATAAATATTCCTAATGCTACCATAATGGCCGTATTAAATCCGGAACGCTTTGGACTTTCTACCCTTCATCAACTTAGAGGTCGTGTTGGAAGAGGTAAGAAACAGGGATATTTTTTCCTTATAAAGGAAAATAATATCTCAGAAGAGTCCATTAAGAGGCTTAAAATTATTGAAAGCAACTCGGATGGCTTTATGATTGCTGAAAAAGACCTTGAACTAAGAGGTCAAGGGGATCTTTTTGGGACAGACCAATCAGGGAAATCTCTCTATGATCTGGAAGAGGAAATACTCAACATGGCCCAAGAAGATATTCTTGACATCCTCTCTAAAAATAAAGATCTCCTTAATAATAAAATCCAGGAAAATTACCAACTGAAAGAAATTTCCTCTACCTTATAGGCCTTCAACAAGATAAAATACTGATATGATTGAATTAGAAATCTTAAGCTCACCTGATCAAGACATAGTAGGTGCTCATATCTACCATAAAAAGAGTTTGAGAATAGGTCGCTCTCTTCAAAATGATATTATCATCATGGATCCTATGATTGAATTAAATCATCTTGAATTTATAGTAGAAAAAAATATAATCATTTCTTCGATTAATTCAACACCATTTTTTATATCTAATAAGAAAATAATTAATGAAGTTATCTACAAATTAGGTGAAGAAATAAAAATTGGAAAAACCATTTTAAAAATAACAAAACATATACCTATCCTTCCAGAAGATGATAGCGACTTCAAAAAGAATTACCAAATGATCGAAGATGAGAAGCCTGCTATCATTGAAGTCCTTGACAACTTAGAAGTTGAACTCAAACTGGTCGAGTGCGAACGATATGTTGACTGATTATCATCCTGGACATTTTATAACACCTGATCAAACAAGAATATGTTATCAAACGAACTTTATACCTGAAAAAATTGATCCAAATAAAAAATTACTTGTTTTTAACTATGGTCTCGTTTGTTCTCAGTTCCAATGGAGTTACCAAATTCCTTTTTTTGAAAAACATAATTATCAAATTCTACTTCATGATTATCGCTGTCATTTTGAAAGTTCATGTAATCTCGATATAAATACTTGTACTTACGAAAATATACTTAGTGACATGGCCCAACTTTTTGATCAGTTTGATACAAACAATATCTATCTCTTGGGCCACTCTATGGGTGTTAATATATCTCTGGAATGTGCTAAGCAGTTTCCCAAAAAAATAAAAGGACTAATTCTCATATCTGGAACAGCTTTCCCACCAAATGATACAATGTTTGACTCGAAAATATTTAATGTTCTTATGCCCTTTATAGAAAAACAGGCCAAAACCTTTCCAAAAATACATAGCTTTCTATTAAAAAATGCATATAAATCAAAAATAATTACTACAATGGTACAAAGAGGTGGATTTCATCCTACTGAAAGTAAAGAGGATTTTGTTCGCGTCTATCTTAAAAAAATTGGAGAACTAAACCCCTATCTTTTTTTCCAGCTTTATAATGAAATGCAAAATCATGCCATTATTAATGTACTCGAAAGAATAAAAGCAAAAACTTTAATTATTGGTGGTGACCGAGACAATATAATTCCTAACTATCTCCAATTTATATTTAAAGAGTTCATTAAAAATTCAGAGATTTATATTTTAAATGAAGGAAGTCACGTACCTCAAGCAGATTTTCCAGACAAAATTAATGAACGAATTAAACTCTTTCTAGATGGAATTAGATAATTCTTTAAACTCTATTAAAGATTTAAACACACGATTTCTAGCTGAAATTTTTTGTGCTCTTTTGTATTCCTCATGAGAGGCGGCCCCTTCCGTATTAATTCTAAACAAATCTTTATCCATAACTTGAATTTCGAATGGATAAAAGAATCGAATATCTCTAGCAATTAAAGAAACATCCATATTAAGAATTTTTTCAGTAATAGGGCTATCTGGGTCTTCTGTTCTAGCGAAGCTTTTTAACTTATTAAACTGTTGTTGAAATGGGTTAGTATATTTAATGAGTTGTCTCGCCGTGAACTGTATTGAACGGTATCCACCTAAAGAATGAGGATTAACCTTATTTTTAACATCCTCAACCAATTCACAGTTACTAAAAGTTTTATCAAATGCCTTTTGAAAATCTTCTTCACTTAATTGCTCTTGGATAGCAACTTCAATCAAATTTTTGTGCTCAACTCGTAACTTCTCTACGTCGTAAAGATTATTAATAGATCGACTAGGCTTAATATTATGAGGAACAACAACATTATTATCCACCAAAAACTTCACAACCTTTAGGGTATCGACTCTTTTTTCCGTTACAAAGCGCACACCTATTCTATCAAAAAGTTCTTCGGCAACATTTTCAGGTTTATGTAATAATTTAATTATAACACTTTCTCTCGTCTTCTTGGATTTAGTTTCAAAATCAACAAGAGGTATTTTATTTGGATTCTTCTCTTTACCAAGAAATAGTTTATCTTCTGGATCCCTATAAAGGACTTTATAAAAACGATCAAAAACTTGTGTTTGAATTATATTAAAGTAGTTTGTTCTTAAGTCTTTATCTACATGAAGGATAGTGTGCATAACTTTGAGAATAATCTCCGCCCAAAGCTTCTCTTCCAACTCCTTCGCTTCTTCTCCCTTATAATTTGTCATCTTAAGAAGCTCTATAATATCAGTAATGAGATAAATAGATTGAGGTACTTTTAGATCTAAACCTTGAGCATCACCCTCTTTAAGAAAGTACTTTTTTATAAAGGACAATGATTCTTGAAAATTACCAAATAGCTCTGCTTTACTAACTGGGTCGTGAGGGTCAAATCCATAGCCCCTGAGAAACTGCTCGGCTTGCTTTGTGTCATTAACTGGCGTTATAAAATGCTTTGTGTCCAAAGGGGATTGGCCATTAACGATGACATCAAGTACATCCCAATCAAAAAGATATTTAGACAAATAAGCAGGTCTTTCCATATAAAAGTATTTAACCTTAGCAGAAGAATTACGATGAATGAAAAAAAATCTTTCTCTTTAAAAGAACCAACCGTCTTCTTTCTTAGTTTTTGCGGTGTAGGGTTTGCACCAAAGGCCCCTGGAACTATGGGGACACTGGCCATTATGCCTGTATTATATACCTTAGCGCAGTTTAATCCTCCCTTTATTCTCTTTATTCCCTTTATTACCTTGGCCACAATCTTTTCTTGTTTTCTTGCTCATCATGTTGAACAAAAATATGGATTACATGATCCTCAATGGATTGTTATGGATGAAGTTATAGGAATGAGCGTTGCGTGGTTGTTTATTAAGGATGCTGGTGTTGCACATCATTTGATTCTTTTTGTCTTGTTTAGGTTTTTTGATATTATAAAAGTTTGGCCTGCAAGTTATTTTGATAAGCTCAAGCACGGCTCTGGCATTATTATAGATGATATTGTTTCTGGAATTTATGCGGGTGCTATATATGCCACACTATTTCACTTTGGTTTAATTTCTTTTTAAACTTGTTGACTTACGTATTACCTACGCATACGATTTTAATAAGAAGTAAAAATTTTTATTATCACTATTTCATATGATTCCTTTAATTTTAGTGAACTAAAAATAAATTTCTTCTTAAAAACATTGCTTAGTTAATTAGAAACAAAATAAATAGGAGTAACTCATGGCCAAAGCAAAAATTGAAAATGACAAAACAAAAGCTCTAGATATGGCACTTTCCAACATTGAAAAACAATTTGGTAAAGGTGCTATTATGAAATTCGATTCCGAGCCTAAAGCAGCAAAAATTCCAGTTATCTCTACTGGTTGTCTAGGACTGGATCTCGCACTAGGTGTTGGAGGAATTCCTCAAGGAAGAATTGTAGAAATTTTCGGACCTGAGTCTTCTGGTAAAACAACTCTAACTCTTCATATAGCAGCTGAATGTCAAAAAGCTGGAGGAACAGTAGCATTCGTAGATGCCGAGCATGCCCTTGATACAAATTACGCTGAAAAACTTGGCCTTAATGTTTCAAAAACCCTTATATCTCAACCAGACAGCGGCGAACAAGCCTTAGAAATTGCCGATATGCTTGTTCGATCTGGTGCTGTTAACCTTCTTATTGTTGATTCTGTTGCTGCCCTTACCCCAAGAGCGGAACTTGAAGGTGATATGGGTGATTCTCACATGGGACTACAAGCAAGATTAATGTCCCAGGCACTGAGAAAACTAACAGGGTCTATATCAAGATCAAACTGTACCGTTATTTTTATCAACCAGCTTAGAATGAAAATTGGCGTTATGTTTGGAAACCCTGAAACAACAACTGGTGGTAATGCACTTAAATTCTACTCTTCAGTAAGAATCGATATAAGAAGGATTGGAGCTATCAAAGAAGGGGAAAACTATATTGGTAATAGAACGAGAGTTAAAGTTGTAAAAAACAAAGTTGCTCCTCCTTTTACTAATGTAGAATTCGATATCATGTACGGCGAAGGTATCTCTAAAGCAGGAGACCTCCTTGATCTTGCTGTCGCAGAGGAAATCATCGACAAATCTGGTGCTTGGTTTAGTTACGGTGACTCAAAGATTGGACAAGGAAGAGAAAATTCTAAAAACTTCCTTCTAGAGAACCCCGAAATAATGAAGGAAGTAAAAAACAAGATCCTTGTCAAAAGAGGTCTTATCGATAGTCCAAACCAAGAAATAATCAATGAGGAAACTGGTGAGATCATCGAGGACGAAGAACCAACTGAACCTAAGAAAAAGAAGTCTACTCGAGGTAAGAAATCTGTTCAATGATTCCAGAAGAAAAACAAGCCATTCAACTGGCCGTTAAACTACTTAGCGGCCAGGACTATGCCCAATCTGATCTAATTAATAAGCTCATTAATAAAGGTTATGATCATGATCTAGCCGTTAAAGTCATCACAACGCTTAAAGATAAAAACCTCTTTAAAGAGCAAGCCTTTCTAAAAAGCTACATACGAAGGAAGTCTAAAAAAGGGTTTTGCTTTGAAATCATCCAAAAAGATTTAGAAAAAAAGAACATTTACCTTAGTAGAGATCAATATGAAGAAATTATTGCAGATTTCAATATAAACCCTGATCTAGAATTACTAGAGATGTTAAGGTCAAAAATACCATCACATTTTGATTCATCAAATCACAAAGAAAACGAAAAAGTGAGAAATAAGCTCCTGCGCTTTGCTTTGTCGAAAGGAACAAATTTTGATAAGGCCATTGAGCTTGTTGACACTATATTGAATCAAGACGTCCAATATTAATCATGATATATCTATGGAATGAAATATTTAATTTTAATTCTTCTCTTCTTTGGTTGTACTAAAAAAGTTACTAATTATTCTAAAGGCTTGGACTTGGCCCTTTCAAGTGAAGCTTCTACCTTGGACCCAGCTTTAAGCTATGATGGAACAAGTGCTGAGATAGTCTATCAAGGGTATGAAAGTCTTTATCAATATGATTATGAAACAAGGCCATATAAAGTCGTTCCTCTACTGGCAACAGCAATGCCTACTATTTCTGAGGATAAGAAAACTTATACTATAAATATAAAAAAGAATGTTTATTTTCACCCTGACGAGAGTCTTCCAAAAGGAAGGATGCTAATAGCAAATGATTTTATTACTCAAATAAAGCGTTTGGCCTTTATACCCACAAAAAGCCCTGGGTGGTGGTTATTCGACAATAAAATAGTAGGTTTAAATAAAGCACGACAGTTAGCTGGAAATAACTTAGAAAAATTATTATCAACAAACATAGAAGGTATTGTCGCTTTAGATAAGCATACAATTCAAATCAAACTTATAAGACCATATCCTCAATTAATATATGCTTTATGTATGAGCTTCACTTCCCCCATTCCTCAAGAAAGTGTTACCTTCTATAAGAATAACCTTACAAATAAAATTATAGGTACAGGACCATTTGTTCTTGAGCGGTTTAATCCTATTGGTAATACCTACCTCACTCGCTTTGCTCTCTATCATGCTAAAAAACCTCATGTTGAAAAGATTCAATTCCATTTATTAAAGGAAACGCAAACAAGATGGCTTAACTTCCTAAGTGGAAAAATTGATATAACCAGAGTTGACGCTGATAACTTCCAAAATGTCGTCGATGAAAACCAACAACTTAACGAAGAACTAGAAGATAAAGGTATTGAACTTATCAAAGAGCCAACCCTAACTTACTGGTGGCTGGCCTTTAATATGAATGATCCAGTTGTTGGTAAAAATTTAAAACTTCGAAAGGCCATAGCACACGCTATTGATAGAGATAAATTCATTCAACTTTTTACTAATAATGTGGCAAAAAAGGCCAATTCTATTATTCCTCCAGGTATTGAAGGCCATGATCCAGATAGAAATCCACCATTTGAATACAATATAGAAAAAGCAAAAAAACTTCTTAAGCAAGGCCGTATTCTAGTTCCACTGACACTCAAATTTGATGTAAGAAACACATCTACCAAAGCTAGACAGATGGCCGAGTTTTTTAAAAAAGAACTCAAAAAGATAGGTATTGAGATAAAGATATCTCAAAATACATTCCCGGCGTTTTTAGAAAAACTAAGAAAAGGTGACCTCCAATTCTGGATGGATGGATGGGCAATGGATTATCCTGATCCTGAAAACTCATTAACTCTCTTAAGCAAAAAAAGTTTTCCACCTGGGCCGAATGCTTCTTTTTATTCAAATCCCCGTTTTGAAAAAATATTGAACAAAACTCTGCTTGAATCTAACCCTGAAAAGAAGCTTGATTTAATCTCTAAACTGGAAGATATCGTTTCTCGAGACATGCCCTGGATCATGCTGTACTATGATAATCACTATATTCTCAAATATCAGAAGCTAGAAAACTACCTCTCCAGTTCTCTTATTCAAAATAAATACAAATACTTGGAGCTTAAATAGGCAAATTTTGCCCAACCGGTATTTATTTCCTTTGGCCCGTTTTCCAAAAAGACGATAGATCTAGTGAACATTTTGGAGGACTAGGATTGTCCCACTCACAAGGCAATCGGAGGGTCCATGCATTTATTAACAAAAGTAAAAATTATTTTAACCTGTCTTTTATTTTCGATGAATATTTCTCTTCAAGGAAAAGACTTTATAATCTATAGCATTACTCAGGATTTTCCCATGGGATATGAAAAAGAAGTACTCAAGAAAAATTTCTATATAAATATGGGAGAATCACAAGGTCTAAAAAGCGGCACCACTTTGGATGTTTATCGAAAGGTATCACGCCTTGATCCTTACACATCTAAGAAGATGCATAATCATAAAGTAAAAATTGGTGAGCTTGAAGTCATTCATGCTGAGCAACAGACATCAATAACTAAGTTAAAAAAGTATTCAATGAATGAATCACACATTCAATTTGAAATTAGAAAATTTATGATCGGAGACAAAGTAGAAGTTAAAATACAATAAATTAATTAACTATCCGTTCTTATTTTTTCTCTTCTTGCCTTAACTAGGGCCACCATATCATCAATGGCCTTAACGGCTTTGCCCAGCCTCACAACCTCTTTCGCATCCTCTGGTTTCTCGGCCTTTATTTTGGTTAGGGTATAATTGGCCATACCTTGCGCAACTACTAAATGGTTACTCACATCGTGAAGAAAAGTTCTCTCATCATTAGCTCCATCTTCACCCACTCTAACCTCCTTGAATTACATGAAGTGTTTTCAATAGTAATAAGTATATTGTATAAGAAAAGGGTATAAAGTGGTAAGAAGTTTTTTTCGCTATGCAACAATTGACTTTTTAACCTCCTATGCCTATAAATCCCATTTAAAACTAGAGGTAATATATGGCCAGAATTACGATCGAAGACTGCTTAGAACAAGTTGAAAACAGGTATGAACTCGTACACTTAGCTGTTAAAAGAGTTAAGCAAATGAAAGAAGGTTCTCATGCACTTGTTAAAAGTAAAAATAAGGCCATCGTTACTGCCTTAAGAGAAATCGCTGCTGGTAAAGTTAAACATGCCCCAGTAAGCGAATACGATAGCGACGAATTTTAATATTACTTCGTTTTACCTATAGCAATTTCAATTACTTCATCAAAATGACCAACAGGGTAAAATTTTATACCCTTCCTGTGTCTTTCAGGAACTTCGAGTAAGTCTTTTTCATTCTTCTTAGGTATTATGACATGCTTTATTCCGGCCCTCTTTGCACCTCAGACTTTTTCTTTTATACCACCAACGGGTAGAACCTTACCTGTCAAACTCAATTCACCAGTCATTGCAATTCCGGCCTTAACTTTTTTGTTTATTGCTAACGAGTAGAGGGCCAAGGCCATTGTAATCCCAGCACTTGGACCATCTTTAGGAGTGGCCCCTGCTGGAAGGTGAAGGTGAATTTCATGAGAGGCCAAGAAGTCTTCAGGGGTTTCTTCTGAGTCTTCTCTTTTATAATCATGCTCTATTTTATTTTGAAGAATCTTCTTCACATAACTGTAGGCAATATTAGCAGACTCATTCATTACCTCACCTAGTTGTCCTGTAAGTTTAAACTCTCCCTTGCCTCTTAAAGGAATCGTTTCAATAAAAAGAATTTCTCCACCATAGCTTGTCCACGCAAGACCAGTAACTATGCCAGGATTAAGTTTTTTCTCTGCTTTATCTGAAGAAAACCTAGGAGGTCCTAAAAGATTTTCAAGTTCGGTTTCTTTAGGAGTAAACTTTTTTCTCTTTTTTGCATTTGTTACTTTCAAAAGCGCCGCTTTTCGACATAGACGAGCTATTGTTTGCTCGAGAAAACGCACTCCAGGCTCTCTAGCATAGTCTGAGATTATCCTTTTGATAACAGGTGTAGTTAAACTAAACTCACTCTTTTGAAGACCATGCTTTTGAAGCATTTTAGGGATAATCCATTTTGTTCCTATCGATACCTTCTCTTCCATCGTATAACCTGGAAGTTCTATGACTTCCATTCTATCTAGCAAAGGATCTGGAACAGCGTCGATGTAATTTGCAGTAGCAATAAAAAGGATCTTAGAGAGATCAAAAGGAACATCTAAATAATTATCAATAAATGTTGCATTTTGTTCAGGGTCAAGAACCTCTAATAGAGCAGAGGCCGGATCCCCTTGGAAAGAGCTACCAAGCTTATCAAGCTCATCTAACATGATGATTGGGTTTTTAACAGCTACCCGTTTAAGCGCCTGAATAATTTTACCCGGCATGGCCCCGACATATGTTCTTCTATGACCTTTTATTTCTGCTTCATCTTTCATTCCACCCAAGCTAAATCTATAAAACTTTCTACCAAGTGCCCTGGCTATACTTCTACCAATTGATGTTTTACCAACTCCAGGAGGTCCAGCTAAGCATAAAATGGTTCCATCATAATTAGGTTTTAGCTTTCTAACGGCGAGAAATTCAAGAATTCGCTCTTTTGCTTTTTCCAAACCATAATGATCTTTATCTAAAACCTTTGCCGCTTTAGCGATTTCTATTTCTACACCTGTCTCTTTATTCCAAGGTAGTTCGAAAATCCAATTTAAATATGTTCTTGAAACATTGTACTCTGGGCTGCTATCTGGAATAGATTCAAGTCGATTCATCTCTTCTTTAACGTCTTTATAGACTTCATCTGGAAGACCTAGAGAATCTATAGTTTCTCGCATTTTCTTAAGTTCTCGACTCTTATCATCTTCTTCCATACCTAGTTCACTACGTATGACTTTCAATTGTTCTCTTAAGAAATATTCTCTTTGATATTTATTAACCTTATCGTTTACCTCATCACTGATTTTCTTTTGAATATCGGCAACATCTTTTTCTCTTTTTAAATAGACTAAAAGTTTTGCAAACCTCTTTTTAACGACAAGGGTTTCTAAAAAGTCTTGAGCTTCAGGTAAGTCTAGTGAAATGGCAAAAGCAACGAGATCTGCCAATGCTCCTGATGAAGGCGAATTCATCATGGCCAATTTCATTTCTTCATTGAAATAAGGATTTATTTCGCTAAGCTTCTTAACCTGATTAATAACGGATCTTGTATAAGCATCGAGCTCTTCATCTGCCTCTAAAATATCGTCAAAAACTTCTACCTTGGCCTTTAGAATTGGTGTTTCAGAAATGAACTCAAAGGCCCTATATCTTTTTATACCATGCACAAGAACATTAACACTGCCATCTGGTAATTTTAATTTTTTAACAACCTTGCAAAGAACACCAACTTTATAAATATCTCCTGATACTATTTCATGATCATCATCATATTCAAGCTCTCTTTCTTCATCTTCTTCTTCTTCAGGGTATTCTCCCTTAACTAAGTTAAGCGCGACATATCCTGTTTTAAGAATTTGTTCATCAAGCTCTGGAAGAAACTTTTCTTGGCTCAATATAATAGGAGCAATCATCCCTGGGAAAATAGGGCTATTCATAATGGGAATTATTACTACTTGAGAAGGTAGTGACTTTTCATTACGACTATCTTTTATCTGAATTTGATATTCATCAACATCATTCATCTAAATCTCCGACTATTTAATTTTTTACATCAATGATGAATCGCCCCGGTTTTTCTAAATAAAAAACATCGGCAGCGAAGGAGTGTTTTAAGGAAACTTCAATAGAAAGTGACTCTTTACTTATTGGGAAAAAATCAAAGTTATCAACATAACGACTTTCACCAAAAGAGGCCATCTTAGGATCCATTGATGTGTCAAAAAAATCTATAAATATTTTTTTCTTTTTAGAATCAATATGCCCATAAACTCGAGGTACTTTTTCACCCGCAAAGTCAAAAACAATTCTTTCATAACCTTTTTGGGCCGAAAAATGATGACGAATGGCCTTTAAAGTGCCTTTATGGTTGATTGATCCGTTATGGAAAATTCCACCCTTTCTGTATACAGAAACTTTTTTTTGACTAATTTTACGTATTCTTTCCTGCAGCAAATCTTGAGCTGAAGCGTTAAAACAGATCGAAAAAAGGAATAAAATATTTCTCAATTTCATGTAAACCCCTATACTTCGAAAAGGTTATCACAGCTTTTTTTACCTGTGTATTGTTAAACTGGTTTTACGGCCCAAAAGAATAACTGATAGGAAAAGTCCAACTAGAAATGAGTTAAATGGTCCTTTAGTAGATGGTGGATTACCATTAATAGAGCCACAACCAACAGGAAGAGGCCCCTGATCATCTTCCTTTAATCGTGTAGTACTAGTTGTTAAAGATCTCTGAATGTTTGAAGGTACTGAATAACTTAATGGAGCATCAGGACAAGATCTATTGTCTGTCAAAAATCCGTAATCTTTCATGGAAACATTTTCAAAATCGTCCCCTACTTTTTTAACCAATTGAACAATCATGAAATAAAAATTTAAGTTATCCCCATAATTTGTTACGTCAGGAAAAAAGTCTTCTTCAGTAAGACCTAAAAAGAGATTGGCATCAAACTTTATAGGCCTAACACTTAATTTAAAATTATTTTGTAAACTCTTTCCTATAAATAAAGGTATTCTGTGTGTAATTTCCAGAGATGGACTGCCATCTTCTGCTTTTTGGAGATTGAATACATTACTACCACTGCTTATGCTTTCATTCGTTAAATCTGGATATTCTACTTTAAGATTATATTTCAAAGGACTGTATAAAGACTGGGATAATAATCGAACTTCAAGGTAAAGATCTGAGGAATTTATAATAGTTTGGCTTAGGTCAATCCTGTAGTGATCTGAGTACCTATCTTCATCGTCATCTACATAATCTAAATCAGAATTTGAGAAATAACCCACTATTGCATTTCCTATATTTCCTTTTACATCCTCAACATCTAAATCTAGTTCTCCCCCCTCTTTCCTTAAGAAGTAGTCACTATTAACTCTTAACTCGCAACTTATACTTATATCACCGATATCTATTGAGCTTTTATCGGAATCAAGCTTTACGCCAATTGGGTAACCTTCCTCACTTGAATAACAGCTATTATAAAAATTTCCTCTATATCTAGCTCGTGCACTACAAAAGTCATTCCTTACAGAAGAAAGATAAGGTGGCATAACGTTAAGGTTTTTTGCAGGCTCTACATAGATATAATATTGATCATTAAGATCTAGGCCTGAAATTGAAAATTCACCTTTTTCGTCGGTATATATCCCATTAACGACTTTTCCATTCTTCGAGCTAATTAGCATCACATGAGCACCAAAGATACCAATTAACTCAAAACTGCCAATTATTCTTCCTTTAATTTTTCCTGTGCTTGTAGAAGAATAAAGGTTTTTGACACCCATTAAATCATCACTTTTAACCTTGTACTGGCCATTAAATAATTTATAAAACATTGTTGATCGATAAACTTGAGAGTGGCCTAAACCTAGGAGGTGACCAACTTCATGAGATAGTATGTTTCCAAGATATTGCTTAGAGTCTTCAAATATACTTATAGACACATTATCATTTATAACTATATCAGCTTCTACAATTTTACCCGAGCTTTGTTCATACACAACTTCAGTTACTGCGGCTACACCGGTACCAGTAAATATTTCATTATTATAATCAAAATAGATGTCATTTTTTTTATTGTTTAGCGATGGTGAACTCTCTACATCAGCATTATAAATATTTAGACGAGATGAATTATTCCATTCAGAAAGAGAAACATTAAATATAGTATTGAAGTTTGAGTTTATTATATCATTACTGCTATTGTTGTAATAATGTATGGGAATATTATTAGTAGAGTCTGGCCACTTAATCGTTTCTCCCTTATTTGTTTTAGTGTACACAAAAGGGTGAGCGAGGTTAGAAAATAAAAAGACTAAAAGAATGACCCCCATAATCTTCATCGTCATTCCCTATTTTGAATAGCAATAGACAAAACAGATAGCCCTACAAGCAAAAGAACAATCCAAAACATTTCAAATTGATTATCTTTTTCTTCTTTTACTACTTCGACTGAAGCTAAAGTTCTGCTTTTATCCTCTATAATATTGTCAACTCTTCGCGAGTTTGAATTAAGTCCTTGATAAAATTTTTTACGAACAAAATCATTAAATTGTTCAATAGAGTTTTTACCTATTTCTTTATTTTTGGGAAAAACTTCAGAAATTATAAAAGTTTTGTTTCTATCTCTCTGGACATTATATTTTCCCAAGGCCAGGTTATGTATGAGATAATATCCACTTTTTTTGGAAAGAATAAGTACGACTTCTTCTCCAATTTTAAACGCCGGACCTCCGAAGCTTTTGTGAACAAGTCCTTGATAGATACCACCTGGAAAAAGCACTTTAAAATCATCTGGATTAAGAATTTCTGCCGGAGAAATTCCAGCGGACTCTATAATTTTAAAACTCCCCTCACTCATAATACGACCAGAAGCGAGCTTTCTAACTTTAGCACCTTGAAAAACACCTCGAATCACTCCATCAGAATCTAGTAGTTGCTTTGAAAATGGCAAAGGATAATAATTAGAAGCGCCAACTCCTAGCGAAATAAAGAAAAGCAAAAAATATTTATTTATTAATTTCATCCTATCCTATTGTTTCTAAAGGAAGAAACATACGGACCTATCGGGATAAAGCTCCCTCTTCTTGACTAATTTTATCAGGTAATTTCCTCAGCTTGATAAAAGCCTTTAACAAAGAGGCTATCTATTTGAAATTAATGGTATTTTGAGCGATTTTCTTAAAAAGAGGGTTTTG
>JAURDE010000071.1 GCA_030828105.1 Bdellovibrionota bacterium | reverse complement strand
GATTTTATTAGATCCATCGACTTTAAAGGCTAATGAGGTTTTTTTCTTTTCAGATACTGAGCCAAAGGCAGCTTTCTTTTTAAGATCTGCCATTTCACTATCACTCATCGAGTCAAGGTCATATTTTATGGCCACACCTTTGATAATATTGAGTTCAAGAATGGCCGTTTTTGTAGAGGCATTATAATTAGTAAGATCCATTGATTGGAGATAAATTCTTCCCTTATTGTCTTTACCAAACATGCAGTCTTGAACGGCGGTTGTGCTGGTCCCAACACAATTGGCCTTAATGAGAACATTACTTCCCTTTTTTATGAAAGGTATATTCACAGATCCACTACCAGAAGTGATAGAAGAAATATCAAGTCCACCAAAAGTGTCATTACAAATAAGAGGATCTTTTAAAAGGTCATTGACTCTTTTTATGAGATTGATAGATTCAAATTTTTGGGCCGTGGACTTTCCAACCTCTCTTGAGTCTTTCATGGTTTGCATAATGCCTAGAGTAACCACTCCTAACATTCCTGTGGCCACCAAAATTTCTGCAATTGAAAAACCAGAGTTATTCTTTAAGTTCATACCCTACCAATTTAAAGATCTTATAGCGTTAGTCATTCCTGAATTATCAAAACTTACGCATTTAACTGTACCATCTGGATTAATTCCATGAGCTACAAAACCGTTACTACATGAAGTGTTTGCTTGAATAATTTGGGTGCAAGATATAGCTCCGCTACTGGTAAAGCCTCTTGCTGCCTGGGGAAAATTACAGGCCCCTGAGGGTTTCATTTTTGGTGGGTTTGAAACCGAGTTTGGGGAAAGAGCATCGGCAAAAGATTGACTCAGTTTTCCAAGAGGGGTTCCGCTATGAGAATCCTCTAGGATATTATCGATGACTCCTTCAACGGCATCTCCCCCTAGACGGCTAGAGAAAAGGTCATAGACCCATCCTCTTGTGGCAACGTAATTATCATTTCCTGATAAAGGGGTTCTGTTTTGGCCGATGATTTTTACAACGCTACCTTCCATATCTATATTGCCGCCAGAGCTTGTGATTGTATTAATCTTTGTTTCATCATCATTGTAGAACTTGAGCGAAGTTTTAGTATATCCTTCTCCATCAACGATGAGGTTACCATTAAAGTGAGTATCACCTTCAACGTTAAGGTGGGCGTCAGGATCGCCAGAAGTGTTAATACCGAGGAAAGAGTTTTTACCAATAATTCTCGTTGTGCTTCCTAATTTTAAAACACCGTAGTCAAGACTAGGGGATGTTTTGGAAGAAAGGGTGAGTTCTCGGTCACTTGTTCTTTTAAGTTGGGCCTTTTCGTTATTTGTCAGACCTCCAAACAGGAGGTTACCACTGAGAATGTTCACATCACTTTTAAAGATTGCATGACCTGAAATATTCATACTTCCATTATTCGTTGTTCCTCCAGGGAGATCACCTAGATTGAAAACACCATTAGTGTCTGCTGCGGAAGTATATTTTTGAAGGGGTTCTTCAGTGGGGTTGGTGAACTTTTTATTAAAGAGGCTTCCTTGTATTTCCATTTTTCCATTACTGGTAATAGCGGGATTTTCAGGGGATTCATTTCGCGGAAAAAGAAAAACATTCTTGCATTTAAGGTTTCCTGACTTATCTATTTTTCCTTGCAAGAGGTCTTCACAGGCTTCATCAAAATAATCTTTGAGTTCGGTGACACAGTTTGTAATTTTTTTGTTGGAATCTAGGGAGAGTGAAAGTTGAATTCTTCTTTTAATTTTGGCCGCTCCTAAGGATTGTTGTTGGGCCCTTAGGCGTTGTTCTTTTTCTTTTTGAGTAAGAGACTTTTCATTTGCATCCATAAAACTTTTTCCAATAAGCCCACCTCTAATGATCGTATATTCTAGAGATGCCTGATCTGGGGCATTGAAATATGGGGCATTAGAATTTCCGTAGGCAACAACTCTCATGTCGGTAAAAAAGATTCTGGAGCTAGTTCCCGTGCCCCATGTACAAGGTTTTAAGTCTTCTAGTTTACCTGTTTTGGGACAGTCTAATTTAAGGAGGACTTTCTTTTTGTTGGGGTCATTGTAGAGGTCTTCATACTCGGTATTTTCGTGGGCATCAATATCATCGGTATCATCTGGAGGATCATTTTTGTCTATATAGACTTTTACATCTTCTATACCTGTAAGATTGATGATTTCATTTACATTATCGCCATCTTCGAGGGTTGGGTTTTTGTTAAAGAGTGTACTTCGACAAGTTTTACTGTCTCTAAATAGAGACTCGATAAAATATTGGGCCCGTTCAATTTCAAAGTCTTCAGAACTTCTTTTTGCAACTTTTGTACTTAGTTTCATAATATTAACAACGCCAAGGCTAATTACAGAAACAACGCCAGCGACCATTAATACCTGAAGAATAGAAACACCATCTTCGCTAAGAAGTTTTCTTTTAAGCATAGGATGTATATAGTATTTAAATTGGGTAGAATGTACAAACAAAAAAAATTTTTTATTCTGTTTTTAAACCTTTTCTTTGTCTCTGAAATCTTTGCTTTTCAGGTCATTGTAGATCAGTCAAACCATCAGGTTTACTCGGCCTTTGATACGGGCTTTGCGGGATTATCTCAATTCTCTGAAATTGTTTATAAAAACAAAGGTCATGTCTGGCAAAACTATGAACCTCTTGAAGAAGTCTTACCCAAAATAAAAAGTGAAACACTTCTTATTCTTGGAGTCTCTCTAATTCATTCATATAAAAAAGAGACTATTGATGCAGTAGAAAATTATGTCTTAAAAGGAGGGCATCTTCTTGTTCTCTTGGAACATGACAACTTTTTTAATAATGCTAAAAAACAAAACCAACTCATACAACGTTTTGGTGTCAAGGCCTATTATGGAAAGGCCATGGCAAAAGAAAGAAACTGGAAAAAAAATATATGGCCTCAAGCTCAGTCACCTCTTTTTAACTTAAATAATATACGTCTTTTTTTACCGGCCCCTTTAAAGTATGGAAAAAACAATACAGCGCTTCTTAAAATAATGAACCCGCTTAATAAGGCCTATAATGTTGTTGCGACGATTAATGAATCACAAAAGGGAAAAGTTATTGTTCTTGGTGATATGGAAATCCTTTGGAATATGCAAAAGGATACAGGAATAAACTTTGGGGATAATAAAAACTTCTTTACAAAAATGCTGAGTTATTTATTTCCTCAAAGGCAAGAGAAAAAACCTAAGTTTAATCAAGGTTTTAAAAAGAACCTTTTTGTTTATACATGTCAAAATGGAATGGATCTTAGAGATAGCTTAGGCGGAGTCACAAAATTTATAAAAGGTATAAATAGGCTAGGTTATAATGTAAAATATGGTTGTAAAGCTCCTAAAGATAGCATTGTTCTCATAACAACACCCATAAAAAAGCTACCCCAATTAGACGCTAATCATAAGTTCATTCTTGTAGCAGATGGGCAAAGTAATGACTTAAAGAATAAAAACTTTGAAAGTATTCTAAAGAATGATCTCAGATTAAAAATAAATCAAAAAGTATATGATTATCCCCTAAATAAAATTCTTCGTCCTTATGGTCTAGAAATAAACTCTTCTTCACTGACTCCTATAAAAGATCCTAGCTTTATTATGGAGGCCGAAATAAAAGGGTCCCCCTTAATATTGAGAAGATCAGCAGTAATTTCAGACATATCTCATAAAAATGATATATTAGGATTTTCAAAAAAAGGGTACGCTCTTGAATATGTTGTGCCTCAGTATAATGACGTGAATAAAATTTTTGAGAAAAAAGGGGATTTAAAAAAGTATCCATTTCTCATAAAAAATGAACGAGTTTTTCTTATTTCTGATTTAGAATTGATCAATAATCAGTTTTACCACTTGCCGCAAGCAAAGATTATTGAAAACTTAATTGTAAAATGGCTTTAAGGACTTTACTTGAAAGACAAAATTAACAGTTTAATTATTTCCATTGAAGATTCTAAGCTTTCTATTATTTATTTTTTTATCAGCTTCCTCTTTGTCCTTTTCTTAAGAAACTTTTTTGAAATTTACTCTGATCAAAACTGTATTTCACTGCGTTGCTTCGCACATTATAATTTCGGCTTTTTTTGGTTGGCCACTCTACTCATGTTAGTTTTTCATCTTGTACTAAAAGTACCAATGGCCAGAATAAGTCGGCTTATATTTGGCCTTTTTGTGATCATTTGGGTTGCACCGCTTGCTGATTTAATTATTAGTTCAGGTCAGGAGAAAATGTCTTATCTAGAGCCTGGCCGACATAAGGATTTATGGAAACATTTTGTTACCTTTTGGGGTGTCGATGATTATGCGACAGGCGCAACAATGGGAATTAGAATAGAGGTTGCTCTGGTTCTTTTGGGATGTTTTTATTATTCAAAAGTATTTTTAAAAAAGAGTTTAGTGAGAACTCTTTTTTTCATTTTTCTAGTCTATAGTAGTATTTTTCTTTATGGGATGTTTCCCTTTTTAGGTGTTGGGTTTTTAGAGAGTTTTAATATCTATTATCAAGGTATATCTCCTGATCTTCATTCTGATTTCTACCTTTTTCTTATATTTTTTAATTGCTGCTTTCTTTTTTACTTCTTTAATAAAAAATATTTTTTTGAAATATTTAAAGATTTAAGATTTTTGCGCCTTTTTTATTATCAACTCATTTTTATTCTAGGTTTAGTTTTTGCTTTTGATCAAATGCAAGTTCAACAATGGAGGCTATCTCAAACCTTATTTTTTGATGTTTTTGGCGTTGCCGCCTCATTATTCTTTTCTATTCTTTTTTCTATTCTCGTTAATAATTTTTATGATCTCGAAATTGATATAGTCTCTAATTCTCAAAGACCTTCAGTTAAGGGTGAGATACCCAAGAGCACATTAAGAGCATTAAGTATTTTCTGTTTAATTTTTTCAATAATCTATTCCTCTCATGTAAACTTTGAATCTTTTTTTTATATCCTCATTTTTACCGGGATATATTATCTATATAGTGCCCCGCCACTAAGACTTAAGAGAATTCCCTTTTTCTCTAAGTTTCTTGTGGCCATTAACTCTTTTGTTTTATTTGCTTTGGGATATTTTACAGTGAGTAGGTCCGTATATATTCCCTTAGATTTAGGCCTTTTTATTATAATGGCCCTTTCTCTATGTCTTCACTTCATTGATATAAAGGATTATGAAGGAGACTTAAAGGCAGGGGTTAAAACACTACCCACTCTTGTTGGGTTGAAAAAATCTAAAATATATATTGGTTTGTTTTTTGTCTTTAGTTATTGCTTGGCCTATTTTCCGCTTAAAAAGGTTTTTAATTATCCAAAAGAAGTCATCATGGGGTTACTTTTTTTAGGATGTCTTCAGTTTTATTTTATTAACCGAAAAAAATACTCTGAAACCCCTATATTTATGACTTTTTTTAGTGGTCTTGTGATTGTCTATCTCTTTAAAGAGCTCATATGAAAAAAGTATTATCGAATCTAAGAGTAAAAGAGGTCATGCTGATGACAGGGTTTTTCAGCATAGGTATTTTTTTTGGAGTAGAAAATTTAGAGCAATTATGGCAACCCAAAGTAGTTATTGGATTCATATCTGTTTTTTTTCTTTTTCTTGGGATTTATGCGTTTAATGGATTATGTGGTTTTAAAGAAGATAAAGATAACCCGAGATTAAGCTTCTCCTTAAATAAAAACTTCTTTTATGCCTCTGTGATTTTGTTAAAAACTCTGTCCCTACTAGGTTTTTACTTTCTTGGCCCATTATTTTTTAAACTGGCCATTATTTCAATGCTTCTTTGGATTTATTACTCTTGGCCTAAGTACGGTGCTAAGTATGTCCCAATTGCAGGTAGCCTAGTTCATTTTGTGACCCAGATTATTCACTTCTTATTAGGGTATCTTTTATTAAAAGATATTTCTTTATTGGCCGTATTAGTCTCACTTTATTTTTCCCTTTTATTTGTGGCCGGTCATCTTAATCATGAGTTAATTGACCATGAAGCAGATAAGCTAAAAAAGATAAAAACTAATGCCGTCTACTTTGGGCCAGAAAATGGCCAGATGGCCTCGATACTTATATTTGGTATGAGCTTTTTATATTCAATTCTCATTATTTTCTTTTATAGAGAAACCATCCTTTTCTTTATACCCTTTCAATTGGCCTTCGTGGCACAGCTCTTTATCTACTTCAAAAAATATAAACCTCAATTTGATGCATTAAAGTTTAGGGGAATCTATAGGTCTTTATATTTTTATGCGGGTCTTTTCGCCCTTTTAGCTAAGGGTTTTACTTGATGAGATTATTAGAAAAGGTTTCTCGTCCCTTTACTCTTTTTCTTCTCTTTTATCTCATTTTATTTCTTCAGTTTCCATTAAAAGGGGACTTGCCAGGCAATTGTGATTCTCTTCTAGCAATAGCACTAAGTAATAATTATTTTAATAAAGTTTTCTATAATCTTGATTTAAGCTCTCTCTATCCTGCCACGAGTGTTCATGCCTATGGTGATCTGGCACCTTTGTTAGCATCCTTATTTACATTTTTTAAATTAATAAGCTTTGATGATCTCTATGCTTATTATTTTTTTATTGTTTTGATTTTTGCACTTAATGCATTTGCTTTTTATAAACTTGCCTTTCAAACAACAAAAAAAAATGATGTGGCGATTGTTATCGGTCTTATGTTTTCTCTATCCACACCATTTTTTGCCCATATAGATGATCCTAATATTATCTTTCTCTTTTTCCCCTTAATGCTTTTGTATAATCTCTTTTGTTATAAAGATACCGGGCAGCAAAAATATGCAACTTACGCAATGATATGTCTTGGCCTACAGATTTATTTTGGGTTTTATATTTTTCTCTTTTCAATCTTTTTCTTTCTCGTTTTTTATCAAAAGATCAAGCTAAAGGACTTCGTCATTTTGATTCTTCTTATTTCTCCAATACTAGGGGCCTATTTTTACAATCATTTTCATCGAGAAGTCTGGTTTCCTTGGAACAATAGGGAAATCATGAAAGAGTCTGCGTTAAGTTTTTCGAATTTCTTTATGGCCTTACCAGGTAACCTTATCTATGACAGTCAAAAACTAACTTCAACTGATACGGCCTATTGGATTTGGATTAGGAAGCACTCTCTCATAGGTTTGACCCTTTTTCTTTTGGCCTTAATAGGACTATTTAAAAAGTTTAATTTAAGAGTTTTTATTCTCTTGATTGTGCCTACTTTATTTTCACTTTTATTTCAGTTTGACTTTTTCCTTGATATTTTTACGACACTTCCTTTTGGAAAATACTTTAGAGTACCAAGTCGATTTTCTCTTATAATACTTCTGGCCTTGTGTATATTTGCTGCTAAGGGGTTGAGCTATACTCTTAATAAATATCCTTCTAAAAGATTATTATTCCTTTGTTTATTGTTTTCATTTCATCTTTTTGAACACCTCTCGTTTCCTTTACAGTCTTTTCATTATAAAACCCTTCTCAAACCAGATCCTTTATATACAAACTACTTCTCTCAACAATCTAAGCGTTCCATCCTACTGGACTTACCAAGTCATGCCGGAATGAAATGGTTAACTCCAAGCCAAGAAAGAATCTGGGATTATAACCGAGAGATGTTATATATGAACTGGCAAACTTATCATAAGCAGATCATTTTGAATGGAACTAATGGATACTTACCTTTTTTTAGAAAATCCCTTGATCTTTATCTAAAGAGTCCATTTTCTTTAAGATCTTTAACCTATTTTAAAAAACTAGGTGTAGAGTATATTATTTTTCATAAAAATCTTGTCCTTTCAAGTCAGGAAAATGTGTATAAAAATTTGTTGAATTCTAATAATCTTGATTTAATAGAAGAGAACGAAAACTTGGCCATATTCAGGTTAATATGATGACTTTTAACCCTAAAATTCCATTAGTGATTCTCTATCTTGCTCCTGTAGTTTTTATTGTCTCTTTAATGTCCATTTTTACCCCTCAACTTATGGCCAATTTAAAAACTTATGACTTAGGTCATTATTGGTTTTATATATTTCACTTCCCTCACGTTTTGATGGGTTTTATGACCTTAATAGATAAGGAATATATTGATACCTATAAGACGTATTTTACAAAAACCAAAGTGGCCCTTTATGTGTTGGCCTATTCAACAATTATCTACTACCCAGAGATCTATTTTATTATATTTTCCTTCTTACTAGGAAGGCATTTTAGTAAGCAACAATGTGGGATTGAGTCCCTTCTATGTAAGACAAGTAAAGTTTATTCATCAAAAACCATGCACCTAGGAACTCTTATTTTTGGGATAACTTATTATATTATGGTTTTTTCAGGGCTTTTTTCAAAAAGTAGTTTCTTAAAAGAGTTTTTTATATCGATGTCCTTTTGGGAGAGGTTTTCGCCTTATTTCATAAGCTTTATGATAGGGCTTTTATTATTAGATGTTCTTGAGCGCTATAAATACTCAGAAACAAAAGTGGGAAGATACTATATCTGGGGTAACTTTTTTTTACATGCAAGTGTTCTAGGGGCCTTTTATCTTAATGATTACTGGATATGTGCCGCAATACCTCGTGTTGTTCATGATCTAACATCTCTTTATCTTTATTTTCTTCATGATCGAAATAGAAACCGAGAAAAGGTAAAAAATATTTTTATGAGAATATTTAGAATTCCTATTTACCTTTGGGTTGGGGTTCCTTTTTTATTATCTCTTCTTCAAGGAAAGTGCTTTGGCCAAATTGAAGACTTTCTGCCTAATTTGGTCTTTATGTCCTTGGCCATATTTCATTTTTATTATGAAGGATTTATATGGAAACATGATTCCCCTCATATGAGGAACCTGTTTGGGCGATAGATTAAAGATTTTAATCATTCCTCTTTTATTTGGGGCACTTTTTCTTCAATTTCCCCTTTCTCATTCTCTACCAGAGAATAATACAACCTGGTATATTCTCTCTCAGTTTAATTTTTATTACCAGAAGCTCTTTAATTTAGGGTTTAGTGGAACAAGCTTTTTTCCTGTGCAAAATGCTGTAGGTCTTTCGGATACAGGTCTTATACATTTTTTAATATATTTGCCCTTTAGAATTATTTTTAAAAATGAGCTATGGGCCTATTATTTCTACCTCGTTAGCATCTTTTCTTTAAACTTTTTTGTTTTTAATAAATTTCTTAAACAAGTTTTTAAACTCGAAAAGAGCTCGGTCTACGGGGCCTTGGTTTTTAGTTGTTCTAATTTTGTTTTTGGTAATATCGGTGATCCACCGGTTATATTTTATCCCTTCTTTTTATTAACCTTTATATATTTAGATAAATATTTTCATACTAAAAACTATAAACACTTGATTTACGCATCGTTGTTATGCGGGCTACAAGTTTTCTCTTTTAGTTATGTTTATTTTTTCCTCAATATCTGCGTCTTTTTATACTTTTTATTATTTCGCTATAAAGTAAAAGACGCGGCCTTTTTTTTCACCATAAATCTTTTAATAGGATTACTGTTTTTTTACCCCTATATAAATAAATTTAAAAATGGGGAAATGGTTGGGCTTTATAATAATAAGGCAAATGCAACAATCCATAGTTTTATGGAACTTAAAGATTTTTTTAAAAAAGTACCAGGAAATATTTATGGTAGAGAAGGTGATTTAAATAACCTTTATCAGCTTCAGATATATGCAAAAATTTTAGAGAGTAAAAATGAACTTCATTATTTATATCCTGTCGTTTCATCCACGCAGCTTGGTGAATTGGTTCCTCCTGTGAACGAAAATATTTTAAATGAGAAGGTCATATACCATCAACTAAGAAAAAGTGGATTTGTAGGCTTTAGTGTTCTTCTTTTATCTATACTTGGTTTATTAATGTTTTCCAGAAATAAATACAAAAATTTCGTAAATGGTCTATTTTTAGTAGGACTATTTTTATGTATTGGGCCCTATTTTCAAATCGGAGATGATTTGTGGCGAACACCACTTTATTTTGCCTATGAACATATCCCTGGTTTTAGTTTTTTTAGAGTCCCTTCAAGGGCCTTTATGCTCTGTCTTATCTCTGTCTCTGTGTATAGCTCCGTGGCCCTGTCAAAGATAAAATATAAAGGGGTCTTTTATTTATTTATAATTGTGGCCCTTTTGGAAAATATTCCTTTCCCTATGAAGAAATGGAAGTATTTTTCACCTCCTCAAAATAAAATTAGTAAATTCTTAAATACTCAAGATAATAAAGTTCTTCTTTATCTACCAAGTGATCTAGGTGTTTATATTTTTAATGATGATAAAGATGTGTTTGCTTTTCAAAGAGAATATATCTATATGAATTGGAAAAACTATCACTCCCATTCTATCTTAAATGGTATGGCGGCCTATTTACCTCCTTCGCGAATTGAGATTCAAAAGATACTTAAAAATAAAAACCCATTTTTAAGTTTGAAGGCCATTTATAATTTGGATTTCGTTTATTTTAAAGAAAGCTTTTTTGATAAGGACTTTGATAATATTACGCTACAAGATTTGATACAGAATAAGAATCTTTCTTTGAAAGTCCAAGATGACGATTCCTATTTATTTAAAATCAATTAATTTTTAATAAAAGATTTTGTGAAGAATTAAAAATAGTCGATAAGTCTTTTTTACGAAGAAAACTCTCAACTTGCACTTCATCTTCTTTATTTAGAATAAGATGTTTATGTATTGCAATATGGGTTATGCCAAATTGTTGTTTAAGGGCCTTAAGATCAATTTCTTTAATTTTATTTTGAAGCTCAAATCTTTTAGAGGAAAAATATGAATTCACTCCATTGGCTATTGGTCTTTTGTGCTTTGATGACCAGTTCATATATATAAACTCTCTTGAATAGGGAAAGTAGTCACCACTGTCATCAAAGAACATATACCCAATCTGAGAGGGGATATGGAGGATTTTACTTTTCTCATGAGATTGAAAAATATGAGCTGGGTAAGCTGGTAATTGAGATTTTCTGAAAGGAAATGGAATATTTTCGATCATAAAGATTAAACATAGTCCAAAGATAGTGGCCCTTTGATATTGTTCAGGAACTTTTATGCGTTCTAGTAATACTCTAATACCATTGGCATATAAAACAGAAAGAGCGAAAAGGGCGACAAAAAAGACTCTTGTTGGTACTCGGTAATAACTTATCCATTCAAATGTTTTATAAAAATAAAATAGGGGAGTTTTGTAGGGAATTTCTCCTATATTAAAGGTTGGCCCAATGCTAAAAAGAGTACCAATAGAGAGAAAAAAGACAATCTCATACTTTCCTTTAAGTCTTTTTATCCCTATGAGACCTAATAAAAGAATAACGAGAGTAAAATACCCTAGAAAGGCAGAACGTCTTAATTGATGATAAAAAACGGTGTTATCTGCTGGCATCTTTATCACTGAGGGATCATTAATCTTTAAAGGATTTAAATACTCTGAATAACCCCCCTTTAAGATATTTCCATATATCTCAAACTCCTCACTAGCTGAATTAATATCTCCCTTAGGGCTATAAATATTGCCTGGTATTTTTCGTAAGAAATCTTTTATTGAAAAGAAAGAGTGAATATTGGCAATGGCCTTATTATTCCATGGATTTACAAAGTCAGAGTCTTTTTTGAGCTCCATTCTCGGCAATAAGAATTGATAGAGAAAAAGGGAATTAATGAGCAAGAAAAGGAAAAGTCTTGGGCCATAAAAATTAAGATTTTTAAAAATAAGTCTTATGTTCACAATCAAGAAAATCGCGAGAACGAGCAGAAGAGAAAAATAGTTATAAATAGAAGAATGAATTTGTGCTAGTGAAGTAATCAATAGGAACAAAAAATAATTAAGTTTTTTTGTTTCGAAAAATCTTTTAAGGTTATAAAGACTTAAAAATAAAAGACCATAAAAGACGATGTTAAGGTCATCAATATGTCCAAAAGTAAAATTGGACAATCCAAAAAACAATGAACTAGCAAAACAGAGTCCTTTATTATCGATATAAAGAGAGCTTAGTTTATATAAACTGATCGATGTAAAAGAGAACAAAAATACCATAAGGAAATAAAAAGAGACATTGTCATTAAAACCAATGAGTTTTAGTAAAATATAGGGAGACCCTAGTAAGTATACAGACTCCCCATATTTAATATCCATAAGGTCTGATGTGGGGGTAGGACTTGAATTAAATAAGGAGCTTATTAATTCTGAATAATAATTTAACTTGGCAAGACCAAGATAAGTATCACAGTTACCTGGATAAGAGTTGGTAAGAGGAAATTGTAAAAATAATAAGGTGAAAAGTAATATGATGAAATAGGGATAGTATTTAGGATTCATCGGTTTAAAAGGGGTTTTAGTAATGTGAATCGTAAAGGTGAAACGTAGGCAATAAGAAGAGCATAAAGAGTCATGATCACATAATTTATTGTCTCAGCACCCCAATAAAGAAGAATCCAAAAAATAATAGGCGCAATGGCCACACCTATAAAATCAAAAATAAGCGCATTGGATATACTAGAACACTTCTTAAGTGAAATAGGAAAAATAGCACCAACAATAAAACTGATTGGAGCAGTAAGAGCAAGAAAAAATAGGACTTGTATACTTGGACTCCAGTGAGTTGAAGAATTTAAGAAGAAAGAGTATCCGAAAATAAAAATTAGAAAATAGATGAGAAATAAGGGAAGGAGATTTTTGTTAAACTCAGCACTATTTGAAAAATATCCTCCAATCCCATTAGCAATAAGAGTAGTTCCAAGAGTTAGAGAAACGCTTAGGTGAGGTATTCCAAGTAATAAAAAGCTTTTAAATTGAAAATTAAGTTGAAGAAGCATCCAGGTTAGACCGAGAAAAATATAAAAAAGAGATTCATTGTGTTTAGATATTTTATTTACAATTTTACTTGTAAATAAAAGCAGAATTATACAAACGAAAAAAATAAGGGCGAGGTTTTTGTTATCAACAATTTTGGCCGTTATATTGATAGGGTTATTGTCAGAGCTTATTTCGGTAATAAGAGAAGTTGATCGAAAAAGGTCATGGTTTTTCATAATAAGGCCATAATTAAGTGATGGGGAGCTCGATTTTTCTATAACACCATAGACGGCCTTAATTTTACCAAAATCTATACTATAGATTTTACTTGTCGTTAAAAGAGGGTAGAAAGAATAATTCGTTGAAGCCGATTGAAGCGTATTGTTTAGTTTATTTAAAAACTGTAACTCACCATCAATAATATAAGCGATTTTAACCAAGAGAATACCATTTGGTTTTAAGGACTCTAAAGCACTTTTAAATGACTCTTTAGTATAAAGGAAGGTTGCATCAGG
>JAURDE010000225.1 GCA_030828105.1 Bdellovibrionota bacterium | reverse complement strand
TATGGTCACGGTGCTGACAAAAAAGGTAAAAAGTAAAGGAAGTTGAAATGAGTGTAGTAGTTAAAAATAATGGTTTTGGTGCATCAGCAAGAAAAGTCAGACTTGTTTGTGATATGATTAGAAATAAGAAAGCTAGTGATGCTGCTAGGTTATTACGTTTTTGTGAGAAAAAGGAAATTTCCTTAATGCTTTCAAAATTATTGAATAGTGGTCTTACAATTGCGTCAGAAGCTGGAAAAATGGATTTAGACAATCTTTATGTATCCAAAATAATTGCTAATGAAGGGCCCACCTTAAAAAGGGTTCAGCCGAGAGCACAGGGAAGAGCATTCAGAATTAGAAAAAGAACATCACATATTACTTTAGAACTTAAGGAATTATAGGAAATATTATGGGACAAAAAGTTCACCCTTATGGGTTTAGATTAGGTTATATCAAAGGCTGGCATTCAAATTGGTATTCAAAAGATAATTACTCTCAGCATCTTCATGAAGACCTGAAAATACGTAATTATATTGAAAAAAATATGAAAAGTGCAGCAGTTGCGAAGACGGATATTGAAAGAACTAGTGGTCTAGTTAAGGTAACTGTCCACACAGCTAAGCCAGGTGTCGCAATTGGAAAAAAGGGCGCTGGCATTGACAAGATACGGAATGACTTAAAGAAGTTTGTTAAAGATAGCGTTATTTTTAATATTTCTGAAGTTAAGCGTCCCGATGCAGACGCTAAGCTAATTGCAGAAAATATTGCTGCTCAATTAGAAAAACGAGTAGCTTTCAGACGTGCAATGAAGAAAGTTATGCAAAATGCTTTTAGAGCTGGCGTCAAAGGAATTAGAGTAAGAACAGCTGGTAGACTTGGTGGTGCTGAAATGGCGAGAGCTGAAGGGTACTCTGAGAGAAAAGTTCCATTACATACAATGAGAGCAGATATTGATTATGAAACCGCAGAAGCACAAACTACATACGGAAAAATTGGTGTGAAGGTTTGGGTTTATAAAGGCGAAATTTACAAATAAATTGGAGTAAGCATGTTAAGTCCTAAAAAAGTAAAATGGAGAAAACAGCAAAAAGGTCGTATGAAGGGCCGTGCTAATAGAGGAAATACGATTACTTTCGGTGATCTAGCTATACAGGCTACAAGTTGTGGCTATGTTACTAATAGACAAATAGAAGCAGCACGTATTGCAATGACTCGTAAGATTAAAAGGGGTGGGCAAGTCTGGATAAAGATATTTCCAGATAAGGTGCTAACAAAGAAGCCTGCAGAGGTGAGAATGGGGAAAGGTAAAGGTAGTCCTGAGCATTGGGTGGCAGTTGTTAAGCCAGGTCGTGTAATGTTTGAAATCAAGCATGTTGACCTTGAACTCAGTAAAGAGGCACTTAAATTAGCTATGTATAAATTACCCGTTAAGACAAAAATCATTAAAAGAGAATCTTAATATTGTTACAAGGTGGAAGTAGAAATGGATTATAAAAAGTTACAAGAGCTTAGCAAAAACGAGCTTTTAGGACAGAGAGTGGAGCTTGAGAAGCAATTAAAAGAGATGCTGCTTAACTCGTCTTTGACTAATCTTGAAAAGCCTCACATGAAAAAATCATTGAAGGTCAGTATTGCTCGTATTAATAGTATTCTGGCTAAAGGGGATAAATAATGGAAGACCTTAAAAAGTTTAAACGAAAGCTCGAAGGAGTAGTCGTTAGCTGTAAAAACTCGAAAACCGTAGTAGTTTCTACAACTAGAAAATTTAAGCATTCAAAATATTCAAAATTTATTAAAGAATCAAAAAAGTTTCACGCTCACGATGAGTCTTGTCAGGCTAAACTGGGTGATAAGGTTATGATCATTGAGTCTAAATCATATTCAAAACTTAAAAAATGGGAACTTGTTAGGGTTCTAAATTAGACGAGGTGTAAGATGATTCAAATGCAAACAAAGCTTGAGGTAGCTGATAATTCAGGCGCTAAAACGGTAAAATGTATAAAAGTCCTTGGTGGATCCAAGAGAATGAGCGCAAAACTAGGTGATGTTATTGTTGTCGCTGTTCAACAGGCACTACCTGGTGGAAAAATCAAAAAGGGCGAAGTTAAAAAAGCTGTAATTGTCAGAACTGCTTACCCTCTAAGAAGAGATGATGGAAGCTATATTCAATTCGATAAGAACAGTGTTGTTATTTTAAATAATCAAAACGAGCCAGTAGGAACTAGGATTTTTGGTCCAGTTGCTAGGGAACTAAGAGGTCGTAATTTTACAAAAATATGCTCTCTAGCTCCTGAAGTGTTATAGAGAGGTAATTATGAATAAGTTGAAAGTTGGAGATAATGTTATTGTAACTTGCGGAAAAGACAAGGGCAAGAAAGGGAAAATCCTTAAATTGTTTTGGAATACAGGAAGGGTATTAGTTGAAGGCGTTAATTTGTCTACAAAGGCGCTCAAGCCAACACAAGAAAATCCTAACGGTGGATTTGTTAAGAAGGAGAATGCAC
>JAURDE010000157.1 GCA_030828105.1 Bdellovibrionota bacterium | reverse complement strand
TCCGCCTGGTACTTCTGCCACCTGCTTTAAACCAATATTGCCTTCATCAATCTGTACCTCCATAAAAACTAAAGGAATGTATTTGGTATCGACCATGGGATGATTCTTTCGAGTTAATCCTTGCTCAGGCTTAAGGAACTTCCTTTTTAAAGTTAGATAAAGCTTATCTCCGTCAGTCTGAAAATTCCCATCTGATAATATTAAGTAGTTTTTAATGTCACTACCACTCGGAATGAGTTTTAAGTTTTCAGAGTCAAGAGTATAGAATTTATGTGGATCGATCTGGACATCTAAAGTTTTTAAACCTTTAGAGCTGGCCCGAGTATCTATAACAACTAAACGAAAGATATCATTATCCTTCGTATTTGGTAATGGGCATTGAGCGAAAAAGTGATGATTCAACTTTTTAATAGCATAACATTTAAAAAGATCAATATTGGTATCAACATCTGAAACCTTTTTAACCGAAATACTCAAAGGGCCTGTATTTGTGTTATTTACAACTTTAGTGTGATGCTTGATTCCATCTTTTTTACCATCACCGTTTGCACTTCCTGTATTTCCATCTGTAGCAGTTTTAGAATTCCCACCACCTGGGCCAAATGAATCTTTTTTAGAACAAGAAATCACCAAAATTAGTGTTATAAAAAATAAAAATATTCTATTACGCATTCTTCTTTCCCCATTTGTTTTTATCCATTTTATCCATTTTATCCATTTTATCCATCAAAATTAATAAATTGCTTAGACAACACATCTATAAAAATAAAATTCTTCTAACCATCTCTGGATGCCAACTTTTACCCTTGTTTTTAGTTGAAACTTTGAGCTCATTCAATGTCTGAGCAATGGCCCTAAAACTCATCCCCTGACTTCGCAAATACTTGATCGTTTCTATGACTCGATGCTCTCTTTGATAATCCTGGATTATTCCTTTGATTCGCTTCTGACCAAATTTTAATTGTGCAGGGTTTCCGTGATGCTGAGATTTTGATCTCAAATCTATCCCAAAGTGCAATAACCACTTCCTCACCGTCGAAGTGGAGGACATTATTTCACTAGCAATTTGCTTCACGGAAAGGCCCTCAACCACGTATTTTTGGTGGAGGAAACTCTTATTTTTATAGAGCTTAGGTTCAAAAAATCTAATGGTATCAATGATTTGCATTGGAGGACGCTCTTGTTGGGATTGTGAAGCAGATGGCCCGCCATTTTTAAGCCACCCTGATATTAACCTTAACACCATCTTTTTTAAGATAATCTTTTAGTACTAATTTAACCCAATACGCGATTGGCTACTTTTTTTGCACGATTTAGGCTTGGAATTTTTCCTCCTTTTTCAAGATCATACAAACGAAGAATCAATAGTCTGGTTTAAGTTAGTATCAAAAATGATGGTATCATCGATTTGAAATGGAGGACGCTTTAATTCGGATTGTGAAGCAGATGGCAGGCTACTTTGTCTAAATTCAAGATTCTTAAAAACCTTTCTTAGTTAAGACTTTATTCAAAGAGTTCGTGAAAGAAATCTTATCTTTTGTACTGAAGGTATCAGGCCCTCCTGTAACTAGACCATTATCACGTAGGTCTTTCATAAACTCACGCATTGACAGTCGCTCACTGATATTTTCTTCATCATATAACTCCCCTCTTGGGTTAATGGCCAGGGCCCCTTTCTTTACAATTTCGTTGGCAAGGGGAATATCGGCCGTAACAACGAGATCCTCAGTTGAAGCATGTTTAGCAATATACATGTCAGCGACATCAGCGCCACTTTCAACTTTAACAAAGGAAACTAAAGGGTCATGAGGAATATTCATATAAGAATTTGCAACTAAACAAACATGGACTTTAAAACGTGCAGAAAATTTAAAGATCACTTCCTTAATAACTTTCGGGCATGCATCTGCATCTATCCATATTTTAGTTTTTTTCTCTGTCACTATAAAGGCCCTACTCTAAAATTTCTTTTCTTAATTTTTCCAGAGTTGAGTTTCTCGCAAACAAGATCGGCATATTCAATACTAACAGCTACATAACTTATCACATTCATTATCGAAATATCTCCAATATGGCTAAACTCTAACCCTGACTCTCCAACAATCGCACCTACAATATCCCCTGGGCGAAGCTTATCTTTCTTTCCACCACTAATGAATAATGTTTTCATAGGTGGTAATACCTTATAGGCTTCAATCTCACCTAAAGATTCTATCCCTAATGACTCATGCGTTCTCTTTTGAAATTCTTCAATCTTTACAAGCTGCCCTGATTCCTGAGGAACTAAAAAAGTAACAGCATGCCCTTCATTACCCGCTCGTCCTGTACGCCCAATTCTATGAACATAAACCTCTGGATCATTTGGAATATCAAAATTAACTACAAGGTCTAGTCCTTTAATATCAATTCCTCTTGCTGCGACATCAGTGGCGACGACTCCAGAAAGGCTCTTATTTGAAAACATTGTTAGAACAGCTGTTCTTTCATTCTGTTCAAGATCTCCATGTATTGCGGAAACTATAATACCATCATTATATAACTCATTAGCAACACTATCTGAAATTTTCTTTGTCTTACAAAAAATAATAAATCTCTCGGATTGATAACTACCTAAAACTCTTTTAAGAGCATTCATCTTTTCTTTATGAGAGCCAAGCTCAAAAAATACTTCTTTTATAATATTATTATTATGGGAAGTATCTACGACCACCATTTCTGCATTTTTTTGCAACTTTAGGCTCATTTGCTTTATATCATCAGGAAAAGTCGCTGAAAAAAGAAGAGTCTGCCTTTCTTTAGGAACAAAAGAAGATATTTTAAAAATATCTTCGCTGAAGCCCATATCGAGCATTCTATCCGCTTCATCTAAAATATAATATTTTACAAATTCAAGCGTCAATACTTCCTTCCTCAAGAGCTTTAACACACGTCCTGGTGTACCTACAACTATATGTGCCCCATGCATAAGGGATTTACCTTGCTGATACTCAGACTTTCCACCAGTGATTGTTAAGACTTTCATATTAGGTAAAGTTCTTCCTAGAGTTCTTATCTCTTTTGCTACTTGTTCAGCAAGCTCTCTGGTAGGACATAGAATTAATGACTGAGGCCTCGTCTGTTTAATGTCGATATTATTGAGAACACCAAGAGCAAAAGCGGCCGTCTTCCCACTTCCAGTTTTTGCTTGAGCAATTATATCTCTACAATCAAGTATAAAAGGTAAACTCTTTTCTTGAATAGGAGTCATTGTATAAAACTTAAGGTCATTAAGATTCTTCATTAAACGACTGTCAAGGTTTAGTACTTCAAATTTATTATTCATCTACTACTTCTTTTTTGTACTTCTTCTACTAGGATTCCTAGAAGATTTTCTTCTTTGACTTTGTCCGCTGTTTTTCTTTTTTTGATTTAGGCTTCGTGAGTTTGGCATATCTCGGTTTTCAGCCGGTACTCCATGATACTCATGACTCTCATCAACTGGAATTTTATAACTTATGCACTTCTCTATATCTTTTAGAAGCTTTCTCTCTGTTGGATCACAAAATGATATGGCAACACCTTCTCTGCCAGCTCTTGCGGTCCTTCCAATACGGTGAACATAGCTTTTGGGATCATCCGGAAGATCGTAATTAATGACGTGAGTGATGCTAGAGACATCAATCCCTCTCGCTGCAATATCTGTGGCAACTAAAACCCTAACCTTTCCACTTCTAAAACCATTGAGGGCCTTTTCTCTTGCTCCTTGAGATTTATTACCATGAATGGCCGCGGCCACAACACCCTCTTTTTCGAGATGCTGTACTACTCTATTGGCACCATGTTTTGTTCTTGTAAATACAAGAGCATGCTTAACCTTTTTATTTTTTAAGATGCTTTTTAACAAAAGTGGCTTATTCCCTCTTTCTAAAAAATTTATCTTTTGATCAATTTTTTCAACGGTTGTAGATTCAGGAGTGACTTCAACTCTTTTAGGGTCTTTTAAAAGTTGCTTAGAGAGCTCCGCTATATCTTGAGGCATCGTTGCAGAAAACAATAGTGTTTGCCTCTGTTTTGGGAGTTTTGCAATCACTTTCTTTACATCGTTAATAAAGCCCATATCAAGCATTCTATCAGCTTCATCTAGAACAAATGTTTCAAGTTGCTCAAATAAAACATGCCCATCTCCCATAAGATCTAAAAGTCTCCCTGGAGTGGCAATAATAATATCTGTTCCCCTAGAAAGCTTGGCTATTTGAGGTCTTGGACTAACACCACCAAAAACAACAGCGCTCGAAAGGGATAAACCCTTACCATAAAACTTTATATTTTCTTCAATTTGTGAAGCGAGCTCCCTCGTAGGGGTCAAGATCAAGCACCTCATTCGTGCCGGCTTTGTCTTCACCTTCTTAATGGCCAGGTTATTTAGAATTGGTAAAGAGAATGCTGCCGTCTTCCCTGTTCCAGTTTGGGCAATTCCTAAGATATCCCCCCCATTTAGCAAATGAGGAATAGACATTTCCTGGATAGGTGTTGGGCCGGTATAGCCCTTCTTTTCGAGTGCTTCTAAAATAGGCGTAAGCAAATTCAATGATTTGAATGATGACATATAAATATCTCCATGTACTTATGTGTTAGCTAATGCTTAATCCAAATACCTACATTAGCGGATATTTATTATGTATCTAGATTTATGTGGTATAAGTCTCTTTTCTTGCACAATAAGTCAAATGGATCTATCGTAATTGTAAATAAACCACGATATAGAGTTTCTACAAGACTACCACTTTTTTCAATTAAATTATGCTGTTATGGATAGCGGTCTTTTTATCGCTAAATCAGGCCCCAATCTTAAGTTTTGAAAGATCGTGCCGAGATATTGTATCAAGTCTCTTCATCCAATTAAACAAAGATTCTCTCGCTTCAATCTGATCATGGAAGTAAATAAACTGACGGTTGTATAGCATGTAACAAAATGAAAAAAGAGCAAAGTCACAGATTGAAATAGTTTTACCAAACCAAAATTCACTTTTCTCAAGATGAGCGTCAAAGTTTTCAATCAAATCTGAAATATATTTCTTTTTATTTTTTGGATCGAGAGAAATATCATCATTATGAATTGACCATTGAAGCATCGATTCTGATATTTTATCAAGGTCTTCTTCTTTTAAGTCCTTTCTCGTATTACGGTAGTCTTTATAAACTCGGTCTCTTATATCTTTATCTCCATAGAGAAGACCAACGTATAGGCCAAGAAGATTCGTTGTTGCCCACTGAAAAAAGATTTGATGAGCAAAACTTTCTTTTTCAAAAGTAATCTTTATATTTTTTTCTATTGCAGAATTTTTACACATTTCTATGATCTGAAATATCTTCAATAGGTGATCATCTTCATTTTTAAGAATGGGTATTTCTTTGGCCTCGACCTCTAAAGAGTTTAAATCACGTTCAGGTAGCATTACATATTTTAAATTAAAATCAACCTGACAAAAGCTCATTAACCTCATAATAAAGAAACATCTAATTGAAATTGTCTCCTTACGTGAATCAGGAAACCATACATATAAATCATTCATTGATACATTTTCCTATTTTTTGATCATATTGAGCAGTTTCTTGTTTGCATTTACATTTTGAAGCGTGTCCCCACTCATTCAAATCTCTAGTACAAAACGTTGTCTCGCTATATCTTTGAACATCCCCTTCTTGTTGAATACATCCGGTCAAAAACAGTAAAAAAAATATTAGACTAAATTTCTTATTCAAGACTTCTCCCCCATATCTCGGGCTTCCTTTGTAGTTTAAGAAAAGCTCGTACTTAATAATTAATTATAATTAGAGATGCTATGAAAAATCGATGTTTTTTATCTATGTTGTTCTTCTTATTCAAATACTTAAGAGATTCCTTTCTTACTATTTTCATCCACTAATATTTAGAAGTACTCTATACTTTTTTAAGCTTTATTCTTTTTTAAATTGTAATAAAATTGCCTAATGAACATAAAACAATGGTACCCCCTAGAAGATGGCAAACATACGATAGAACTAAATATCAATCGTTATGAGCAACTTTACGATAAAAAAGACCCTAATCCCTACAGAAAAAGAGACCTTGATGAAGATGTCGTTGAATATATCACATCAAGCTATTTTGAAGTTGGTGAAGGTAAAGTTGGTAAATTAAGAATATTCCATCAAGATGACCTCACTGTAGAGGATATTAATGAAATGAAAGAT
>JAURDE010000032.1 GCA_030828105.1 Bdellovibrionota bacterium | reverse complement strand
TTAAAAGATATTGAAATTTGTAAATCTTCTGAACAAGTTCCTGAAAAAATTTTTCTTTGTGATGGTGATGCTCTTGGAGCTCCAATGGAGATATTGGAGCCTACTCTTATGGCCCTTAAAAAGGCCTTTCCCCAAGTGCGCTCAATTGGTATATACGCTACCGCTGAAAATATTCTTCAAAAATCTAAAAGTGATCTCTTAAGATTAAATGAACTTGGCCTAAGTATTGCTTATCTAGGGCTTGAAAGTGGTGATAACAAAATTCTTCATATGGTGGTCAAGGGTAATACATCTGAAGAAATGATCGAAGCAAGCCTAAAGATCAAAAGTTGTCATATTAAGTTATCAACTATCGTTATGTTGGGAATAGGTGGTAAAAAACATAGTGATGATCATCAAAAAGAAACGGCAAAAGTTCTTTCGCAAACATGCCCTCATTACCTCTCCTTTCTTACCACCTTTGCTGTGCCTGGCACACCATATGCGAAAATGGTTGAAAGAGAATTAATTATGCCCTTAACAACTAAGGAACTATTCAAAGAAATGCATCATATTATAAGCAGCACTAGTTTTAGTGATAATCGTGTCATTTTTAGAGCAAACCACGTAAGTAATCAATTTCCTATAGGAGGTACTCTCCCAAAAGATCAAAAGGTCCTTAGCGCATTTTTAGAGCAAGCATATCAAGAGTGTCCAGAAGGCATCTACCCTACTGCACCAAACCAAATGTGAATTGATAAAGTCTTTATAAACACTATTTAACTATTCATTCTCGACCAAATGATTAAGAATATATTCCGAGATGATAAAAGAAAAACATACCTCAGAAGAGGTGGAACAATCCTATAGTAAAATAAAGTCCGTTTTAAAAAATGGTTTTTCAGAAGATGAGCATAAAAAAAGGTTTATGATTCTTCTTAAAGATGAAATCGTTATTGAGGAGACAAGAGCTTTAAGTAGAGTCGTTCCTACTTCTTGTATTGGAGTTAAATTAAAAGATGGGCTAACCCCTGAAGCTGTTAGAATATTGAATCAGTTTATTTGCTCAGGGAAACCTAATGCCAAATTAAAATATCCTTGTATTGCTTTTTGGGATCCTAACGAAATATTTGATATAGACTTAGATGTTGATTTAGCATTAATTTATGATGAGAAGACTGACCATTGCCACCAGTATCTTCTTATGGATATGCATTTGATAAAACACCTTAATCCTAATGTCTTTCATGTACCTTTTTAGTGGCCTTCATTTTCAGTCATAAGATAGATAAAATCACTCAAGGCCTTTTTTTGTTGAGAACTTAAGAAGGTAACCATATCTTCTTCAAATAAAAACTCACTCCCTGATTGTCCTATAGACCTTGCAACGGCCTCAACTGTATCTAGTTTTGGAACAGCAAGCTTTTGTGAATATCTCCACAAAGTTGATTTAGGAATTCCCGTTCTTTTTGAGATCTCTGTTAAAGAAGTTCCATTTTCAACAACCATATTAAGTTTTTTACAAAAAATATCTGTTAACACAATTCACCCTTGCTAAATGGTCAAACCCATAAGAAAATAAAACATACGTGTTTCATTTGAAACAGGCAGGCAAAGTATTTCTACTAGGAATATATGGGGCTTGGCTAACTTTTTCAAGAGGAAAAAGAGTGAAAGATTATTCCATGGCGTTACTAGAAGCAGGAAAGGATATAAACAAAATAAATACCCTACTAAATAGGATAGAGTTAATACCCATCAGAAACAATCATTTTAGTCAACTTTATGATTGCTCTCCTGATTCGATACTTTTCAACCAACTCAATACAATAGATATTATTAAACAAACTAGAGAGTATTTTCCTTACACACCTATTTTTCTTTTCGCTGATTATATGTCTGAACTGGATTTAGTTAAGGCCTATAACATAGGATTTGATGGTACATTGAAGGCCAATTATTCTGAAGAAAGAGTGTATGCCATTGTGAATAATACTATCCAAACTTACAAAAGGCTTTTATCTGCCAATACTCAAAGTCCAATTGATATTCAAATAAATACAAATAGGAGTGAAATAATAATCAATGGCACAGGTTATTTTTTAACTCCAACTGAAATGAAGATCATCACACTATTAAAAGAAAGGTCTGGCCAAGTGATTTCGAAAGAAGAGCTTTCTCTTTCCTTATGGGGTAACAGTAATAACAGGGATTTCACTCTTAACACTCATATTTATAATATAAAGAAAAAGATCCCACCTCTTAGAACGTTAATATTTACTAAAAAAGGTTTAGGTTACGTATTGACGCTAAGCTAAACAAATTTCTAAGCAAGAATTACAGGTCAAATGACATTATTAAAGTTTTATTTTAGAAAAGTCTAAAAAGGAGAAACTATGATCTTAAGTTTAATAATGTTGCTTGCCCAAAATGCATTCGGTTGGAGCCTAGATTACAATATGCCCAAGTATTACCACGAGTGGAACTGGAGTGTTGGACACAAAGAAGAAATTACTTATGCTAAATGCAGACAACTCAACGGAGTCGTCAATAAATGGAAAGCAAAAGAGAAAAACGCAGGAGATTTCTGGAATAGCTCAATTACCTGTAAAAGCATGAAATCAAATGGAAACTTAGACTCTAATAGCATGAAAGACAGTCATTTCGAATATTCTGGCAGTGGAGACATGGTAAACTCTGAAGTTAACTCAAATAGAATACCCGTTGGTGTAAAGCTAAAGTATAAAAAATGGAATGGAACTAAAAAAGTTATAGATTTTACTCTTATCCAGCTTCCCATTGAGCAAATCGGGCAATGTGCAACCGATGGTTATAATGCTGGTTGGGCCACAAGAAGAAACTCCTCAAATCATGAAGTCATTACGTTATTTTGTAATTGTGGGGCCATGACCGCTCTTGATGTTATAAAGAAAAAGCCTAACTTATCGGCCCCAGAGATTACTGGTGTTCGTATACAGTGCAACCTAGTTGAGTACAATTAGAAGATTTATATCATTAAGTTTCATGATTAACTCTTCAATAACACATGTTATGATCCAAGGAAGGATGATATATGTATCAAAATATTTTTATTAAGTTTTCTTTTTTTTTACTTCTTATTTCATGTGGTAAAGATACTTATTTAGAAGCTCAAAACCCTAACCAACAAAAGGGTCGTATTTTTGTCAATGCTCTTAATGAGGAACTCACTAGTTCAAGCTTTTCCTATTTAGACGACAATATTGAAAAGGGAGGGGCCTGGGTTTTTATTATAGAAAAAAATACAGGCCGTATTTATTCCATTGATTTAGATACATGGAATGAAAATAGTAATATCCGTTCATGGCTTTCAACAAACCTAATAGAAACATCAAATCTCAATTCTCCACGACTATCAAAACCAACTTTCATTTATGAGGATAATTACGATACACAAAAGGATCTCGAAAAAATAGCAGAACAAATAAATGCCAAGATCGTAAAAAAAATGACGTTAAGACTCATTTATGAGTACGCTATCCCCTCAGATCGGGCCGAAAATATTGTAGGCCTTTCACTAGCAATACGTAAAATAAAGAAAAGAAGGGCCTTGAAAGAAGATGAAATAAATTTTTACACCAAAGAGCTTGTAGGGGTTGGATATAAAAGGCTCAAGAAGTCACTTGAGGATCATTTTAATGGAAAATCGCAAGACTTTAACGCTGTTATTCAAAAAGCTGCTTATATTAACCACACCTCACCTGAGGCCATTTTAGATATTTTTAGCATTATATATCAGTAAATAAATACTCTGTGACTTTGAGTAAAAATGCATACCGGAGAAATTTACCAATAAACATATAAATAGAAATCCATATTATTTTTTTTGAAATAAAACCTAATGCTGTTGCTATAATTTCACCGACAAAAGGTAACCAACATAAAAGAGCAACCCATTCACTTTTTCCTGTTAATTTCCTCTGCCAAACCTCTAGCTTGTCTTGGTCATGCTTTAAATATTTTTTAACAATAATAGGGCCACCCCATCTTGCCAGACCATAACAAGAAAGTCCCCCTAATGTATTTCCTATGGAAGCTACTATTAATAAGGCCTCTAGTGAAAAACCCTTATTTTGTAAAAAAAGGACATAGACCTCTGAGCCCATGGGTACAAAGGAGCCAGCGAGAAAGGAAATTATAAAAAGACTAAATAGTTGCACTGAAGCCTGCGTTTTATTGTTGAAATTGAGCTAAAAAGGTTCCAAGTGTTTTATGATCTACTTTTTCAATAGGATGCTCCGTTTTTGGCAACACGATAAAACTACCATTTTTTGCAGCTTTAGATATTTCGTAGTTTTTCTCCAACGAAACTATCGAATCTCTATCTCCTACAGCAACGGTAAAAGGACAACTTAATTCGTTAAATGCCTCAAGTGATAGTTGATCGTTATGACCAAGAAAACTTAAAAGTCTTGCAGTTTTTTCAACGAGCATTGGCCACTCATTTCCGTGAAGCTTTTCTAAATAACGAGCAAACTTAGGTACTTTGACTTTTATTTTTTCAGGTATCAAAAGTTGTGTTTCTTTATCTGCCACATCAACGTTCCACTGATACCTTGTACCATATGTAAATAATCTTTGAACTAAACTAGGCCTTTTTAAAGCAAGACACGTTCCTACATATCCACCTAAGCTGTAACCAAAAATTGAAATTTCATTAAGATTATGTTCCTGACAGTATTGGAGGGTTTGATCAATCATATCCTCTATAAGCAGCTCCCCTTCAAGTGGACGGCCACCATGTCCTTTGAAATTAAAGTGATGAACTTTTCCTATATTTTTTAAAAAAGGCAGAAATGGTTTTACTTGATCTTCAGTACCAAGTGCACCATGCAAAAATAATACGTCCATAGAAATTTCCTGATAGCATACGGTTTAGTGCATTAATTATCCATGAATAGTATATTATTTTAAAAAAGAGAAGAACTATATTCTTATCTTATGCAACAGGCCCATCACCTTTATTTTAGGGAGTGATTTTGTAAATTCTGCCACTATCAGTGGAGAAGTAAAGGTAACCATCAGGAGAATTTCTCACCTGCCTTACCCTTTCTTTTAAATCCTTAAAAAGCGACTCTTCTTCGACTACATTATTTTTTTCTAAGACGAGCCTTCTCAGATGAGTGGAGCTCAAATTTGCTAAGAATAAATTGTTTTTCCACCCCTTTATTTTATCACCTCGATAGAAAACCATACCCGATGGAGAAATACTAGGAACCCAATATTTTAAAGGTTGCTCCATTCCCTCTTTATGAGTTGTCCCTATTTTAGGGCCCCAATACTCACTACCGTAAGTGATAATGGGCCACCCATAATTTACACCTTTTTTAATTAAATTAAGTTCATCTCCACCGCGAGGTCCAAATTCACAACTATAAATTTCTTTAGTGATAGGGTGAATATCAATACCTTGTGGGTTACGGTGTCCATAACTCCAAATTTCTGATAAGGCCTTTTCATTATCTATAAAAGGATTGCCTGCGGGCGTTTTTCCCTCTTTAGTTATTCTTATTATAGAGCCATTATGAACAGAGAGATCTTGAGCATAGTCTCTTTCTCCCCTATCTCCGATAGTCATATAAATCAGGTTATCTTTTAAAACTAGTCTTGATCCAAAATGTCTCGTTGTATTACTTTTTACTTTGGCCTCAAAAATAACTTGCATATCATGTATAGACTTATTGCGAAGTTTAGCTCTGGTTAAAGCTGTTGTGATTGTATCTTTATTCTTTTTAGAGAAAGTTAAAAAGACTGTATCCTTATCTATCAAAATATCTAAAAGACCACCTTGCCCGTCAATATGAGCATCTGGTGCTAATAGCTTCTTTAATACTTTTGTTTTAAAATTATAGTAAAAAAGATTTCCAGTTCTCTCAGTAAAAAGAATTTCATTTTTATTAATAAAATCAAATCCCCAAATAACATTTTTACCTTGATAAACTTTAACCGCTTCAACAGAAAATGAGTTGGTTGAATAAAAAAGGAGAATAAATAAAAAGATAACTTTATTCATATAATTAAGTTTAAATAAGTCATAACATATTTTCAATACTTTAGTAATTTGGGCCCTTGACATATTTTCAATACATGTCATCTTGAAAAGCATGAATAAATATAGATACAATCAAAAAAAGATATCAAATCTTTTAGAAAGTTTTCTCATTTTGGTGGGAATATCTATATTATTTATATTTTTATCATATTCTCTATTTGGACGCTTAGGATTTATTTTCGGTGGCCTTATAATTTTTTTCTCTTTTGTCTTTATTCAAACCCAGGCCCATTCACTCGCTTTAAGGCTCTATAAGGCACAATACCTTCCACCCGATAGATCTCCGAAGCTCTACCATTTAGTTAATCAACTTGGAAAATCCGCAGGTATTGAATATCTACCTCAAATATATCTTATTCCTCACGATTTATGTTTGGCCTTTTCAACCGGCAATAAGAAAAATCCTGTTATAGCTCTCTCAAATGGTATTCTCTCTTGTATGAATCAACGTGAATTATCTGGTATTCTGGCCCATGAAATCTCTCATATCGCCCAAGGTGATCTCATTATTTCAACTTTAACTCAACTCATTGGTCGAGTGGCCTCAAGCTTTGTATCTATGGCATCTTTTATTCTTATTTTGATGTTTCCTTTAATAGCTTTTGGTGCGGTAAGAGTGAATCTAACGGCGCTACTCATTGTTATGGGATTACCTACTATTATTACCTTATTGCAATTAAAGCTTTCTCGTACCAGAGAGTATAATGCAGACTTAGAAGGTTCACGACTCACAGGTGATCCTCTTGGGTTAGCAAGTGCTTTAATTAAGATGAGTCATTCTACAATGGGACTATTTGGGCCAACGGTAAAAACACCACCGGAGTTTTTAAGTACGCACCCAGAAACCAATAAAAGAGTAAAAGCTTTAGAAGACCTTGCTGATACCTTTACACCCTAGTTAGAAGACTACTTTTTCTTCTAGTTTATCTGCCTCTTTGAAGATTCTCTGTTTTTTAGAATCATCCATTTTATCAAACATTTTCACCATCATATTGAGGCGATGATTTTTACTTAAAAAGCTTCTTTTTCTATCAATAAATCTCCAATAGAGCCCATCCCAAGCAGTGGCCCATTGTTCATTTTTTTTATAATTACCCATTTTAAAGATATAATTGGAACCACTAATATAAGGTTTTGTTGCAAAAACACCTCCATCGCTAAATTGGCTCATCCCAAAAACGTTTGGCCCCATAACCCAGTCAGATGAGTCTACAAACATTTCCATAAACCAACGATAAACCTCTTGAGGGTGAACCTCTAAAAGTAGCATTAGATTACCTATGACCATCAATCTTTCTATATGATGACAATACCCCCACTCATTGGCCTTTTTGATGGCATCATCTAAGGGGGTAACTCCCGTGTTGGCCTTATACCAACATTTATTAAGACGGTTTTTATGATTAAAAAAGTTTTCAGTTTGTTGAAACTCATCACAATTTTGGTATATACCTCGAACAAACTCTCTCCAACCCATGATCTGTCTAATGAATCCTTCAACTGAATTTAGATTTTCTTTAGTGGCCATAGACTCCACTTCTTTAACAACTTCAAAAGGGGTAAGAAAGCCTATGTTTATGAGTGGGGATATAAGCGAGTGATATAAAAAAGGGGTTCTTTGATCAAGAGAGTCTTGGAAATCTCCAAAATATTTAAACCGGTTATCTAAATAATTTTTTAACCATTTTATACTAGATTGACGATCAACAGGTATCCAAAAATTATCAACACTCCCTGGATGACCTGAAAATCTTTTATTAACTAATCCTTTAACTTCCTCAATATGCTTGCTCTTTTGTGTCGGTGGTATAAATTTTTCTATTTCAAAACTTAAAGGTATTTTTTTCCTATTATCTTGATCAAAATTCCATTGACCTCCTACCGGACTTCCTTTTTCAACTAAAATTCCATATTTCTGTCTTTGTCCAATATAAAATGTATTAAGTAGAGGCTTGTTAACACTTTCGAGGTATTCGAAAAATTCATTCCTTGAACACATAAACATTGGAGAATCATACACTTTGACCTTTACATCAAGCTTTAAAAAGAGGTTAAAAAGTTGTTCTTCAAAAAATTTGTCTTCAATTTCATAGATATGAATTTCTTTAACCTTATTTTTTATTATTAGCTTTTCACATTCAAATAAAAAGCCTTTGGATTCATCTAGTTTATTATAATGAACTTTAAATTTTCTTTTACTGAGACTATCCGCATAGGTTCTCATCGATGCTAAAAAATGAATAATTTTATGCTTATGGTACTTAAAGTGAGTACAGAGCCCCTCATCTTCGGCCATAAATACATTTTCAGGAAAATCCTTGTAATGATCTAAATCAAAAAGTTGATTCCCTAATATAATTGTTAGTGTTTCCATTGTAACTCTCCAGTCCTTAGTTAAATCAGTCACTTAGACACAAGGTATAATCTTTGTCCATTTTAAATTTGTGAAGATTACTCTAAAATAAACATATGAAATTTCTAATTCCATTTATTTTTATTTTTTCAACCTTTTCACTAGCGGCTGATATTTATGATTTTGACTTAAAAAATACCAAGGGTGAAACTATTTATTTAAAAAACTTTAAAGGGAAGTCTGTTTTAATAGTAAATATTGCTACAAGGTGCGGATATACAAACCAACTTGATGATTTAGAGGCCCTTTATCAAAAATATAAATCTAAAGGATTAGTGATAATAGCTGTGCCCTCCAATGACTTTGGGTCTCAGACACCTGAAGAAAATGAAGAAGTCGTAAAGTTTTGTAAAATCAACTATGGCGTAAGTTTTCCAATTACAACCAAAATGTCCATAAAAGGGCCTCAACAGGCTAAACTTTTTTCCTTTCTTACTCAGGCAACAGGAGGACGTGATATATCCTGGAATTTTGAAAAGTTTCTTGTCAACGGTAAGGGTAAAATTATAGGTCGGTATTCAAGTTCAACCAAGCCTCTAAATTCCACTCTGGAGAAAAGTATTAAAAATGAATTGTTTTAAACTACATAACTCTAAAGAAGTTCTCATAGTTGGTGCTGGCCATGGTATTGGCCTAGGAATCGTGAGCGAAATTCTTTCCAGAAATAAAGAAGTTGTGTTGCATGCTACATTTAGGGACAAGGATTCCGCTACTCCCTTATTTCAAAATCAAACTCATCCAAGACTTATTATCCATGAACTCGATCCCTGTGATGAAGATAGTGTTTCAACGTTGGCCAACAACCTTAAAGGAAAAGAATTTGATCTTATTATTAATTCTGTTGGCCTTCTTCATAATTCAAAAATAAGTCCAGAAAAATCATTCAAAAGTTTTAAAGTTGAAAACTTTCTCGAGTTGATGAAAATCAATGCCTCTGTTAGTGCTCTTATCTTTAAATATTTTGAAGCTTCTTTATCAAAAAAGAATATCAGTGCTTTTGTAGGTATTTCTGCAAAGGTTGGCAGTATTGAAGATAATAATCTTGGCGGTTGGTATAGTTACCGTAGCTCTAAAGCGGCCATGAATATGCTTTTAAAATGCATCTCTATTGAAGCAAAACGAAAAAGAAAAGATTGTATCGTTTTGGCCATACATCCAGGTACCACAGATACAGAGCTCTCTCATCCATTCTCTAATAACATATCCTATAAAATTCATAGTATTGAAGAAACGGCCAATAATATTCTGAATGTCATTGAAGGAAAGAGTTTAGAGGATAGTGGCCATTTCTATAGCTGGGATGGTGAAGAGCTTCCCTGGTGACTTTTTAATCCCTCATCAGTGCATCGCAAGGTGCACAATGGACTAATTATTAAGATGAAATGACCTTAATTTAGTAAAGTTTTTGGCCCCAATTTTGCTCCTGAAATAAAAACCCAAGAAAAATTAGGAGTGAAAAATGTCATTTATTAAAAAATTATTATTACTTTGTGTTCCTCTTACCTCTTTTAGTATTGCCGCATCATCGCTGAGCTTTCATTATATTGCACCTATTGAGCGGTCTGGATCGCCAACAAATGCTACTGAAAACATGCAGGCCGAATTTGGTGGTAGAGTCGTAGTTCTCAAAAATAATAGGCTTCAGTCAGTTATAGAAAAGGAGAATGTGCCTTATTATTTAGATGAGTTTAATATTCCGGATTACCAGGAATGTGAGCTTGCTCAGGATGGTAGTTTTGAGCGGCCTATCGTTTTCAACCCACGGCCCGTCATAAACCTACCACGTGTAGAGGGCCCTGTACTAACAACACCAATCAGAAACTTTGACCGAAGAACATTTTCTAAACCTGCAGGAATGGATCTACTTCCACGAATGGATGCTTCTTGGTCAGGCTCAGGTAACGGAGGGTGTGGAACCTGGTCAACAATGATGTGTAATAGAATTCTAGGAAAGGTTAATAAAAATACAGCACCAACTCGAAGAGAATGGAATACTACGGCCAGAGGAATCAACCAAGATAGAAATGGTGGATCTACAACGACGGGAAGATCCAATTATTATGAGAGGGCCGGATATTGTGCAAGCTTTAAGAAGTTTGATGGGAATAGGGCCTCCTATCAAGAGATGGCCAAAAAGAAAAAACAGGGCTGTGATGTTAAGTTAGCCTTTTGGAGAAAGACAAGAGATGGACGCTATGTTGATGGACATGTCGAGGTTGTCACTTCTGTAAATCTAAGAGGAAGACCTTCTGCAACCACAAACTCATGGGGTAAAAGAGCAACAGTTCAAGGTGGATCAAATGGTGGTTTTTCCCATTCTGAAGATAGAAGAGGTGGACATTTTAGAGGGGGAACTTGGCCTGCAGGATCAACCTACACAAGAGTAGAGTATTATTGTAAATGTAGTACATTACAATCTTTAGCTAAAGTTTTAGGTCTAAGATAAATAAACTAATGGAGGGCATTTTGCCCTCCTCACTTATTATGAGCTGGATTTTTCTTAATTCTAACCTTATAAATAAGTATGATAAATAAAATTTTTATACTCATCTCTATGCTTTACTGTTTCCAAGCTTCAGCTCAATACTATACTCAAGCCTCTGTCATCGTCTGGACGAGAAACTTTGAAGAGGCCACTGCAACCGGAGATAACTCGGGAATTGAAAAAACAGAAGGTGGTTTTAGTCTAGGCTTTGGTAAACGTTTTAATCAAGACTGGTCAGTAGAATTAGAATTCCTACCCACAATGGATTTTGAAGTAGAAAAAGATAATCAAAAGGGACACATAAGTATGATTGCATTTACAATCGCCCCTAAATATACTTTTGCTCAAGATTGGCCTGAAGAAAATATATCTCTTTATATCAAGCTTAGAGTTGGATGGACCAAGATTAGTGGTACTGATATCTTAAATAACTATGGTAAGGAAACCTCATGGACAGTAGGACCAGCATTAGGGGTGGATTATCAAATTAATGACCAATTTTCCTCATACTTTGATGTAGGTGGGCTATGGTCTGGAGGAGATGTAGAAGATTTTGATTTCTTTCCTTGGTTGCTTGGCCTTAGATATCATTTTCTTTAGTAAAAATGCAGCAACTTAGATTATTCACAGGAATTTCTCTCCCTAATTATATTGCTTTACAAATTGACTCACTTAGAGAAAATATAGGTGGTGCTCGATGGACTCTTCCAGAAAATCTTCATATAACCCTCGTCTTTCTTGGAGATGTTGAAAAACATGCAATCGATGACCTTATGCATGACCTTGAAGATATCAATATGTCTTCAATGGATTTACAGCTTAAGGGGGTCAATACTTTTGGGCCTGGACATGATCCCAAGGTATTATATACTTCTGTAATTGATAATGAGTATCTAACTGATCTCTACTCTCTTATCATTAAAAAGGTTCGCCCATACACTCAAATAAATAAGATTAAGTTCAACCCCCATCTTACTATTGCTAGGTTAAAGCACGTTGATACTCCTGCCTTGGCAAACTTTCTGATTAAACATCACGATTTCAAAAGTAGAATCTTTAACGCTAAAGAGTTCCATCTGTATAGCTCAGAGCTAAGAGCTGAAGGTGCTCAATATAATATTGAGCGCTCTTTTGAGCTCTATTAAGTAAATGACTCACTTAAAAAGTTTTCTAGCATTTTAAAAGATCTACTTGCGGCAGTAGCACTATAAACAGTCCCAAAACTTGGATCATTCGCATCTGGGTTCGTGAATGCATGCACAGTATTTCCAAAGCTGTGAAGTTGCCAATCTTCGGCCTTTTCTCTCATTTCATTAATAAATTCAGTTAATTTTTCCATATCAACCATTGGATCTTCTTGTCCATGAAGGGCCAATATTTTAGGTTTTATGGACTTAACTTCATAATCCGGGGCCATTAAAAGACCATGAAAGCTCACTACACCTTTAAGATTCAAATTAGAGCGTGCCATATCCAAAGCACAAAGTCCTCCAAAACAAAAACCTATAGCGGCAATATTATTTTCATCCACATAAGAAAGAGAACGCACATGATTATATCCTGCCTCTAACCTTTGAATTAATTTTTTTCTATCCTCTATGAAAGGATTCATTAAAGCTGAGTTTTCTTCGGTATTTGTACCAATTTTTTTATCACCATAAATATCTAAGGCCACTCCTACATATCCCATCTCGGTCATTTTCATCGCCGTGTTACAAGCGAAATCATCACGACCCGCCCAAGCGTGGCAAATAACAACAGCTGGCCTTTTCTCTTTTTCATTATGAGATGCCACAAAGGCGATACAATTTTGATCACCATCTTTATAAGAAACTTCTTCTTTAAACATTTTTATTCTCCTTTCCTAAATATTTGAGACATAAGCAACTCCAATTATTACAAAACACCAGAGATATTTCCCTTATCATCTATATCTATACGAAGTGCCGATGGACTTCTACCAAAGGCCGGCATCCTCATTACATCACCGGCCATAGGAATAATAAACTCGGCCCCTGATGAAAACTCAAAATCTCTAATGAGAAAATCAAACTCTGTTGGACAACCTCTAAGTTGAGGGTTATCTGAAAGAGACAAAGGGGTTTTGGCCATACAGATAGGAAATTTACTCATTCCAAGGCCCTCTATTTCCTTCATCTCAGCTAAGGCCTTAGAGCTAAATTTAACTCTACTGGCCCCATAAAAATCCTGTGCTAAATGTTTTATTTTATCTACCAATGGTAAGCTTAATTCATAGGTCGGATGGAATTTGTTTTTTTGTTCACATCCTTTGATGACCATTTTTGCCAAGTCTTCTACTCCTTTAGCTCCTTGATTAAATGGTGAACAGATCGAATAAGGCATTCCTTCTTTTTCACAAAGCTCAGCAACTTCTTTTAATTTTTGTTGATCTTCCTTTTCCCACAAATTTAAGGCCGTAATTATTGAAACGCCAAACTTTTTACAATTATGATAATGGCGTTTTAAGTTATTAAAACCTTTTTTTAAGTCTCCATCACCATGGTACTCTAAAGACTTAATAGAAAAAAGAAGGACAACTAGAGATGGAGAAAGCTCTGCTTGGCGACAAATTATATTAAAAAACTTTTCGGCCCCTAGCTCTGCTCCAAATCCTGCCTCGGTCACAACATACTTACTATAACTAAGCCCTAATTTTGTGGCCAAGACTGTATTGGTTCCTGTTGCAATATTTGCAAAGGGGCCACCATGAATAATTGCAGGATTACCAAGAGAGGTTTGAACTAAATTTGGTTTAATGGCCTCTTTTAAAAGGGCCGTAACAGGGCCTTCAAATCCTAAATCCTTTACATAAACAGGTCGCTTATCGTAGGTCCATCCTACAAATATATGACCTATCCTCTTTTTTAGATCAGCTAAAGAATTACTAATACAAAGGATGGCCATAATTTCACTAGCAGCGGTAATATTAAACCCACTCTCCATGGGTACACCACCATTTTGTCCCCCAAGCCCTGTGATAATTTTTCTTAATGAACGATCGTTCATATCCATGACTCTTTTCCAAACGACGGTTTTAGGGTCTATCTGGTAAGACTGTCCTTGGAAGCGCAAATAATTATCAATCAATGCTGAGAGTAGATTATTGGCCTTCTCAACCGCTGCAAAGTCGCCATTAAAATGAAGGTTAATATCCTCAGATGGAAATACCGTAGATTCTCCTCCACCAGTGGCCCCCCCTTTTTTTCCAAAGATGGGGCCCAATGAAGGTTCTCTAATAACAACCGTCGACTTTTCTCCTAAACTACAAATAGCATCACATAGGCCTATTGAGAGGGTTGTCTTTCCAATTCCTTCTGGCGTAGGTGACATAGAGCTAACTAGGATAAGGTGATTCTTATTAATTTTATCTTGTTTAATCTGACTAAGAGGGACTTTACCTTTGTGATGTCCATAAGGTTCTATTACATCACTAGAAAGCCCAAATTCTTTGGCCACGGCGGTAATTTTTTTTGGCTTCATTTACTTTCCTCGTTGGAAGATATAATAATCCATCGGAAAGAAAAGACAAATAATTGTACCGTTATGATTTCTTAAATTAATTATACTAAGCGATATTTTGTATTATTGGGTTTTATTAAAGTGAGTTGGATATCACTTATATTTCTCTCTGCAAATGCTGCCTCACAATAACAAAGATAATACTTCCATTTCTTAAAAAATATTTCATCCATTCCAAGCTCTTTTATTTTATCCTTATCCTTTTCAACTTTTTCATCCCAGAGTCTCAATGTCTTAGCATAATGAGCTCCAATATCTCTTAAGTTAAAAATATATAACTCTGTTTTTGTACAGGCCTTAGTCATGGCCCTTATGGATGGCAAGAGGGAGCCTGGAAAAATATGTTTTTGGATAAAATCGACTCCCTGTCTAAAGGAATCATAGCGAGAGTCTGGTGAGGTAATGGCCTGAATGACGGCAACCCCATCTTTTTTAAGGAGATGATCAATTTTTTGAAAATATTTAGGTAGGTAGTCATGTCCAACGGCCTCAATCATTTCAATAGAAATAATTTTATCGTATTTTCCATCCAAATCCCTATAATCCTTCATCAAAATGGTAATTTTATCTTCTAACCCTAACTCCTTTACTTTTCGAGTAGCATAGTCAAATTGCTCTTTAGAAATTGTTATTCCCGTTATCTGACAATCGTATTTAGTGGCGGCATAAATAGCGAACCCACCCCAACCACAACCTATTTCTAAAATGTGGTCTCCATTTGTAATATTGAGATCGTTACAAAGCATTTGAAGTTTCTTATATTGGGCCTCTTTTAGGTTTAGGGAATCAGAATCAAATACGGCACATGAATACATCATGCTTTCATCGAGCATAATTTCATAAAAGTCATTACTAAGATCATAATGATAGGATATGTTCTTGCGCGAACCCTTTTTGTTATTTTTTTTCAAATAATGTCCTAGTTTATTTAGTTTTCCAAAAAGGTTTACAGAAATATTTTTCACATTAGACCCAGAAATAATTCCTGACGTTTCAATATTTTGAATGGCCCACCTTAAAAGGTTTGTAAGGTCATTTGTTTCCCAATCTCCATCGCAAAAGGATTCTCCAAAACCTATATCCCCTGATAAAACAAATTTTTTAAAAAAGTCGGAATTTTTAATAATTAATTCTGCATTAATCCCATTGCCATCACCAATGGCCATGGTTTTCCCTGAGGGAAGAGTTAAATCAAGCTGCCCCTTTTTAAAGCGCTTTATAAAGGAAAGAAATATCTTCTCATACATATCTTTTGTTTTTCTTTTTATCTTTTCCATAAATAAGTCCCTTTTTGAAGATCGACATTATCTTTTTTCTTAAAATAAGAAATTCCTTTAAGCCACAGAATTAAAGCGTGGTAATGTATTAGAAAAATAATCTTTAATGTTACAAAAGGTACCATTAAAGTTTGGATCAAAAGATTTTTTGTAGTAGCCGGTATTTCTATACCATCATACCAAACTTTTAGAATTTCTTCATCTTCGGAAGTATCGTTTATATAGATAGATATTTGCTCATTATCTTTCTTAAAAATGAAATGCATATCATTATCTAGAGCTATGAATGGTGAAATATAAAAATGTTTTTTAGTCTTGAAGCTAAATCCACCTTCATTAAAATACTCTGGGCCTACAAAGTAAGGTTTTAATTCATTAAATGTATTTCCTATTTCAATAATTGCATATTCTACATCATTTATATCTTTAATGAGAATGAAACTTACAGGGTTAAAGACATAACCTAAAAAGCGCATAGAGGTATAAAGTGTGACGGATTTAACTTCAGTATTTAATCCATTATTTTTAGCAAACTCTATATAATTATCTCTAGCACTGGGCCTTCCAAGTTTAATATGGTCATCATCATAAAAAGAATAAATATTTGCTTTGTTAAATGAAACAAATTTGGAAGGCCAGTATTTTGTATTATCTAAGTTGATCTTAAACCAAAAAAAATTATGAGTGAATTTATAGACTTTAGGTAAAAACCTTTTATGAGTAACCGTAAATGGTACAAGCCCATGAATCATCACAACACCTGTCTTTCGAGTATTGAAGAGCATAAATTCACACTAGAGAGTAAAGCGTCCTCATGAAATCCATATCGATAGTAGCTACCTGTGAAATGGAGGTTAGTGTCTTTATTCAGCTCATCTAGTTTTTCTTGGGCCCTTACTGCATCAACGTCAAAAACAGGATGATGGTAAGTCATTTTCCTAATCACTTTGTCTTTATCGATAAATTTCTCTCCATTTATGTTAATAAAGAAATTCATTTTATCTGATACGTTCTGCAAGCGATTCATATAGTAAACAGTGTAGGCCTCATCAGCTTTAATAAGGAAATTCCATGAGGACCAATTCTTTTTTAAGTTAGGCATCACCTTTTCATCTGTATGAACAATAGCTATATTTTCCTGATAGGAAAACTTTGATAAGACTTCTTCTTGAAACGGTAAAGGATTCTCTAACATTTTTAATGCCTCATCAGCATGAGAAGCAACGATCACTTTATCAAATTCAAACTTTTGCCCTTGTGAAATTACTTCAACGAGGTTTTCTTTTTGAATTATTTTATCCACTGGATGTGAAACCTTGATTTTATCTTTAAATTGCTCAGTAATTTTATCGCGGTATTGCCGGCTTCCACCTACGACTGTTTTCCATTGTAATTGGGTATTAACTCCAACAAAGCCGTGATTATGAAAGAACCTAATGAGAGACTTCGCAGGGAAATCCTTAATTTTATTCATGGGCGTTGACCAAACAGCTGAGCTCATAGGAACGAGAAAATTTTTAAAAAAATAATCTCCAAGCCCTAATTGATTTATATAATCCCCAATCGTTATTCTTTCATAATCAGATCGATTAAGGACTTCAATCGACTCATTATTAAATTTAAGAATATCTTTTATCATTTTTAAAAAATGATAATTTAATATATTCCTTCTCTGCGAGAATAGACCATTAACACTAGAACCATTAAACTCAAGATTTATATCCTCATTACGAACGCTGAAACTCATATCAGTGTCAACGTAGTCTACTTTTAGTTTTTCAAATAACTTAATTAGATTTGGATAGGTTTTTTCATTAAAAACCATAAAACCTGTATCCATTGGGCATGTTTTTTCACCATCATGAACATCAATCGTATTAGTATGACCGCCCACATAATTATTTTTTTCAAATACCGTCACATCAAAGGTATCTTTTAAAAAATAGGCGCAACTCATACCTGCTATACCTGTTCCAATAATGGCACATCTTTTCATTATTTACCTTTTTTCAAAAAGATAATGAGCAACTATCCACTCGTTTCCATCTTTATAGTTCCATAGTTCTTCACAACTCATAAAAAAGACTCTCCAATAATTAAACCATTTTTTGGCCTCACCTTTAGGGTAATGGGCCTTAAAAATATTTAATATTTTCTCTTCATTTCTGTCCATATTTTCAAGCCATGCTCTTGCCGTTTTTCCATAATGCTTCCCATTCACTCTCCAATGTTCTTTTATATTGAGATCATCCTGAAAATAATAGAAGAGATGCTCACTCGGCATTATTCCTCCACTAAAGAAGTATTTACTCATCCAATCCGAGTCATCTTTAAATTCAAACTTATATGAGATTTCTTTGTGAGCAAATATGTGAACGAATAATGTTCCGTTATCATTTAGCCAATGACTCACATTTTTAAGAAGAGTTTTATAGTTTCTCATATGCTCAAACATTTCTACTGAAATGACGCGATCGAAGGTCTCCTCGGTTTCAAAGGTAGAAACATCTGCAGTTATTATGTTTATATTTTTCAAACCTTTTTGTTTGGCCTTTTCCTTAATAAAATCTCCTTGAAACTTGGAGTTAGAGACGGCGGTTATAGAACTATTAGGAAATTTTTCGGCCATATAGAGAGTGATCGCACCCCAGCCATGGCCCAACTCTAATATTTTATCTCCATCCTTTATCTGGGCCCTTTCTACAGTTAAGGCCAACATCTCCTCCTCGGCTTCAGCAAGGTTTTTGGCCTTATCCCAATGACAACAGCTATACTTTAATCTTGGCCCTAGTGATATGAGAAAGAACTCTGGAGGAACCATATAGTGTTGATCATTTGCTTTGTCTGTTTCTATAGCGATAGGTGAGTTTTTTAACTCTTTGATTAATGCTTTTCTCCTTAACTCAGGGTCCCTATATTCATCAATTAAGCGCTGATTCAAAAGAGATCTTATACCTCTTCGCACTAAAATATCTGGAATAAAGCCCTTGCTTAGCATTGCATCTATCATGATAACCTCTCCTTGATTTCACATTTTATTGTTAGACGATATTTAAACCCATTTAGTCTATTTTTTGTCTAACGTTGTCTTTAAGTAATATACCAAAATCATTAATACTTTAAACTTAATATTGTCTTAAATCTACATTATAGGTAAAACTCTAATTTGAATGAATTGATAGAGGATCAATTAAATGACAGTTCTTGCTCTCCTTTTATTCCATTGGTTTTTATCGTTATTTTGTCAGTCCTTTTTCTTACATAGGTATTGTTCACACGCTATGTTTACCATGTCACCTATGTGGGAAAAGTTCTTCTACTTTCTTACCTATATCGCCCAAGGCCCAAGTTTTTTAAACCCAACCAGTTATTCTATACTTCACCAAAAACATCACGCCTACAGCGATACACCAAAGGATCCCCACTCTCCCGTTCACAGTAAGTCTCTATGGGACATGTCCTTAAAAACTTACTCTGAGTACAAATATCTTATAGAAAACCATAAGGATGTTAAAGATAGTGCAGTTATAAACAAGTCCCCCATTTGGCCGACTTTAGATAACTTCGCTGAAACAAAATATAATATATTTTTTTGGGTACTCCTCTATATGGGTGTTTACTATATGAATGGAATTGAACCTCAGTACTATCTATTTATATTTATACATGGCTTTATGGGGCCAATCCAAGGCGCTATAGTTAATTGGTTTGGGCATAAAGTTGGTTATAGAAATTATAACCTTAATGACAATAGTAAAAACACTCTGCCTTTTGACTTTGCTCTTATGGGTGAACTATACCAAAATAATCACCATCGCTATGGTAATAAAATGAATTTTGCTCACAAATGGTTTGAAGTTGATATTACATTTCAGATATCTAGATTGCTTAATCTATTAAAAATAATACAAATTAAATCAACGTGATTGATATGATTTTATACTTTATAAATCGCTGAATTTGCACCATGCTCAAAGACTTCAACTGATTTAAGATAGACGCGGTCTTGGGTTTGCTCTTTAACTTTTGGAGCTACAAAATTATAAGTGTGCTCTGCAAATTTTTCACAACCAACTCCGTCCATTTCAACTATTTTGGCCACACCGATAGCTTCTAAATTCTTAAGTTCTTTAAGAAGAGGATCTTTACTATCTACAGCTAGTGTATGATCAAAGTTTTGTTCAATCCACTCTTTAATCCACTTACAATTTCCAAAATCATAAACCCAGTTTTTTTCATCTAATTTATTGGCCTCAAAGACGAATCTAAAGCCCAAAGAATAGCCATGTATAAGAGAGCAGTGAGAATGTGTGGCCTTTGCTTGTCTGAAAGCACAAGAAAAGCCTCGGTCGTTACCATATGTTTTTGTCGATTGATAAGGCATAAAAAACTCCTTAAGTTTTTTTACTCCAAATTTTTAGATTTTACTAAGAGTTTTAATGTTTTGCATCGAGCCAAATATGTAAAGTTAATTTTTTATAAGGTGGTCTGGACAAAAATGGGTTAATTGAGCTGGTTTTTTTAAATCTATCTCCATTGCATATTCTGGTGCAAATTCAATACCTAAGATATCCTCAGCTTTTTTCTTATGCTCTATCTGAGCGTCTGTGTAAGAATATTCTTTAGTTTTTATTACTAACTCATTTAGCCTTTCATAAGTACGAGTGTTACTTTGAGATTGCTTTACTATTTTTTTAATATCAGAGACTTTAATTTTCTTCGCTATTCTATGTTCTTTTTTAGTTAAAATTTTTGTAGTTTGACTAGTCTTAACGACATCCAAAACTTTTTCTCTACTTGAATCAAAAAAGGTCGTTACAAATAAAGAGGATACGATAAGAAAAAGTATTATAAAATAAGCTTTCATTTACTTCTCCATTTCACTAAAGATTTGAACTCCATCTTTTTCTTTTTTCTCGATGAAATCTATCATTTCATTAAAACTTTCTGGAATTTCCTGAAAAAAGTCTCGTTTTCTAAAAAATAATTTTCCACGTGACTCTCCTTGCCCCATACATTTTAAATAATTATTTAATTTAACAAATGGGCCAGCAACTCTGTGGGAGAGAAGGATTCCAAAAACAAAGAGTAAAATACTTACGACTATTGAGGTAATTATAAATATATTTGTCATAAGTTCTTCTTGCTCTACAATCATTTTAAAATAGACATGATTGAGAGGAAGATTAAGGTTTATACCTTCTTGATACATTTGGTTAAAAAAGTATTTCACTGCTAAAAAAAAGACCGTTATAGAACCAACAACAGCAAACAGATAATAAGCGACAAACCTGAGCTGAAATCTCGGGTTTATAAGAAATTTGGTTCTTTTAACTTTAACTCTATTTCCTGATTCATTACTCAATTCCAACTCCTTGATTTTTAGTTTATCGACTGATTCTCTGTTTTACTTGATAAAGAATTTCTATATTTTAACCGAAATAATTATTGATGTTACTCAAGATAAAATACTCTAAATTCATTCACTTTTTTCCTCTTATGAGCTTGCTCCTTACATTTTCTTGCGTTGAAGTTGCTCAAAAAAGACAAGCAGCTTGCAAGAAAAATTCTGTGGACGAAAAATGCGAACAAGGAATAAAACAGAGAGTTGTTGTTCAAGATCAAAGCTCTTCTCCAGAACCAGAAAAACCGCCTGGGACTTTTACATCGGATGAAGTTCTTGCTTTGATTAATAATGTTATAGAAAAGTTCAATCTAGGCCTGTCATCAAGCGAAGATATTCAAGAGGTTACTGAAACTACTGAAACTACTGAAGTTACTGAAGTTACTGAAGTTACTGAAGCTACTGAAGTTACTGAAGCTACTGAAGTTACTGAAGCTACTGAAGTTACTGAAGCTACTGAAGTTACTGAAGCTACTGAAGTTACTGAAGTTACTGAAGTTACTGAAGCTACTGAAGTTACTGAAGCTACTGAAGTTACTGAAGCTACTGAAGTTACTGAAGCTAC
>JAURDE010000014.1 GCA_030828105.1 Bdellovibrionota bacterium | reverse complement strand
TATAACAGTGAAAAATGAAATTGGTTACAATATCAATGAAGAAACATTCACTACAAACCTCGAAGATTATCTCACTAATCATTATCAAGACCCGTATAAATATCTCAGCTTCTTCGAAATTCTTCATCAATATCCTGAATTACTTGAAGATATACCTCATCAATTATTCAAAGAATTAAGAGGAGCCTCAAATAAAGGATTTCATTATCATCTTTTTATAGGAGGGCCACACAGTAGATCGGGTATACATAGTGCTATGAGTGCCAATTTTTTCCTTATGATCGAAGGAAGAAAAAGATTTCGAATTTTCCCTCGTCAGTGTTTTCCTCTATTAGGAATTAAAACTAATCAATCTCTTCATAATTATTCATTGATAAATATGGATGAAGATCTTCCTCAGGAATTCTCGTATTACAATCGAATACCTCGTTGGGACTTCATTTTAGAACCGGGTGACTTTCTTTTTAATCCATCGTGGCTTTTTCATTGTGTGAATAATTTAAGTACATCGATCGGTCTGCGATGTGGATTGGCGCATTTAAAGGGGAGCTTTAAAATTTCTACAACCCAAACTATTAATCGTCTAACTGGTGAATATAAGCCTCTCCAGAGAACAATAAAAAAAATCAAGGGTGAACAATGATCAATCAAAACACGCGATTTGCTCTCATGGAGCCACCCGGTGTCCTTTCAAAGTTTGCACCTCAACATAGTCACGCTCCTCCCCTCGGTCTTGCTTACATTGCAGAAAAACTTATTGTAGAGGGTTACGAATTTGATGTAATAGATAGTTTAGGGGAAGGAATTGATCATTATGACAGCACCGATAATCCGAGAGTTCTCTATCGAGGACTTAGCATTGATCAAATTTTAGCGAGAATACCAAAGAATTGTGAACTCCTTATGATTTCGGCCATGTTTACCATGGCATGGAATCATACAAAAAGGATTATTCAGGAAGTTAAAAAGGCATACCCCAATATTAAAATATTACTTGGCGGTGAAACAGCGACCTCTCTTCATGAATTAATATTTGAAATATGTCCTGAAGTTGATTTTATCTGTTTGGGTGAAGGGGATGAATTTGTTTCAGATTTCTTGAGAGTTTTCTTCTATGGTGGTGATTTCGACAGTGTAGACGGACTTGTCTTTAGAAAGAATGGTCAAATAGTTAAGACAAAACGTCGAGAAAGAATATCAGATATGAATTCCATCCCATGGCCCAAATGGGAAAAATTTCCTTTAGAAAATTATTTATCTCACTCTGTAACTAGTGGTGTAGGTAGTGGTCGAATTATGCCCATCATTGGTAGTCGAGGATGTCCTTATAAATGTACTTTCTGTACGGCTTACAATATGTGGGATGTTAATTATTATAATTTCCCCATTCAAAGAATGATGGAACAAATTCAGTATTATAAGGATAAATATCGTATAGAGGCCCTTGAATTTCATGACCTTACACTATTTGTAAATAAAAAATTTGCAGTGGAGTTTTGTAAAGGTCTTATAGATTATAAAATTAATTTACCTTGGAATATCACCGTTGGTACACGTGCTGAATGTGTAGATGAAGAAGTCGTAGACTTACTCATTAGAAGTGGTTGTAACTACTTTACCTTTGCACCTGAAAGTGGTTCAAAAAAGACACTAGAATATATCCAGAAAAAAGTAGATATCGATAAATATTTAAAAAGTATTCAAATCGTCGCTAAGAAAGGTGTTACTAGCAAAATAAATATCATAATAGGTTTTCCTGATGAAGAAAGGAAAGAGATCTATACGACTCTATTATTTATCATTAAGTGTGCTTATTACGGCGTAGAAGATATATCAATGACCGTTTATTTTCTTTCTCCAGGATCAAAATTATTCAATGAATTTATTGAAGAAAATAATATCAAGATGGATGAGGAATTCTTCGAGACATATTTTATTAAAGAATTTGTTAAATTAAAGAAATCATGTTCACGTCATGTAGGGCGAAAAGAACTTATTTTTTATCGTACTTTGGGAAATCTTCTTTTCTATTCTATTGGTTACTTATTTCATCCCATGCGAATCTTGAGACTTATTAAAGGATACTTTAAGAAAACGCATACTTCTAAGCTTGAAAAATTCCTACTCAAACATGGACAATATTCTAGAAATCGATTTTTAATAAAGTAATAATTTATATTTTGGGATTTACTAGCTTGCAGTATCTATTTTCAACCCCACCAATAATATTGATAGACTCAAGAAATTTAACTCCACTCCAGGTAAAGAAATACTTTGTGTTCCCTTCAAACATTTCTTTTGCCCCTGTTTTGACGTCTAAATTAATTTTTCTATTATCTATATTATAAGAGCCCGTTGATGTAGGATTTTTAAGAATTTTTTTAAAGGTAAGCTCTTCTTTTGTGTCGGGTAAAACAGATGAGTAAATGGCGTAATTTCCAGCTTTAAGATCTTCCGTTTTAGGCTCCAGTTCTACAATAAGAGTCAAATCCTCAGAGCAATAATATCCTTTGATATCTGCGCCTAGAACTGGAGGTAATTTTATATAAAGATTTGAGTCATTAACGAGCTTTTCTTCTGCTCCTTTGACTTCAAACTCTTGATCTTCATTTCTCTCGACAACTTCTTTGGCAACTTTTGCTAACTCATTCCGAATTGTTTCTTTTATGAAAAGCTCTTGCTCGGCCCTCGTCATAGAATTATTCGTTGATTTACTAGGATTGAGTTTGAAATAACCAAATACCAGAGCAAAAAGAATCAGTAAAATAGCGTAGTCTTTAAAATCTTTCAATGACTTATCTCCATATATAAAAGAGTAAAAAAATTGGTATTAAATTACAAGCTGTTTCATTTAAAACAGTTTCTGATAAATTAAAGTATGGAATATAATCCTCATAGAAGACTTTATAACTCTACTTACTCTATAGCACTTTTCATTTTCGGAATTATTTTGTTCTGGGAGGTCTTAGGTCATAATTTTTTTATTTTCGATGATTCTGCACACATCTTTGAAAATCCCTTGATAAGTTCCTTCTCTTTAAAATCCTTAATAAGTCTTTGGAAAAATTCTTTTATCGCCATGACTTATAGTCTCTGGGGGACTATCTCCTATTTTTTTGGTTCTAAAAACACGATGGCGTTTCATGCCGTTAATATATTTTTTCATTGTATTAACTCAGTTCTGTGCTTCTATTTAATCAAAAGGGTCTTAGAGGTTTACTACGGTAAAAATATTCAATATCTCCAGGAAATATCATTTTTTTCTGCGCTCATTTTTCTCGTGCATCCTCTTAAGGTCGAACCTGTCGTTTGGGTTTCGGCCTTAAAGGACTTACTTAGTAGTTTTTTTGCACTTTCGGCAACTTTAATTTACTTCAAAAAAAACTACACATTAAAAAGTCAACTTCTCGTTATAATCTTCGCAACACTAGGTATTTTCTCGAAACAAAATATAATCATTTTACCCTTTCTTTTCGTTTTCTTTGATCTTATTATTTTCAGAATTAAACTCTATGACTCATTTAAAAAGAACATCGTTATTATTGTGTCAGGTTTAATTGTGGGCTTTTATCATCTCGATATCATTTCGCATTCATTTAAATTTAGCTCAGCCAATATGAGTGGAAGATTATTACTTGCACTAGATTCCATAAATCATTATTTTCTAAAGTTCTTTATACCTTATCCTCTCGTTTTTGATTATGGAAAAACCATTGACCATTTCATAATCAGATGGCACTCAGAGCTTTCTACCAAAATAGGAGTATTTTTAATTCTAATGGCCATTATTGGAATTTTTCTTATGTATTATAAGAATAAAAGGACGAATATATTTATAGGGTTTATGATTTTTTTAATACTTATTTTCCCATCATTAGGATTTGTAAGTTATCCCTTTCAAAATTTCTCTACGGTAGCTGACAGATTTTTTTATCTTCCTTCCCTAGGATTTTCTCTTATTTTGGCCTTTCTTTTTGTAGATTATAAATTAAATGAAAATAAAAAATTTCTTACCGCTTTCACGATCTATCTTTTTCTATGCACGGCATTAAGCCTCGTTCAAATAGGGTATTGGAAGGAGCCCAAATATATAATCGCAAAAAATCTTCAAGTAACACCAGATAGTTATGCTTTAAATATTTCCTATGGGACGATAATGAAAAACGAAGAGAACTATCGAAAAGCGGCATATCATTACTCAGTTGCATTAAGGCTTAAACCTGAAATGGAAGAGCCTAGAGCAAACCTTGAAATGTTACTTAAAAAAATTAATCGTCCAGATTTAATTGAAAAGTTAAAAATTCAAAACTTTATCTTGGATATTAAAAAAGAACTAAGCAAAGCTTTCTAACCAATGTTGATAACACTTCTTAAGATAGTAAGCATCTTCAACACTAATATCTGATATCGCCAGCCTTACTTTAAAAAGTTTGTTGCCAAAAAAATCACCTCGATTGTAATTTTCAAACTTTAATATAGAGATAGAACTAAAATCCCAACCAAAACTTTCTACAAATTTCAGGGGAATTCCAAATTGTGTCATTTTTTCACAAAAACGAATCGCTGCCTTCGCTAATGTTTCTTTTTCAATTCTATGAGAAAGTTGAGACCAACTATAAAGACCGTGATCAAAATTACGAGAATGTTCTAACTCTATTTGATTTCGACTTTTTATAATTTCAACTCTTTTTTCCGTTAATGCAAAGAATTCTTTTTTATTGAAAAAAGGGTATATATTTTCTATCGATGGCAAGCCTCCAAAATGTGAAAGCAACTTTACAAATAAGGCATAAACCTCATCCATAGAATCATCCCTTTTAATATAAGTGATTGATCCTAAAGAGGAATACTCCATCCCAAAAGAGTCTAGTTTTTGATGGCTTCGCACTAAAAAAATTGAAATATTCTTATTAATAAAATCATTTATCCACATTTCTAGAATTTCATCATTTGGCGAGAAACAAGTGGTATCGATAATTATAGCCTTGGCATACTTAACCATTGAAAAGTTTCGAGCACAAGCTGAAGAGTCTAAAAAAAGAATCGTTGAATCATTGTCTAAATTAAAAACCTCCAAGAATTCATCCGTTTCGTAGTAGATATCCTTTTGAAGACATTTTATGCCTAATTTTGAGTCCCATATTTTTATAGCAGATAATAGACAAGACAAAGTGCCTTGGGCGTTTGCCGTGAATGTCCCCATGCTTATATAATTTCTGATTTCTAGATTGGGGTGAATGAGTTTTAAAAAGTCATTATGCTCTACTTTAAAATTACTTCTTGAGTAAGTGTAGGAAATAGGAATTCCATAGAGATTGATTTTTTTTCTACCACTGAGATTTGTAACGCTTAGGCTTGAATTAAAAAATTTATTTTTTAGTTTCCTTTTTAAAAATAACTTGGCATCCCATACATCTTGATAACTTTTAATATCAAAAGCTTCATCATAACTAGCAAGGCTTGCTAAGAAATTTAATTCTTCTTTTTTCCTTTGAAGGTAATCTTCATCAATCATTAATTAAATTTAATTATGCCCTCTTTGTAGAGGTCATCGATAAATTTGAATGTATCTTCTTCAAGTTTTTTCTTAGGTAAATTATAGGTATCAGAAACTTTCTCCACAATTGCCTTAATATTACATTTTCCGTCGATATTTTCCCAAACCTGAATAGCAAGGCCTTCGATTTTAAAAAAATTTTCATCATCTTCTAAGGACATGAGAGCAAGTTTACCATCTGCATTTTTGCGGGATAGGATTGATTCATTTACTATAGGAACCATCGATTCATTTATTTCTGACACTTTGCTCCTCCATATCGTTTTTGAAAATTAATCATGGCCTAAAATATAATTTTTGGGAAGAGCTCCTTTGCAGCAATACTTTTTAAAGAATGCATTCATTTCCAATCGGTTTAGTTTTCGATCATTACCTAAATAAACATGATATGTCCTCGCCCTCATAAGAAGGAACAAAGCTGCCATAGTCCTCCTGAGGATGATGCCGACACGCTTTAAAAGATCTTTTGGCCCAGACTCTAAAAAATATTCTAAGACCATTGGAAGTCCCACCCCAATAACCATATTTTTAACTAGGGGCACAATCATTGATACTTTAGAAGCCTTAGAGATCGAAAAATGGGAACCATAGGATCTCTTGCAATTTAAAAGGATGATATCTTTGCCACATCCCTGAAAGATTTTATTAGGAAAATAATTAAGCGGTAAAAGTTTTTTTAAACCGTATTGAGATCTATCAAGGGAATAAATTAGGTTTTCATCACCCACCGGAATTTCTGCGTTAGACTCCAGCCCTATCCTTAAGGGAAAAGATCGAACTCTTCCCCATGAATCAATGATAGGAGTGTCATCTGAAATAATTTCAAATCTCTTGTCGCTATAGAGAAGATCTAAAAATAGAGTAGATTTACCTCCTTTCATAGGCATCATCCCTATAATCGAGGTGTTATTAAGATTAAGGCCAAAGGCATGAACCTTATGATAACCATTCAAGTCCATCTTTTTTCCAACTCTTGAAAGTATTAATAAATAAGAAATTTCATGTAAAAGATTTATATCCTCAGAGTAAATAACTCCTTCATTTTTCTCATAATCATAAATACATAAAGCCTTTCCAAAATAATCATTGTACCGAATACCCTTTATTTCATATGTTATAGCCACCTGTGATTGTGTTATGGATCTTTGACTTTCTAACAAATGATAAGGTGGAGATGATTTTTTAACTGTGATTAAAAAATCTATATTATTTTGTTCCTTTGTCCTAAAAGATAAGAAATCCTTCGAAAGCCTTACTAATGTTTCTTTTGAGTCTGAGAGCACTTTTGTAATGTTATTATAAATATCTAAAAATATTTCTGTTTTCACTATTGCATAGGTCCACAATTGTTAAGGTAATAATCAATCCCATCTTCAATACCTCCATCAAAAGCTTTACGCTGTTGATGAAGTACGACGACCCTATTACAGGTTTCACGAATGTGCTCTATAGAATGGGAAACAAAAATAACTGCCCCTGAGTGATGAATCATCTTCTTGACTCGCGCGGTGATTTTATCGTTAAAGAAGACGTCTGCACCATCAAACACTTCATCTAATATCAAAAGATCACAGGGAAGTGCAGAAACGAGGGAGAGAAAAAGTCTTGTTTTCATTCCCTTACTATAGGTTATAAAGGGGCGATATTGAAATTCTCTTAATTCCGAGAATATTAAGGCTTCTTCCACTATTCTTTTTTGTTCTTCCTTTGAAGTTCTAGGATACATTAATGAGCAAAGCAAATGAGCATTCTCTTCACCTGTTAATTCCGGTATTATACCTATTTCTGTATTAAAAATGGCTCTTACCTCACCAAAAGCGGTTACTCCTCTTCGTTTTCCATACATACCCGCAATGGTACGGCAAAGAGAAGTCTTACCGGTACCGTTAACACCTAAAAGACCTAATCGATCTCCTTTCTTTAGCACGAGGTCAAAGTCCTTTAATACGGTATGAATTTCTTTTGTCTTCCAAATTGAGTTTAAGGGCCCTTTTACAAAGGAAACAAATTGATCTCTTAAATTAAATTGACTATGTTGCTCCACGCTGAAGCCAATATCGAGGGAGCGTACTTCTAAAATTGGAGAATTAGATTCTAAGATAAAATTCATTAGCTTTTTTTCTCCATTGAAAATATCCAAAACAATTAAACCCTAAAATGAATATCATAGGTTGGGTAAGAGAATTAATAAATAGAGTTAAATTAAACTCCCAGAAACAAATCTGAAAAGGTCTTATAAAAGAGTAAAAGGGATTAACAATGAGAACCCATCTAAGATCTTCAGGTATAAATGACTCTGGATAAAAAATAGGGGTTAAAAGATAAACTAAAGATAGGATAAATTGATTGACAAAAATTACATCCCGATAAAAAACCTGCGCGATGGAGAGAACGAAAAGTAGAGAATAAGTACCTACAATTAGAATAAGAATCGAAACTGGCAAAAAAACAATTCCGGAAAGCGATACCTCACCTAAGAAGCTAAGTCCTATCAAAAGAAGGGTGAACGCAATAATAAAATTAATGAAATTATCCAAGACCTTTGACCATAAAAGAATAAAGGGATTAATCTTAAAGGATTTTAGTAAATCTCCTCTTTGCACAAATACATTGATTCCCATACTTAAAGTAGAGGTAATAAAAATCCAAGGCAAAATACCACTCAATAAAAATATAAAGTAATTATTAACATCTATTTTTAAAATAATTTTAAATACAACAGCATGAGCAATGAATACAGCGATTGGATTTACTATAACCCAGATGAGGCCTGCAAATGTTTGCCTATAGCGTGCTTTTAATTCTGAAAATGTTAAGACTTTCAACATTTTTAAAAATTGCTGAATATTGCTTGATTGTTTCAATCGGTCTTCGTTCACAAATATTTCTCCCTATGGATTATAGATCTAAAATAAGAGATCATAAACAAGAAGATGAAAAATAATATTCTAATACATCAAAGCTTTATTCTAATAATTATACTTGCAATAATCACTTATCTTGTTTTTAGAGATTCACTCCAATACCCATTTTTCATTTTTGGAGATGCTGAGATTCTAGATAAGTTTGGTCCAAATGAAAGCCTCTTTGATCTCAAAAGACCTTTAATAGTGAGTGACTTCAAATCATTTTTTGGAAGTATCATGTGGTCAATAATTGGCAAGTATACATCCAATCCAGGCTCTTTTCGTATTCTAAATATTTTATTTCATTTTTTAAATTCTATTTTAGTTTATAGGCTAATTAACTTTACCAACAAAAACAATAATACTTATATCCCTCTTTTCTGCTCATTACTTTTTCTTATTTATCCAATAAACATTCAAAGTGTAATATGGATATCAGCTTTACCTACAATACTAGCACTTTTTTTCGTCCTCTTAAGTACATATTTTTATTTAAAAAGCTCTGATGATAAAGTTGATTTTTGGATCATACTTTCGACTCTCTGTTTTTTATTTTCCATTATGAATTCCAAGTCTCCTTTTTTCATACCAATTCTTTATTTTTTCTATGATTTTTTTAAAAGAAAATCTTCTATTAAAATTATAACTCTTAAAAGCTTATTTTTTACTCCAAGTATCTGGTTTATATTTAATTATTGGTATGGTTTTGTGCCTGTAAATAAAACTTCTCTATCTTTCATAGATAAAATTAACGTATTCAAGTTTTCTTTTTTTAAGCTATTTCTGCCTCTTAATACTTCTATTGACTATCAAATCGATGACGTAAACCCTATAGAGGTAACTATTTTTATTTTTGGTCTCTTTTCGATACTTTTACTTTTTTTAAAAAATAAAAAGTGGAGCTTCATTGGAGTGGCAATTTCTTTTATATGTTTGTCATTACTACCATTTTTTGATGTTAAAACTTCAGATATTCATCTTTATTCTGCATCAATTGGAGTCATTTATCTTTTAAATGGAGTCTTGATGTTAATAACAGTTAATAATAATAACTTAAAATATAAAGCCACCCTGTTAAGTATATTCATGCTTTTTCTTGTATTTAAACAGCAGCAAAAAATAATGAAGCATTGGATAACGAGTGAAAGTCAACTTTTATATAGTTATTCGAACAACCAAGAAAGTTATGTGCTTAATATGGCCTTAGGCGCCTTATATAAGTCAAAATCTGAGTATATGAGATCCCTTTATCACTTTAACAAGGCCAGGGAAATAAACCCCAGATCCGTCATGGCAAAGCATGAAACCATTGAAGGTTATAAAAAGTTTAATCCCTCGGATGGGTATGATATGGCGAATATAGATTTTTTCTTTAATGATCTTGCAAAGAGCTTAAATAAGAATTAAAAAGCTCCCCCACCCTCTGCTTTATCTAGAGCACAAATTGGAGAACCTGTAGAAGTCACCCCAACCATCACTTTTCTATACGGACAGAATCTACCTGAAAATGAAGTAAAGCATTTTCCATCTACACACACTTGGTTACATTCTCCTGTTCTCCCACAATGAGGAACTTGCACTGTAGATGACTTAGTACCAATATTGACTCTAAGGTTATTAGATGGATTAGAAATGCTATAACTACTAGTCCATGAACAAGCGCCAAGATTATTACCATCAATTTTTAAGGAACGACAAACAGCATCTCTAATAGTATCATAAGTCCTTCCTTGTTGAGTACTAACAAGATATCCACTAATCTCATTAACAATAGTTGGATCCATCCCTAATGCCTTAGATATATGCTCTTGGTAATAGGCTCTCGTTACTGCATCATCATCATCTAAACTTGCACCAACTTGAGTTGTTTGAATTTGAATACCTTCTAGAGTTCTTATTGAATTAGCCCCACTTGCCAATGTCGATGCTCCAACCGTAAGTTCACCATCTAATTTAACAGTTGCTACTACAACTGAAGGAGAAACCACTGGAGTTGAAGACGCTCCTACTCCAAGATACTTAGTTATAAAAAGACCTTTGCCAGGAGGAACTCCAGGACCTACAATAGCTGCTACATTAAAGTGAGCTGTTCCAGAAACACCTGGAGCTGCGATACCTATACCCATAGACCGTGTTACTGTTGTATTTAAATCAATGCTGAGGTTTCCACTTCCAATAATATCTCCTTTATCATCAGATAGCCCTGTTAATGCGTCAACTGAAGCCGGATCTTTATTCAAATAAAGAGAGTTTGTAATCCTCATTTTACCTGAGGACTTAAGAGCGTAGTTATGAGAATCATTTTCACCAAAATATGTTGGAAAAAATGGCCCTGCAGGAAAAGGATTATAGGGCCCAGAAATAGAGTTATCATTTTCTAAAGTTAAGTTCCTACACTTTCCTTCAGCCTTATCTAATATACCTCCAAGAGATTCACATCCTTCTTCTGATGCCTTTACTCCAAGATTAGGGTTTGTATATGTTTTTCGTGTTGGAATAATTGTATCTACAGCATCTCTTTCATAATAACATTTATCAACCTTACTATCACTATCCAAGGTTACTTTTATTAAAAACCTTCTATTAAAAGTTGAGATATTATTTCCTACTTTTTTTTCAAAAATTAAAAAAACTTGGGCATTATTATCACTTTCTGGAATAACAGGGGGGCCTGTTACTTCCGGGGAAGTAAGAGGGTAGCCAGTGAGAGTTATTTTCCTTAACGTTAATCTTCCTTTTGTTCCTCTCCCGAGAACCTGATTTTGTGAAATCAAGACATTTGGTGTAGGAAGGTTTGAGTCCTTTATACTGGGTACATATTCTCCATCATCAATTGTATCTTTCGCTGGATCTACCCCCTGAAAAGTATTTTGACAGGCCCTTGGGTCTCTAAAAGTTGTCATAGCATAAAAAGCGACATCATCGGCCTCTCTTGTTATTGCCGTTTGTTTTTCTGCTTTGACAAGAAGTTGAGATAACTTAACAACACCAACACCAATGACGGATACCATTGCCGATATCATCAAGACCATTGTAATGGATGCCCCACCTTGATCTTTTAATGAATTTACTAAACTAAACCTCAAAACCGTTTTCCTTTTCATGGCTTATCATTAGCACATTTCACAATCCCATTATAAATTCCAACAACAGCTTTCCCGGTTGGACACTTATTACCCCAAGTTGTCCAGCAACTTGATCCTGAGCAAACCTGTGTACAATTCGTGCCGGACTCTGAGCAACTATAAAACTTTGCTGTTTTATTTCCTTGTGGTGTGCTTAAAATAATATTTTTTCCACTTACAGATAATGAGTATTCATGTATGCCTATACTACAAGTTGAAGTAGAAGTATTCCAGCTTCCTGTTTTACCATCTATCCTCATTTGAGAACAAACTTGCTGTGATACCTTTTTAATCGTCGCACTTTCTTCAGGATTTTTAAGTTGCTCTTCAATATTATCTCTAGCAGCAGAATCAAGACCTAATGTTTCTGCTAGTTGGTTAGTAAACCAAATCTTTGTAAGCACATGGCTATCATCTAAACCTATTTCTGGCATAGAACCCTTAATTTTAATTCGATTGTATGTTTTCAGAGAAGTATTTGAATCACTTACAGGTGCATTTACTCCTATTCCCATTTTACCACTTATTCTTATCCCGGAGTTACCAGGAGGAGCAATATCACCCACAGAAACTGAGTCTTTGACATAGACATAGCCATCAGTATTTGGAGCAGAAAGATCCCCAACAGATAATGATTTTGCTATTTTAGTCGACCCGGTTGCTGTTGATGGATCGGCACCTAATCCCAAGCTATTTGATTGAAAGTCTTGACCGACCGTTAAATTTCCCGCAGCTGAAAAACTTCCCGTTTCTGTAGGATTTGCTATTGCACCTAGACCTACCCCCAATGTCGTTTCTGTTTTAACATCTCCTAAAGCAGAGACGGCCATTTTATTGGATGAATATCCATCAACGTCTATTATATTTTGATGAATTGGGGTGTTCGCATCATCCAAATCATCTTCAATTGCGATATTTTTGCAAATATTTCCTGTATCTCTTCCTTTTAATGCTATACAGGAAGCAAAAACGTAACTATCTGAGGTTGTAAAGCATGTTTCAACAACAGAAGCTTTTTCAATAACTAAAATTGGTATATAAATCTGAAATTCTTTTCTTCCAAGTATAATCCCTTTTTTCCCTAGGTTCTCATACTTAATACTTAGGTTTGCTAAGGCCGGTAATCCTTCAGTCGTACCTGTGGGCATATCTTGAATTTTAATTTCTGTAATTTTAATACTTGAAACTCTTTGACCTATAACACCATCTTTTTCCAAAAAAACATTATCTTTAAGGTCTTTAAGCTCCGTAATCTCTGTACCTCTTGGGTTTAACCCTTTGAAATTTTTTTCACAAACTTCTTTTGCTCTAAATGAATTTTTAATATTTGTTTTCAAGTTTGCCACAACAACATTTTTTGCCATTCTTCTATCAAGCTGAAAGATATTTTTGGAAAGCTCAACTACACCAAGTGAAATAGCTCCCATTATTCCAACGGCCATCATAACCTCTAAAAGACTAAATCCTTTTTGGTTTAATAGGAGTCTCGAGCACATGCTAATGTTCCTCCTCTTGATATACCAACAGCAAAAAAGCCTGTGGGACAACTCGACCTAAAGGTTGTTCGACAATTAGAACCAATACAAACTCGACTGCAAGTACCAGACTTAGCGCAGTTAGAAACTGTAGTATTTTTCGTTGAACTTGATGGTGATGTTGTTTTAAATAAAGAAAATATTGTATTTTGGTTTTGACCACCAGATTTTGTAGATGTTAATTTATACATTCCCGATTGATAATTATTACAGTTTACTCCACCAACTCTAGTATCAATTTTCAGTTCGTAATTACAAATTGCAGAACGAATAATATTATAAACTTGAACATTAGTTGCATTTTCTAAAGAACTATTAATTTGATTTCCTAATGTATCAAAAGGGTTTTTAAGAGTAGTTCTCAATTGTTCTTTAAAATAACCCTTAGTTATTACGTGATTAGCTGTTACATTACCCTGAGTTTGATTCGCTTCTATATAAATAAGCCCATCTGATACTAAACTATGAAGCTGACCAGAAGGATCGTTAACCCCAACACCGTTATCCCATGCTGGCCCTACTATAACTTTTGACTGCTGAGATGCTGTTGGATCAAGAACGACCATATGACCTTGTCCGCTAGTTGGAGCACCTGCTATAGCGGGAGCTATTGGACTACTACCAACGCCTAAAAAATTATGTATCCTAAGACCTTTTGAACTTGAGTTTGGAGTATTTGCCGGCCCAATAGTAAGGGCTTGGTTAATTCTTAAATTTCCACTTGATTGAATTTCATGATTTAGTCCGACGCCCATATCATTTTTAATGTGGGCCGAACCATCAAACTTAACATCCTTGGCTGCCTTGACTTCACCAATTTCATGGTTTGTGGCATAAGCCTTTTGCTCATTTTTACCTGAAGGGGCCGATCTTTGAGGATCAACTGGATTATCCTCACCTTCAATACCAACTCCTAAAGATTTTCCGACCCTAATATCTCCTTTAGCAAGTATCGCAAAGTTATGATGTCCACTTTGGAGCTCACTTCCTAGTTTTTGCTCAACAGCTATATTCTTACATGGATATGGTTCTTGCTTAGGGTCATTAGTGGGATCATTAAAATTTGGATCATTCTTATCCATAATACCATTTAAGGAGCTACATACAGCTGAAACATAACTATCTAAATCTGTATAACAGGTTTTTATTGGGGAACCATCAGTTGAAGAATCCGTTGTAATAAGAACTGGAACCATTCTTTGCTCTGTTGTCGTTGCTCCTTTTTCTCCCATTTTCGTATAGGTAAATGTGATATATGCCCAAACTGGATTATTTACAGAACCTTTCCACGGTGGATTGCTTGTAAAATTCGGAGATGATGAAGGAGGTGGAGGAAAAGGATCACTAGGATCGGCTGGAGGGCCATGAACTCTAATCTCTTGAATTGTTATACCACCTTGACCCGTACCTTTTTCATCGGCGCCACCGCCACCACGATATGTTTTATCCTTCTCAAGAACTTTAAAAGCATCGTCGTTTTCAAAATAAATAGCATCGACTTCGCCAGGTGTTTTCCCGGCTAATGTTTTTTCACAGCCTGCTTTATTTCTTATTGCAGACCGAATTTGTATAAAAACGGCTGCAGAGGAAGTGTCAAAGTTAACTTTTCTTTCAACCCTCCCTATATCTTTCGTAATATTAGATACAGCTAAAACAACCATTCCCAGTAAACCAGCAGATATCATAGTCTCAAGGATTGAAAAACCACTCTCATTTTTCATAACAAATTATCGGTTAAATAATGAGAACTATAAGATTTTTAGGCCATTTATGGCCGCTCTTCCCATAGCTAAGATGGACTCTTCTGTCCCCCCCCCAATATGAGAAGTTGTAAAGAAATTTGGAAGAGTTAATAGAGGCGAATCATTAAAAGGTTCTTCTTCAAAAACGTCAAATGCCGCTCTAGATAAAGGGTTTTCATTTAACCAACTAAATAAATCTTTTTCATTAACTATTCCCCCTCTTGAGGTATTTATGAGCAAAGCATTTTTCTTTAGAAGGGAAAACTCTGCCATGGAAAGAAGATTAAAGGTTGATTCATCGAGAGGGACATGGAGGGTAACTATATCTGAGTTTTTAAGAAGGTCAATTAAGGATACTTGAGTAAAGCCTTCTATTTTTCGAAGATCATGAACAAGAATCTTTGTTCCAAAAGGTTTTAAAAGATTCGCTAAATCAGAACCTATATTTCCACACCCAATAATTCCAAAGGTACAGTTTGAAAGAAGTCTTCCTGTTTCAGGATTCCAAGTTTTATTATTTTTAGTAATATTTCTTAAAAGATCAATTGAAAATCCTAAGACAAGTTCACTGACACTTCTTCTATTTACTCCAGGGCTGTGACCTAGCTTAATATTAAATTCTTCTAGGGCCTTAAGGTCTAAATTGTTAAGCCCAACTCCATATTTCCCAATAACTTTTAGTTTTTTAAGCTTAGAAAGAGTCTCTCTATTGAGGATTTCTAGCCCGATTATTGCTCTAGAGGAATCTTTTAAAAAGTGAATAAGGCCATCTCCAACTAGACGCTTTCCCTCATCATTAAATTGCACATTTGGATAAATATCAAGAATCTCTTTTCTTAAAAGAGGATGCCGAGAAAAAGATCTTGAACAAACACTAATGAGCTCCATAGATTTTCTCAACCAGCTTCATGAGACTTAGGGAATCTTGAAAGTTACCTTTCTCTATTTTTTTATTTTGAATAATGCACATTGAAAATTCTTCAATCTCTTTTTTCCAAGATTGATCTTTTTCATAGGAGAATTCTTCGGTAGTATTATCTTCTCTATAATAAATCTTTATTTTTTCAGGAGCATAGCTCATAGAGTTTGAAAGGATTCCCTCTAAGATAACTTTTCCATTTTCAAGATTGATTTCTAAATTAAAGGTGTGCTCCCACATAGTGGCAGAGCTATGAAGAAAGCCTACTTTATTTTCTTCATCTCTAAACAGAGCATAAACATTATCTTCTACGTCATAGTTCCAATAGGAATTACTTACAAAGCTTTTTACTTCAAAATGGGCCCCCATAAACTCTTTCATAATCCCTAAAAGATGAATTCCTTGATCTAGAAGAATTCCTCCTCCTGATCTCTCTTTTTGAGATCTCCAATCATTCATAAAAGACTTACCGTAAGTTCCTTTCAGATTAATAATCTTACCTAGTCTATTGGATGTGATTATCTCTGCCGCTTTTTCTACGGAGTCATGATAGAGGTGATTAAAACCATATTTAAGTTTAAGATCTTCTTTAAGATAGTTTTTTATGGGAAGAAGCTCATTAGCTGATCTTGCTGGGGGTTTTTCACAAAAGACGTGAAGATTTCTCTCTAGGGCAATCTGGGTATAATCTCTAGCAAGATCATTAGGAAGACAAATAAAGACTGCATCTAAGTTTTCTTTTATAAATTCATGGTAGTGGCCATATCTTTTAACATTTGGACAATTTGTTTTTTCATAGTCAAGGTCACAAAGGGCCGTGACTTGGTAGTCTGGGTTTGGAGATAGACACTCTAATCTTTTTTGCCCGGCCACTCCAAGCCCAACAATTCCTACTTTAATCATAGAATGTCTCCAAACTTGCAGTGCTTATCTAGGATTCTCACATCAGAACTATAAGCTATGAACTTATACCCGAAATCAATTTTAGATTGAAGATCTATTGGGTCAGCTTCAACTACATGAATTCCGCCAGGTATATTATATTTAATGGCGGCTAGCTTTACTTTTTCTAATGCTTCTTTAATTTCGGGATGATTAAAGTTTCCTGCTCTACCCATAGAAGCACTTAAATCAAATGGTCCTATAAAATAACCATCAACAAGAGGGTTATTAAAGATTTCATCAATATTATTAACGGCATCAATATGCTCTATTTGAACGATAAGGACTTTTTCTTTTAATTCTTCATCCCTATATTTTTCAAACTTATCGCCATATCCTTGAGCTCTCGCTAGACCTACTCCTCTTTTACCAACTGGAGGATAATAAATAGCATCGATACATTTTTCTACGTCTTCTTTGTTATTTACTCTTGGAGCAATAATTCCATGAGCTCCTGAATCAAGAACTCTTTTAATTTGATCATGATCAATAGAAGAAGGTCTTACAAAAGAAAACTTTTTATGAAGGTCAATAATTCTAATAAGAGATTCTGCTTGAGAAAGAGTAATTGAGCTATGTTCAAGATCTACACAAACCCACTCAAAGGCGTTTCTACAAAAAATTTCGGCCATAGCACCGTGAGCAAGCGTTATCCAAGCACCGATAGATAATTGATGGTTTTTCAGGGTTTGTTTCACCTAAGAAAAATATAAAAGTTGAGATTGAATTACAACCGCTGACCTACTGCATGAAACTGATTTTAAAGCAATAATGTATCTTTTTATCGTGATAATCTATGGGAATAGCCTTTAGGGAGAGATCTTCTACATTATACCTGTTTCGGATGGTGTCATTTAATTTAAAACTTCTTTTATTGGTAGAAAAGTACAGCACTCCATCATTTCTTAAAAGTCTCATACAATGATTAACTAGATAGTCCTGGTCTTCTTCGACCTCAAAGTCATTTTTCATCTTTTTGCTATTACTAAAAGTTGGTGGATCTAAAAAAATAAGATCGAATTTTCTATTTTCACTTTTTAAGTATTCGAGGCAATTAGCAGTTATAAATTCATGTTTATCAAGATCAATATGATTAAGGTTAAAGTTTTCAATGGCCCAGTAAATATAGGTTTGAGACATATCCATACTTGTTACTTTGGCCCCACCAAGGGCCCCATAAACACTTACCGAACCTGTATAGCAAAAGAGATTAAGAAGTCTTTTTCCTTCACTTTCTCTTTTTATTCTCACTCTCATGGGTCTGTGATCTAAAAAAAGGCCAGTATCAAGATAGTTAGAAAGGTTTACAACGAATTTAATATTATTTTCACTTACAATTTTTTTATATTCATCAGTTCTAAGCTTCTCATATTGAGTTGACCCTTTCATTTTCTGTCTCTCTTTAATAAAAAGCTCACCTTTAAAAATCTCTCTACAAACTTGTTGAGTCAAATTGAAGTGTTCTCTATCTCTATCTCTTCCGTCACCCTTATCCCAAATAACTACATCATCTCCATACTCTTCAATTATAAAAGGAAACTCCGGAATATCGCGGTCATAGACCCTAATAGCTTCAGTCTTTAACTTTTTAAGTTTTTTAAGATTCTTTTTGATCCTATTTTTTATAACATCTTTCAATTTAGGAGCATGCCGTTGGGCGTCAAATAGATTAAGTATTATTTTGTGATTTACCCACAATTTAGAAGTAGTATTAACACTCAATTTAGCAAAACTACAATTGAAGTAACATTAGCCTTGTTGAACTACTTTTAGGGCCTTTTTATTTCTTAAACTAACTAATGACCTCGTAATTTGATACTCATATAAGGTTGAGTGCTTATAGATTTCTTCTACTAGAGGAAAATCAATAAGGGTAAGCAGAGTGTCAAACTCTTCTGGACCTATAGAATAACCATTAACATCTTCGACAAATTCCGGTTTTAAATAAAGCTTTAGATTATTAGGAGGCCTGAACTTTTTAAATTTTTTATATTGCTCAAACCTATTTTGTAGCTTCTTGTAAAGCTCCTCGAAAGTGAATTTAAATTTTAAATCATCTTGATTAATTAGTTCTGGCTCCACAATATAAGTGAAGTCTGCCTGACCATCAATGTCTTCAAAAAGGATATTAAAAAGGGCCTTTTTACCTTTATTTGAATAAAACTCGGCATTAACTATTAGGCCATTTAGCTGGATTATTACTCCAACATGCTGTTTATTTGCTCCAAGTAGTATATTAATCCTACCTGTAAACCCGAAGAAGGCCTGTTCCTTTAAGATGGGTACTATACCGTTATGCACGCTTCACTCCTTATTTCAATATTCTAAAGGAATTAATTGAATGCTGCCAAATCTTTAAATATGAGATCGTTTTGCTAGGTCTTTGCCTCAATTTTTCCAACTAGAGATAAAACCATGTAAACTATAAAATAATAAATGAGGTCACTTTGAAAAATAAAAGAAAACTATATTTAATCAATCCTTCTTTTCAAATTAAATTTAGCATAATGATAAGTCTTTTACTTTTTATTTCTAGCATGATTTATCCCATTGCTATTTACGACATCACATCAAATGCAATAGAAAAAATTGGAGAAAGTGTAAAGCTTTCGCAAGAGCTCATTGATAATAGAAAAACACTAATTATTATTCTTACTTTTTGGCAAATCGGATTTTTGGCCATGATTTTTATTGTAAGTATCTTTTTTAGTCATAAAATTGCAGGTCCTTTATATCGGCTTCGCGATTTCTTTAAAACTATTCAAAAGGGAGAGGGTCGAGATTTACTTCAGTTTAGAAAAGGAGATTACTTTCCTGAAATTGCAACCGAAGTAAATAAGACTTTTGATATTATTCAGCAAAATTATATAGAAGATTTTTACTACCTTGAAGAGGTCAGTCGATATATTGGTAGCCTAAGCTCATCTCTACCGGAAAAACATAAAAATGATATAAATGAAATAAATAAAAGACTCGCTGAAATTCAACAACGATTTAACGTAATTTAATTAGTGAAAAAAGCAATTATACTCCTTTTAGTTTCGATCGTATTTACGACTATTTCAAAAGCAGAAGTCCATTTAATACCAACTTGGAATGAGCGAGTTGCTGGAGATAATATATTAAAAACCTATCGTAAGTTGAGAAATTTTCGATATTCAAAAATTAAGAGATTCAAATTAAAGAAGCTTAAACATAAAAGCAAAAAATTTGAAAGTCAGGTTAATATAATTAACAACTTTATCAACATCATTGAAAAGGCAAAAAGAGGCAAGGATATAAAGTTTGTTAAAAACTGCACCATCGAAAAAGGAAAAAATTCGAACCAGAGTGTTACCAAAGAAATAAGAAACGAACTATTGAGTGTTTGTATTGAAATATATCTCAATCAAATTACCTATCGAGATTTAGATCACCCAGAGGTAAGTAATTTCCTGGCCCAAAATATTTCATATTTTACAAAATCTAAAAATATAAAGAGTTTTAAAAGATGGCTAGTCAATATTAAAAAAAATGACAAAACCAAAAAGCTTATTCGAAAAATTCTAACGGGAAATATTTCAAAAGTTGATCTAAGTAAAGAGCTTCTAACAGATTTTTCATTTTCCAAAGAAATGACAATTAAAACTCAAAAAATGGTTCTGAATAGAGGCCGTCATGAGTCTCTATTTAGAAGAGAAATTAATAGAAATGAGGCCCATTTTTATAGTTCATTAAAAAAAGGCGATATAGAGAAGGCCAAAAATATACTAACTTCTCTCGTCGATTTTGCAGTAGCTAATAAAGAATATTTTACCAATTCATTTCTTACTGACAATTTTATTGCCATGGTAAGAAGACTTTCAGTAGATGGAGTTCATCCAGAAGGAAAACAAGCTCTAAAGAAAATTAGATCCATAGCAGGACAAGAAGAATATGAGGATCTAACCTTCTACAGCCTTTTTACTCATTTGGTCAGAGAAGATTATAAAGGGGCCTATCAAGAAATTAAAGATCAAGGAATTCTAAAAAAAATTCAACACCATTCTGGTCGAATCCAATTCTGGGTGGCCTATACTATGAAGCAACTTGGGAAAGTGAACTCTGCTAATAAATTGTATGAAATGACTCTTAAAAACTCTCCTCTTAATTATTATTCTATCCTCGCAAGAAAGGAGTTAGGTCACCCTCTCGATACTTCTTATTATGAAAAAGATAAAAAAGAGTATTTGGATAATTTTAAAAAAATAAAAGGAGCGCTTCAAGAGTCTATAGAAAGACTTACTATATGGTTAAAGCTAGGACATGAACGTTTTGTTGAGCATGAACTCAATGATATAGTCGATTACCACATTTACAATATTAAAAACTTTGAGAAAAGCTCTATACTTCCTTTAGAAAAGAGAAGCCGTCTTATAATATTTAGCCTTGCTTCTCTTCTTGATAAAAATGCAAAATACCTTCTTAACTTCAAACTTATACTTAAAAGTATAAATAGAAATATAATCCCTCTTAATGAAGATAACCTTAAATATTTATTTCCCCTTGAGTACCTAAAAGAGATCGCAGATATCAATGACAAAATTGACCCCATTCTAGTTATTTCTCTTATTAGACAAGAATCTGCATTCAACCCTAATGCTTTATCGCACGCAGGGGCCAGAGGATTAATGCAGCTTATGCCATCAACTGCTCGTATGTACGCAAAAATTAAACACTCGAGGACATTGAGAAGACCAGCTCTTAATTTAAAAATTGGTATTAAATATTTATCTATGCTTTTGAACAAATATAATGGAGATCTTCTACAAACCTTGGCAGCTTATAATGCTGGAGAAAGAAGAGTTAGCAGATGGGCCCAAGAAATCTTTATTTCAGATAACCCATTATTAAACGTGGAAGCTATTCCCTACCGAGAAACTCGCTATTACATTAAGCTTATATTTAGAAATAAATTTTTCTATGATTATTTAACCAATAAAAAGACTAATCTTGCGTCGATAGAAAAGTCATTTAAAGTCGCTCTTAATGAGGCTCAAGACTAGACATTAAATCGAAAGTGAATAACATCACCATCTTTTACGATGTATTCTTTACCTTCAATTCTAAGTTTTCCGGCTTCTTTAACTTTGGATTCAGAACCAAATTCAAAAAGGTCTTCACAGTGATAAACTTCAGCTTTAATAAAACCTTTTTCAAAATCAGTATGAATAATTCCTGCTGCTTGCGGCGCTTTGGCCCCATTAGGAAAGGTCCAGGCGCGAACCTCTTTTTCACCTGCAGTAAAATATGTCCTTAAGCCTAACATATCATAGGCCATATTCGTAAGTACTTCGAGCCCTGACTCTTCAATACCTGCTGCTTCCATAAACTCTTGTTTTTCTTCATTAGTGCCTAAAGAAACAATTTCAGATTCAAGCTTTCCACAAATTTTTACAACTGCTGAACCTTCTTTTTCGGCAAAGGCCTTAACCTCTTTTACGAAATCATTATCTTCTGTAATAGAATCTTCATCAACATTGCATGCATATAAGATCTTTTTCAGTGTGATAAGGTTAAGGTCATTTATTTCTTCTATATCTTCTTCAGACAGATCTAAATTTCTGGCCTGTTTTCCTTCTTCTAAATGGGCCTCTAATCTCTCTAGAATTGGAAGAAGAATTTTACCCTTTTTTGAGATATCCTTATTATGACTCTTAATCATCTTATCAATACCTTGAAGTTTTTTAGAGACAACTTCAAGATCGGCCAATGCTAACTCCATGTTGATAACTTCAATATCTTCAACTGGGTTTACTTGACCTGAAACATGAACAACATTTGGATCTTCAAAACATCTCACAACATGAACGATAGCATTTACTTGTCTTATGTGACCGAGGAATTGATTTCCTAATCCTTCCCCTTTAGACGCTCCCTTAACAAGCCCTGCAATATCAACAAACTCAACAATAGCGGGTATTGTTTTTTGGGGTTTTACCAGTGAAGTTATTTTTTTTAATCTAGGATCACCTACATTAACAATCCCTACATTTGGTTCAATAGTACAAAATGGATAATTGGCCGCTTCAGCTGGTGCAGATGTTATGGCCTGAAAAATAGTAGACTTTCCAACATTTGGTAAACCAACAATACCGCAATTAAGACCCATTGTTATCTCCTTAGGCGAAGCTTTTACGGCTAAATTTATTGGCCGCTCGCTCATACCCGCTTTTCATAAGAGTTTTTAGGGCATCACATATGCCCTCTAATTGTTTTTCGACTATAATATTTTCATCACCCTGAAAACCAGAAAGGACAAAACGAGAAACATCTCCATGCTCTGGCCGTCCTATACCAATCCTAAGGCGATAAAAGTCATTAGTATTAAGATGTTGAGCGGTTGATTTAAGCCCGTTATGCCCTGCCAATCCTCCGCCTTTTTTGAACATAATCGTCCCTAAAGGAAGATCAAGCTCATCATGTAAAACAAGAACTTCATTAGGTTTGATTTTAAAAAAGTCACATAAGGCCCTTATACTTTCACCACTTAGATTCATATAAGTTTGAGGTTTGAGAAAATAAAAACGATTCCCTCCCTCATCAATTTGTGAATAAAAACCTTTAAATTTTGATTTCCAATCAAATCGCTCTAAATGGTCTAAGGCCATCATTCCAATATTATGACGAGTATCCTGATACTTTGATCCGGGATTTCCGAGGCCGACGATTAATTTAATCTCTTGAGACATTTTAAATGAAAAGGGAACTTACTGAGTCGTTGTTAAAAGTTCTATGTATGGCCTTGGCCAATAACTCGGCAGTAGAGAGAACTTTAATTTTTTCGATCTCTTTTCCTCTAGCAGTTAGTGGTATTGTATCAGTGACAATAATCTTATCAAGCTCTTCACTGGCCTCAAGTCTATCCAATGCAGGATCAGAGAAAACTGGGTGAGTAGCACATGAGTAAATTTTATTAGCACCATTGGCCTTCAAAGCTTTTGCTCCTTCCACCAAAGTTCCAGCTGTGTCGATCATGTCATCAATGATGATACAATCTTTACCTTCAACGTCACCGACAATATTCATGGCCTTGGCCACATTTTTATCTGTTCTTCGCTTATCAATCATAGCGATATCTAGCTTAAGTTTCTTGGCAAAATGTCTTACCCTTTCCATTCCACCTGCATCTGGTGAAACACAAACGAGATTCTCCATGTTAATTTCTTCCTTGATATATTTTAGAAGAATAGGAGAGGCAAAAATATTATCAAATGGAATATTGAAGAACCCTTGGATTTGTCCTGCATGCAGATCCATAGTTATAACTCTTGTGGCCCCTGCGGAGGTAATCAAATCAGAAACGAGTTTTGCGGTAATAGGAGTTCTTGGAGAAGCTTTTCTATCTTGTCTTGCATAGCCGAAGTGAGGCACAACTGCAGTAATTGTTGAAGCCGAGGCCCTTTTAAGAGCGTCTATTATTATTAAAAGCTCCATAACGGCATCATTAACAGGTCTTATTGTTGATTGAATAACAAAAACATCAGCTCCTCTTACATTTTTTTCAATCTCACAAAATATTTCACCATTTGCAAACTTGTGGACTTGAGGGTCAACAAGAGCAACATCAAGAAACTCTGAGATTCTTTTAGAAAGAACTGGGTTTGATGTACCTGATACTAGAACGATTCTTTTCATCATAGACCTAAGAGAAAGTGGCAGGGGTAGTAGGACTCGAACCTACGCATGACAGAATCAAAATCTGTTGACTTACCACTTGTCGATACCCCTGCTGATTCAAATATGGCGTAATATAATCTAGGGAATTGTTGTTTGTAAACAATCTATCTCATTAAATCTTAGGCCATTGTTAAGGTAGAAACCTTGGAAAAGTTTAAAAGCTGTTGTTGAGCCATATAGCTTTAAGTCCTTAATATTTTGAGACGCTTCCCAACCGACCCATATAACTCCAACCTTTACACCGTCGAAAAATATGAACCAATTATTGAGACCTTTGTTGGTTGTACCGGTCTTTCCAAAGAAGCTATGCCTTTTTAAATACTTACCCACCATTTTACTAATAGTTGTTTGGGATGGGTCGCTTAGAAGGTTAATGATGTTTGACTCAATGGGTCTATATTTACATTCTTCATTAAAAAAGCGCACATATTTTTGAAACAGCTCATCAACTGATAACTCAATGGCCCCTAACAATTGGGCCGGGTATTCTATAAGAGGCTTTTGAAGGTTCTCAAACCATTTATCTAACTGATCCTCTAATTCATCAAACCCAAAATCAGTTGCGGCCCTTATCAAGGGTCGATTAAGAGACTTTGTTAAGGCCTTCTTCAATGACACTTCTCCTGATGTTAAAGAACCGGCCTCACCTGGACTCCATTTTCCACTTTTTAAAGTGAGTTCAAGAGGATCAATAGAAAATAGTTCTTCGAGGTCCGTAAATTTAGTTCGAAGGACCTTGTAAATAAATGGTTTGATAACACTGCCAATTTGGTGTCTTTCTTTAGAAAGGGCAATCTCTTGGTTTCGCTGCTCTCGACTGTAATAAGAAAACTTCTTCTCAGGGTTACTCACTAATCCAATGATAGCTTTGATGGATATATTTTCATTATTTATTTGATTTTCTAGCTCTTTAGCTTTTTTTAAAAAAACAAAATTTTCATAAGGTGAAAGGATAGAATCTTTTTTAATTTCCCAAAAGATGGATAGGGTTTTTCCTTTTTCATTAGATTTCAAAAAGGAAAACCATTGATTCCATTTACTATCACTCCAACGTAAATTCATATTTGATCTAATAAAACCAAGCTCAATAAGTTTTTTATAAACAACCTCAGTTCGACTAATTAAACGCTGCGGATATTTTAAGGGGTGGTAGTAATATGGCCCTTTTAAAAGACCTATGAGTATCGCGGCTTCATATAAATCAATTTCAGAAGGCTTTTTCTTAAAATAATAAAGGCAAGCAGAATAAAGCCCTTTAACTTTTATACCTTGTAGGCTCCCCCATTCAAATTCATTAAAATAGGATTCTAATACGGCCTCTTTTGTGAAATTTCTTTCAATATAAATGGCCATAATGAGTTCTTTAATTTTTCTCGTAATGGTCTTTTCGTTGCTTAGAAAAAGGTTTTTTACTAATTGTTGAGTGATCGTTGAGCCACCTTGAACAATTTTTAAGCTCTTAAGGTCATACCAGAGGGCCCTTAATATAGATTTATAATCGACGCCTTTATGTTCAAGAAAACGCTGATCTTCAATAGCAATAAGGGTTTTCCAAAAAACACTTGGTATTGATTCAAAAGTCATTCTATGTTGGAAACAATTAACATGGGTACAATCGTTTAATATAAGATTTGGTAGTTCTATTGATTCATTAATATAGAACATATTTTTTTTTGTTTTTAGTTTCTCATCTTTTATAAACTGCGAAAGCTCCCATTGAGAGTCGGTAAACAAGAGAAAATCGTTTAAATCTTGCCTGTTAATGATGGCGCCTTCTTCTAAGGCAGAGCGCGAAGAGTTAACTCTACTCGTAAGTTTTTCATCTAAAAGGCTAAGACGCTCAGATGGGATTTCCATTATGACAGATACAGCAAAAAATATAACTGCCAATAAGAAAACCAAGCCTGACGCAACCAATAAATATATCTTCTTCATATTGAGATTCTTTACTAAATTAAGTGTATCAAATATAGTGTTACCACCCCTTTCTATATCGCGTCACATAGAGGAGCAACACGTGTTTAGACATATTAGTAAAATTATCATTGTAAGCCTATATTTAACCTCAACTGCCTATTCTTTACCTATTGATTGGCATGGAACGTTTGGAGTTGATTCCACTTCCATTGATCAATTCAGAAGGCTAGAACAAAAAACAGCATCCAACCCAATTGATGATGGCTCTCAAGAAGTAAGTCTAGCAGATGGTGGACATCATAGAGCTTCTTGGCAAAGTTATGTTTTTAAGCTCTCCCCGGAAATAATCATTAACGATGCGGCCACTTTTAAAGGGGAAATCACTAATGGCTACCCAAGAGGTGGTCGACTTGGTGATAATCCTTATAAATCTAGAGAAGGTAGCTCTTTTGGAAATGCATTGTACTATTACAATACTTCTTTTCCTGGTGCTGAAAATAAACTTATCCTTAATAAATTCTTCATGGAGCTCTACTCTGATACGGCCACTTATTTAATTGGTCGTCATAGTAATCATTGGGGGCTAGGAGCTGTCTTTAATGAAGGTTCTCAACGCTGGGACAGACATACTTCAACAAGAGATGGAATTACCATGAAGCTTAAAGTTGGTAATTTTAGCTTTGAACCATACTGGGCGAAAATGAGCTCTGTTGATGATCTCACAAGGGCCTCTAACTCTAGACATTGGGGTATAGGACTTCTTTATGATAACACTGATAGAGAAATTTCTTTTGGTCTTCAGTACTCCATTATGAAAATCGCAAGTGGTAATCAGCAAATCAAAACTGGAATTAATGAAGGAAATACAACAATTAATGATAGCAACAC
>JAURDE010000077.1 GCA_030828105.1 Bdellovibrionota bacterium | reverse complement strand
GACATTAAAAAAGCGTACACTTGCACCTACCCCATCAACACTTATAGTATCGATGGCAATATCATCGAATCTTTTTGAAATACGATAAAATACTCTATTCACTTTCTCCCAACCATCAATCAAGTACTTATCATGAATACTCATATCAATCCATGCAAGGAAGTTATTAAACTTTAAAAGCCCTTTTTGTAAGAGGACTTTAATGTAGAAGTGATCCATGTAATATAAATTTTGAAGTGCACGATACCACCTACTAAAAGTATTTACCCACCAACCTGGATTAACAGATTTCTTAATGTACATAAGATAAGCAAGAAAAATTCCACTAAATGCAATAATAATAGAGGCAATAGCACCCACATAATGCCAATAATGAACATGGTGTGCTTTTTCTTCACTTAGGCCATAAGTCGGATCATAAGTCGATTTAACAAACTTGCTCTTATCTCTAAGGTCAATTGAGCTAAAAGGCTCTGAACTATAAGTCTTAAATTTAGAAAGGTTATTCAAATCTGGTCTTTCAATAAGAGTTTGAAACCACTCTTTATTTTCAACTCCTGGTACTTTAACGAGACCTTGACCTGAAAAAGATCCTGAATACCAAAACCCAAATGTAAATACAGTTAAGATAAGAAGAGGTACATTTCTATTAAAAGAAAGTTTTTCTTGCTCACAGTGATCATAAACATCTTTATCTCTTGGCTCACCAAAAAATGTTAAGAACATCATTCTAAACATATAAAATGCAGTTAAAAATGCCGCTGCAAAACCAAGAATTGCAGGTCCCCAGTAGACTGGGTGATCAAGGGCCATGAGAAGGGCGTCTCCTAAAATTCTATCTTTAGAAACGAAACCAGAAAATAAAGGCACACCTGCAATGGCCAATGTACAACACATCATAGCTAAGAAAGTGAGAGGTAGTTTCTTTCTAAGTCCACCCATTCGAGGCATCTCTTGTACATGACCATGAGTATGATGATCATGAAGAGAATGAATGACACTTCCTGCAGAAAGAAATAAACAAGCTTTAAATACAGCATGAGTTATAAGGTGCATAAAAGAGGGGTTATAGGCCATAACACCAATACCCAGCACCATGTATCCTAATTGTGAAATAGTAGAGTAGGCTAAAACAGCTTTCAGATCTGTTTGAATTAAGGCAATCGTCGCAGCTCCAAAAGCGGTTATACCACCAATATAAGCAATAACTGGGAGTAATCCTCCAGCTTCAAGAAGAGGAAAAACTCTAAGTGAAAGATAAACACCGGCAGCAACCATAGTGGCAGCATGGATAAGAGCAGAACATGGCGTTGGACCTTGCATAGCATCTGGTAGCCATACTTGAAGAGGGAATTGAGCCGATTTACCTATAGTTCCCATAAAGAAAAGAAAACCTGTAACCGCCGCCCAGTTCATTCCAAGAAGAGTCTTACCTTGATAGGCTCCATCAGCTAAATAGTTATAAAAATCTACAAGAGCAAAACTGCCTGTCCCTGTATGGTCTTTAATTGCGTACCAAAGGGAGCAAAGACCTAATAGAAAAAAGACATCACCAACTCTAGTTGTCATAAAAGCTTTAAGCGATGCATTCCCAGGTGCCTCTTTTTCATAATAAAAACCAATAAGAGAATATGAACAAAAGCCCATAAGCTCCCAAAACATGAAAAAGGAAAATAAATTATCAGATAGAACAACCCCCAACATACCCATAGTAAACAAATTCAAGTAAACCATGAAACGACCATAACGCTCATCATGACCCATATAATATGTTGAAAATAAATGTATAAGGAAGGCCGCTCCTGTAACCATAAAAAGAGCAACCGCTCCCATGTTATCAAGATAAATACCTAGATTAAGCTTAAACATGGGACCTAAGTCAAACCAGGTAAACGTCTTATGAATATAATAATCAGATGAATAAACACCAAAGACAAAGTCTTTAAAAATTCTAGCTGCATAAATAAAGGACCCAAAAATAGATAAGGTGCATAAAGCAGCTGTAAACTTTTCCCACTTACTAACCAAAAAACAGCCAATAACAAACCCTAAAAAGGGAAAGAGCATAATGGGGGCTATATTAGAGATTGTATAATCCATAGTCGTTCCTCTTTACCTAACTTTGAAGTTGTGTAGCATCATCAATATGAATAGATTCTCTTATCTGGAAGAACCTAATAACGATGGCCAATCCTACAGCTGCCTCAGCAGCAGCGACAATTATAATGAATAAAGGAAAAATATGACCATCCAGATTATTATTAACAAACCTGGTGTAGGCAACAAAGTTTAAAGCAGAAGCATTTAAAATTAGCTCAATCCCTAGAAGAACTGCGATAAGATTTTTTCGTGCTATCACTGCAGTTAAACCACAAAGAAATAAAAAAGTTGAAATCATTAAGTATGAGGTTAAAGTCATCATTCTACTTAAACTCCTCTTCTTGGTCGGGCAATAATGGCTGCTCCTACAAGGGCACCTAGGAGAAGTACTGAGGAAATCTCAAAGGCTAAAACATGATCTGTTACAAGCATAAATCCAATTTTTTCAACTGTTTCAGTAAAAGCAGGTAACTCCCCTGCCTGAATACTTATAATAATCCTACTCAAGACTTTATAGGCCATAAGAGCAAAAATAACAGCACTTATAATCCCAATAATATAGGTCTTTGCATTTCCCATCATTGGTACTTTAACAATCCCAAATTTATTAGATGATTGAGAAGTAGGACCACCTGTTAGCATAACAGCAAAAACCATAAGAATAACTACACCGCCAACATAAACGGCAAGCTGAGTAGCTGCTACAAAGTCAGCTCCTAAAGTCACATAAAGACCAGCTACCCCTAATAAGCATGTTAAAAGATAAACGCAGGCATGCATTACATTTTTTGTTAACAAAACACATAATGCCCCGGTAACTGTTAATAATGCAGAAATTATAAAAATAACATTATCCACTAACTATTCTCCCTTAAATACTAATGACCGCCACCGGTTCCCATTGAGCCAACAAATGCAGCCAACATATCCCATACTGATTTACCATCTAGCAAATAAATCCAAAGGGCACATCCTATAAGGTTAAAGATTGCCATGGGGGTTAAATACTTCCAGCATAATGTCATAAGCTGATCAACCCTAAGCCTTGGATATGTCCATCTAATCATAATTACCAGATAATAAAGGGCCAATGTCTTCCCAAAAAAGACAAGAATCTGAAGAACCTGACCAAGGATCCCTTCACCACCTAAATTTAGAGGAACATTATAACCACCTAAAAATGCCGCTGCTCCAACACCACACACAACAAAAACTTCAATGTATTCAGCTAATGCAAAGAAAGCAAACCTCATACCAGAATATTCAGTGTGATAACCTGATACGAGCTCTGACTCAGCTTCAGGAAGATCAAAAGGAGCTCTATTTGTTTCGGCAAGTGCTCCTATAAAAAACACGAAGAAACCAATAAAGGTAAATGGGTTATGAAAAATAAACCACTCTTGAGGAAGTCCTCCTTGCGCTCCAACAAGCCCACCAAAATTCAAAGAACCAGACATTAAAACGATGGCCATAAGGGAAAGCACTACAGGAATCTCATAACTAATAATTTGAGACGCCCCTCTCATTCCTCCTAACATGGACCATTTAGAATTAGATGCATAACCACCTAAAAATATCGCCACCCCTACAAGTGAACCTATACCAATTAGGTAAAAAACACCTACATTTAAATTCGCTAGAGTAAATCCACTTGAAAAAGGAAGAACAGCTAAAGTTCCAAAAACTCCAACTAGTGCAAGTAAAGGCGCTAATCCAAAAATAAATTTATCTGCTTTATTAGGAATGAGGTCCTCTTTAAGAAACATCTTAACACCATCAGCCAGAAATTGAAGAAGACCATAAGGCCCAACTCGGTTCGGCCCCATTCTGGCTTGCATATCAGCAGAAATCTTTCTTTCCGCATATGTTCCTAAGCCACCAATTGTGGCCAAAACAGTAACAACCAAAATACAGCCAATAAGAAATACTAAAAAAGTAAGTAAACCTGGTCCCGCTTCTCCAAACATACTCGAAAAGCTTTCTAACAGACCCTTATAGGATTCAAATTGGGATAAATAAGAAACTATTGTGTTATTCATTTTTTACCCTTACTTATTGCTAGTGTCCTTACCAGGAACATAACTTTTAACCCAATCCAAATCACCTTTTCTCCAACAATAGGCTATTCCAGAGATTAGAACGGATAAGAAAATCATTATCTCTACAAGAACTAAACCACCTCTACCGATTTCATTCATTTTTTTAAATACAACCGCTACAGGAAACATTAAAGCTGACTCAACATCAAAAATGATGAAAATCAAACCAATTACGTAAAAGCGCATGTTGAAAAATGACCAAGCAGATCCAACCGGCTGCTCACCACATTCATAAGGCGTGTTCTTAGACTCACTTGGATTGTGAGGCCTTACTAACTTACCTAGTAGAAGTGCGGCCACTACAGTTATAGCGCCAAGAAATAAAAGAATTACTACTGGGGTATAGACATCCAGTGAGTAGGTAGCCTCCATATGAAAACTCCGATTAATGTAATGCCGTAAAATTATTACACGTTTAATAGCAGGTTGGAAACTGTTTGAAATCTGTTTTCCTCAATTATTTTATTTTGCGACACAAAATATTTTCAATTCGGTAAAAGATTTTGTAATAAGCACAAAACTTAATTATGAAAACTTTTAACTCACTACAAGAAAAAATTAATAATTGGCTCAGAGGCCCTGACGCTAGACTGCACGTTTATGGCGCGAAGCCTCATGAGTGGATTTTCATGAATTTATCTGAAAAAGAACAGCTACTTAAAGGTCCAAAGCTTTTTGTTTTTCCTGATTTTGAAGATGCTGAATTATTTTATGACTCATTAAAAAAGGTAGTGCCACGTAAAAATTTATTATTTTACCCTAATTTAGAGCAAGAATTATACAGCAGTGTTCTAGAATCTGAGAGAAATCTTTTTGAAAGACTAAAAGCATTAGATCTACTTACAACAAATCCAAGTGATCAAATAGTTATTAGTACTTATGATGGATTATTTTTAAAAGTACCTACCAATAACTTTTTCAGAGAAAACTCTTTTACTATTGAAGTAGAAGACATCATCTCACCTGAAGACTTAAAACTAAAACTCATTGAAATAGGTTATGACTATTCAATAACTGTAGAGGAGCCTGGTACTTTTTCAGCAAAAGGAGAAATATTCGATATTTTTCCAACTTCATCAGGTCCTGTTCGTCTCCATTATTTTGATGAACTCATTGAATCAATTCATCCAATAGATCTTAAAAATCAAAGAACCATAAAAGAAACTCATATAAAAGAAGTTCGATTTGGTCCTAGCCCACACCTACTTACTCGAGAGCCTTATAGAAGTAATCTTCGATCAAATATCCCCTTACCTTCCCCTGGTTTTCTAGCAAAATTTGAAAAGAGAAAAGAGATATTTAATAGACTTAATTCTGGGGAGCTCTTTGAGGATTATGTTAATTATTTTCCTCTTTTTTTCAAAGAAACGAATACTCTTCTAGATTATATTTCTGAAGATTATCAGATCACCCTTTTTGAAAGTTTTAAAACTCTTCAATCAATTGAAGAGCTTAAAGAAAGTTTACGTGAAGATTATGAATCTGTTTCAACTGATATAAATAATGACTCTCTTCTTGTTGGGCCGGATTATTTTTATGATTGCTCTTTTGATATTAAAAATAATCGAAAAATAATCGAAAATAATCACCTCCATGTCACAGATGATGAAGTAAGCCTCTCCAATACAATTGAATTAAATCTTGAACCAGCAAAAGGATTTGTTTTTAAAAATGTAAATCCTACCCTCAATAAATTCGATCAAATAAAAGAAGTTTTCTCCCAACTAAAAAATACTTTTTCTCGAGAAGGTCAGCTCATTATTTCTTGCCATGGTAATAGCTCCAAAGAAGAAATTAAATTCTTACTTGAAGAAAATGGGCTTATATCATCATTGGGTGAGAGACTTAAGTTTGTAGATATTCCTCTTATCTCAGGGTTTTATTATAAAAATGGAAAAATACTTGTACTTTCCGATAGCGATATTTTTGGAAACAAAAAAAATAAGGCCAAATCATCATCTCCTAAGCATGTAGATCTTTTCGCAGAACAACTCTCTACACTCCAAAAAGGTGATTACGTTATCCATAACGATCATGGCATGGGAAAATTTCTTGGAATGCAATCTATGAATATAGGCAACTCCAGTAGTGATTTTCTTATTATTGAATACACCCAAGGGGACAAAGTTTATGTTCCTGTATACAAATTAAATCTTATTCAGAAACACTCTGATTCTCAATTAAGTACTAAAGTAGACAGCCTTCGTGTTAATAAATTTTCAAAATTAAAAGAGAAAGCTCGAAATGCCATTAAAACTCTCGCATTTGACCTTCTCAAACTACAAGCTGAAAGAGAATCTGGGCAAGCATTTTCTTTCACACCACCGGATCATATTTATTATGAGTTTGAGCTCGCTTTTCCTTTTACTGAAACTGCTGATCAAAAAGAGGCCATAAACGATGTTTTAGAGTCTATGCAAAAATCCAGGCCCATGGACCATCTTGTCTGCGGAGATGTTGGATTTGGAAAAACAGAAGTGGCCATAAGAGCGGCTTTTAAGGCCATTCTCGATAAAAAACAAGTCGCAATTCTCGTGCCCACCACTGTTCTGGCCTATCAACATTTTCATAGTTTTCAGAAAAGACTAAAAGACTTTCCTGTTGAGGTTGATTACCTTTCACGTTTTAAATCTACAAAAGAAAGAAAAGAAACGATTGAAAAGCTAGAAGCTGGTAATGTTGATATCATCATTGGTACTCACATGCTTTTATCTAGTAAGATTAAATTTAAAGACCTTGGTCTTGTGGTCGTTGATGAAGAACAAAGGTTCGGAGTCAATCACAAAGAAAAATTAAAACTCATGAAAAGTAATGTAGATTTTCTTACATTAACTGCAACACCAATTCCTAGAACTTTACAACTTGCCTTTCTTGGACTCAAAGAACTCTCTCTTATTAAAACCGCCCCCCCAAAAAGGCAATCAATAAAAACATATGTTATTAAGGAAGACCTATTTACTATTAAGGAAGCCATTGAAAGGGAGTTAGGTCGTGGTGGGCAAGTTTTTATCGTCCACAATCGTGTAAAAGATATTGATAGTTATACTGAAAAGATTAGAGAGCTAGTTCCCCAAGCAAAAATAATAAATGCTCATGGCCAGATGTCAGAGAGTGAACTAGAAAAAAGAATTACAGGCTTTTATGAAGGAAATTTTCAAATCCTTATCTCAACGACAATAATTGAATCGGGTATAGATATACCAAATGCTAATACGATGATTATAAATAGGGCCGATACATTTGGTTTATCTCAACTTCATCAACTAAGAGGGAGAATTGGTCGCTCTGAAAAGAAAGCCTATGCTTATTTTGTAATTCCAAAAACTGGATTATTAAGTGAAGTCGCTAGAAAAAGAATTAAGGCCATTCAAACATACGCTGATAAAGGAAGCGGATTTAACATTGCTAATTGTGATTTAGAAATCCGTGGTGCTGGAGATATATTAGGTGCTTACCAATCAGGACATATTGAATCAATTGGTCTTGAGTTATATATGGAGCTTCTTAAGGAAGCTATTGAAGAACTTAGAGGTGAAAAAGAAATTATTAACAAAAATATAGAAATAATTACTCCATTCCCTTGCTTTATTCCTAATAACTATATTGAAGAATCTTCTCTACGATTATAAGAATATAAACGCTTATCTAACTGTGTTAATTTGGATAACTTAAACGCAATTATGGACGAGCTCGAAGATATATTTGGACCTTTTCCACGTGAGCTCAATCATTTATTCACAATTTTTCAAGTTAGAATAAAACTCCAAAAAACTGGTATTAAAGCTGTGAAGGTAGCCGGCAATATTATTTCTTTAGAATTCGACAAAGGTATTTTAGATCAAAACCCTGACTTAAAAGGTAGAGTTATTGATACTTTTATATCAAGACCAAAGAAATTTCAGTTTAACCCTGATTATAAAGTCGTTTATACGCATAAGAAAAACGTTGACCCTGAAGATCTAGTTTTATTTGCAGAAGAAATAACTGAGTTGATTAATCCGATTAACTGATCTTTTTTCCTAAGTATATTTAATTATTTAACGTTATATAATAAAATAAAGTAAATATTTATAAGGACTTTTCATGAAGATTTTATCACTAACAATTATTTTTTCTTTAACCTCATTATGTTTGAATGCTCAAGACAATATTGTTGCTGAAGTAAATGGAAAAAAAATTACTAAAGAGGTTTTTGATCAGTCCTTTAAACAAAATCAACTTTTTGTAACTAATAAAAAAGTCACAAAAGAAAAGGTTTTAAATGACCTTATAAATAGGGCTCTTGGTATAGAGAAGGCCAAAAAATCTGGCTTAGGTAACGATTCCACAGTTAAAGAAAAAATGAATGATGTTCTTTACCATGCACAGATATCAAAAGATCTAGAGCCTGAGTTTTTAAAAATTAAAATTACAGATGACTCTGTAAAAAGTTATTACAAAAAAAATCCAGAATATAGAACGGCACATATTTTATTCAGAGTACGGGCCAATCCAGACAAAGCTGAGACAGAAGAGGCCTTAAAGCAGGCCTTAAAAGTTTATCAAGCAGCACAAAAAAAACCAGGTAAGTTCTCTGAGCTTGCGAATAAATATAGCCAAAGCTCTACAGCTGTTAATGGAGGCGATCTTGGTTTTCAACCTGCCGTTATCATGGCCCCTGAGTATTTTGAGGCCATAAACGGAAAATCAAAAGGTTATATCTCTCCACCTGTTAGGACTCAGTTTGGTTATCATATAATCAAGGTGCTTGCGGTTAAGAAGTTTAAAGATATCAATGTTCCAAGATATAAAAAGATAGTTTATGACATGGAGCGTGATAACGTTATTGAAAACTACTTTAATCGTCTTAGGTCTAGTGCTGAAATAAAGATCAACAAGCAGGCCCTTAAATAATCAATTTCTTTACAATAAGGCCTTTAAAAAGGTAATTTGTTGAGCGCAAAGTCAAATCTAATTAGAGGGATTTTAACATGCGCTTTATCCTATTATTCATAGTTTTATGGTCTTCAATTTCACAGGCTAAACTACTTGATAAAATAACAGTCATTGTAGATGACAAGGCATTCACAGAAAGCCAAATTCAAAGAGTATTAACTACCTTAAAGACGCGTAAAGAAATTAGTCCACAGATATATAACGAAGACCTTAAAAGAAGTGAAATTGTTAATATTTTTATCAATCGTATTCTAATAAAAGAAAAGTTAAAGGAAATGGGTTACATCATCGGTGATGATCAAGTCGAGGCCCAAATAGGGCAAACTGAGAAGCGACTTAGGCTCAATAGGGCAACCTTTATTGAGTTTTTATCTAGAAACAATCTCAAGTTTGACGAATATTTTGAAATTATTAGAGAAACTATTGAGTACAATGTATTTATATCTCGTATTATCCAACCCATGATTTCAATAACGGAACAAGAGATTAAAAATAGTTTCTTTAAGACACACTCAAAGGATAAAACATTCACCTTTAAGTATAACCTCGTTGATTTTTCTATACCTAAGTCCTCCATAAATAGAGAAGATCTTAATTCTTTTCAAGAAATCATGGAAAAATACCAACAAAGCGGAGTGCTACCGCCTCAATTTTCTTCTGTACAAACTAACGTCTTAGGTGAAGTCACTGAAGAGTTTATCAATAAAGACCTTATCGAGGCATTAAAAGTAACCGAAGAAGGAAAGTTTTCGAGACCGATACTAATAGGTAAAGAATATCATGTCTTTTTTGTAAAAAAGAAAGATTTAATGGAATCTGAACTCTTTAATAGAGGTAAAAATAAAATAAGGGCCGAACTATTTAATCAAAAATCAAAAGATATGAAAAAAGTTTGGTTTCAAAGAGAAGAGAATAAACACTTTATAAAAAAGTTTTTATAAGAATGAAATGATAATTGTAACGCAGGGGCATGAAAATTCAATTGGTTTAGAAGTTTTTTTAAAAAGCTTTATCATGCTTACTCCTTCCCAAAGACAAGAAATTATTCTTTTTACAAACAAAAAGACTCTTGAGAAGAATCTTCATTTTCTATTTAAAGATTTTTCATTTGAAAATGAACAAGTTCACTTTTCAGGAGCTACTTTAAAATGTGTATTTTCAAATATGGGTTTTGGTAACCACACAGAAAGTACGATTAGTTTACTAAATGCCATTAACCAAATAGGAAATGATGATATTTTAATTACATTACCAACATCAAAAGATCAGCTTCACTTTAATGGTCAAACGACGGCAGGATACACCGAGTTTTTAAGAAAAGCTTACTCCAATAAAGATCTGGCCATGACATTTATATCAGATAAAGAGAGTATTCTTCTGATCACAGATCATATAGCCCTTGAAAATGTCATTGATGAAGTTCAAAGACAAACAATTCATAATAAAATTCTTTACACTCTGAACACATTTCAAAAATACTTTTTTGATATAGATCATCTTCTTATTGCTGGTTTAAATCCTCATGCAGGAGAAAGTGAACTTCTTGGAAAACAAGAGAGAGTTATTACACAAGCTGTTAGTAATTTGGGTAAAGTATTTCCCAAAAAGAAATTTATTGGCCCAATACCTGGGGACTCAATGGCATTGAGGGGAGATGACCTTTCTAAAGTTTTACAAGTCTATATGTATCATGACCAAGGACTCTCTTATTTTAAAGGAAGAAATGGTCTCCTCGCGGCCAATGTCACCGTAGGACTTCCATTTCTTAGAATGAGCGTTGATCACGGAACTGCTTTTGATTTATATGGAAAAAACAAGGCCAATCCACTCGGATGCCTCTTCGTACTAAATAAAGCACTTGATGCTAATAAAAGAGTTCATAAAGACCAATATGAAAATCGATCACATCAACATATCTAAGGCAAAAGTCCATAACCTTAAAGAGATTAATGTAAAGATACCTAAAAACTCTCTTACTGTTATTACGGGACCTAGTGGTTCTGGTAAATCAAGCTTGGCCTTTGATACAATATATGTAGAAGGTCAAAGAAGATATATTGAAAGCCTAAGCAGTTATGCTAGACAGTTCTTAGGCCAGTATCAACCACCTGATGTAGAATCAATTACCGGTCTATCACCATCTATTGCTATAGACCAAAAATCCACAAGCAATAACCCTAGAAGTACAGTAGGAACAATTACAGAAGTTTATGATTATATGCGCGTTTTATGGGCCAGAGTAGGTACTCTTTTTGATCCTAAAACAGGAAAGGAAATCAAAAAGTATACTCCTCAACAAATTGTGCGCAAAATTGTTAAATACCCAGAAAAAACAAAAATACAAATTCTTTCACCTTTATCAGGAAACATAAAAAAAGAGCTCGTTAAATTACAAGGCTTAGGATTCGCACGAATATTTATTAATGGTGATATTATATCATTAGAAGATGCGAAAAATTTGAAGAATCCCTCTGAAGCATCAGTCGTTATTGATCGTATCCTCATAAAAAAAGGAATTGAAAACAGGCTTACAGATTCAATTGAATTAGCACTAAAAATGAGCTCTGGAATTGTACAAATTTTTATTGATAATGAGCTAGAATTATTTAGTGAAAATAACATGGGGTCAGATGGAACGATATACCCCGATTTAGAACCAAGACTTTTTTCATTTAATTCTCCTTTAGGAGCTTGCCCTTCTTGTAATGGTCTTGGTCAATCAAATAGTTTTGATAAATCTCTTATGATAATAGATAAGGAAAAGTCTATATTAGATGGTGCTATTGGCCCCATCGCCAAAAAAAATAGTTTTCTTTACCGTATGGTTCAAGGTGTAGCTAAAGCGGAAAAAGTCGATCTTAAAAAGCCATATCAAGATCTGCCCAAGAAATTCCATAAAATTTTATTTGAGGGTGCTCATAAAATTTATAAATATGAATTTTCCGGCGAAAACTCTAACTTTGAATTCAGTAAAGAGTTTCCAGGAATAACAAAGTGGTTAGAAAAGAAATACTTAGAAACCTCTAGCGATCTAAAAAGAGCAGAGCTTGAAAAGTATATGACAAATAAAACCTGTCTTGAGTGCAATGGGCATCGGTTAAATACTATAGCTCTTTCTACCCACATTAATAAAAAAAATATTGTGGAAATAACTAAATTAAGTATCGATGATTGTGCGACTTTTTTTCAAAAATTAAAATTTTCTGGTCAGAAAGGAATCATTGCGGAAAAGGTTTTAAAAGAGATTAATTCTCGTCTTAGCTTTCTAAAAGATGTTGGTCTGAATTATCTTAATCTCAATAGGGCCGCTATGACTTTATCTGGTGGAGAGGCCCAAAGAATTAGATTGGCCACTCAAATAGGATCTGCCCTTTCTGGTGTTCTTTATGTTCTTGATGAGCCAAGTATAGGGCTTCATCAAAGAGATAACCAAAAGCTCATTGGAACTATGAAAAACCTCAGGGATCTAGGCAACACTGTTATAGTCGTTGAACATGATGAAGAAACTATTAGAGAAGCCGATTATATTATTG
>JAURDE010000076.1 GCA_030828105.1 Bdellovibrionota bacterium | reverse complement strand
TGTGCCCGTAAAATCGTCTAATTCCTTAGATGGCTGGGACTCGCTTCTTTCTATTGCCCAAATGCCAAATGGTGTTCCTGTTGCAACTGTAGCGGTTAATGCTGCTTTAAATGCTGCCATTTTGGCCGTTCAAATTCTTGCTGTCAGTTCTGATGAATTAAAAACGAAGCTTCTTGACTATAAAAAGGCCCTTATACAAAAAGTTGAAAAGCAAAGAGTTGATCTACAATCTTAAGCGGCTTGATCGTATTTAAATCGTAAGAATATTGAAAGAATCTTATTATTGGGGACTTCTTTGCCATTTTTGAAATCTTCTACAACTTGGTCCCATGGCATAATCTCATTAACAATATCTAATTCTCTACCTGTTAGATCCGAATAGGCCATGGACCAATTGGGAAAAACTTTTTTATCTCCTTCCTGACTCAAAATTACTTGAATATCTTTATGTCTAGGATCAGATTTAATTTTTTCAAAGAGCTCCATTACATCCTTTTGCTCACCCTCCAAAAGCTGTAGGAAGAGCTGGTTACGAAATATAAGCATACCCGTAATATTTTTGGATGAATTAAAGTTTTGTGCCGTATTAAGAATAGACTGCATCCCTCTGGGCCCAAAGGGATCAAAAGTATCACTGGCCCAGCTTAAATAAATTAATTGAAACATGACATTATTCTAAATTATTCTATAATTTGATTCAAGGCTTAATATATAAACACGATTAGTTTAATTAGGATAAATACAATTTATGTTACGTTTTATAAGTAAGATTATTATTAAATTTCTAACAATGCCAAGTTCAGCAAATGATCGCCCTACTCACACATTTGAAGAGCTTAAAAAAACTATTCAACCTGGAGATGTTGTTCTTGTTGAAGGTAAACAAAGAATATCTACGGCCATTAAGTATCTCACTCAATCCAACTGGTCTCACTCAGCACTTTGTATTGAGGATGGAAAACTTATTGAGGCGGACCTTGAAAAAGGTGTCATTCTTGTTCCTCTAGAAAAATATCAGGGGTTTCACACGAGAGTTTGTCGTCCGCATGGAGTATCAGAGCAGGATCTGAAAAAAGTTATTACTTTTGCAAAAAAAATGTTGGGCCATACCTATGACTTAAAAAATATCTTTGATTTACTAAGATATCTTATTCCAACACCTCCTATTCCTAGCTCCCTTAGAAGAAAAGTCCTGGCCTTTGGTTCAGGGGATCCTACTAAGGCCATTTGCAGCTCTATGATTGCTCAAAGTTTTCAGATCATTAAATATCCTATTATTCCCTTTGCTAGAGATCTCAATGGTGAAATTCATTTCACAACAAGACATCATTCTCTTATTACGCCTAGTGATTTTGATCGATCCCCATATTTTGATATTGTTAAGCCAACTATTGAACAAGGTTTTGATTTCAAAACATTGAGATGGTCAGATGACCAGATCATTATGGTGTAAATATGAAAATTCTATTTCTTCTTTTTTTAATTTGTACCTCTGTACAGGCAAAAACTAAATATCTAGGCCATCTTATTCTTCCCAAAGAAGCTTCTGGCCTTAAATATAAACTAGGAGGAATTTCAGGATGGGTTTATGAAGCTCCTTATTTTTACGCTATCAGTGATTCAAGTGGTAAAAATGGTCCTAATAGAATTATCAAAATGACTTACCAGGCCCCTTTGAAACTAAATAATTTCGAAGAGATTTTACTCACTACGGATAATCAAGATTTCGAGGGCATCGTATTAACAAACGACAGTTTTATTTTAAGTCATGAAGGCCCAGATGAGCTTTCCCTATATGAGGTTTCTAAAAAAGGTCGTTTAATAAAGAAAAAGATACTGCCATATCCTATGGGAAATATTCATAGAAACAGGGGGCTAGAAGGACTATCAAAATATAAGGATAACCTGATGGCCATTTTTGAAAACCCATTAAAAAATGAATGGCCTGTTAACAGAGCTCTCTTTTTTGACATAGAGAGCTTAGAGCTACAACGCAACTATGCCTATCTTCTCGATGCTATTCCTTTAAAATACAAGGCCCCAGATTATGGTGTTTCCGAAATTCTTTTCCTTAGTGAAAAAAAGTTTCTATCTCTTGAAAGAGGTTATGATCGAATAAAAAGTGAAAATTGGATTAAACTATTTATTAATGAGATTGATAAATTTACAACGGACTTAGAATTAAATTCTCCTCATGACATTTCCTGGGCACCCATTTCTAAAAGACTCTTATTAGATTTTGATGATATCCGTCCCCTTTTACCAATTGATCTTCGATCATTGGATAATTTTGAAGCGATGTCTTTTGGACCTAGGATTAAAGGAAAAAAAACCATTTGGATAGCAGCTGATGATAACTTTAGTGATCATCAACAAAACTTAGTTCTTATTTTGACGATAGAATAAGTCCTCTATAATCCCAACGTCCATTATCATACTCCAAATGAAAGACTCCACAGTTTGGTATAGGTAGAGGCCAATGGGAGGGATCTATAAGAGGGTGGATAAAATTTCTTAATACTGCTCCATGGGTGCTTATCCCTATACAGCTAAAATCTTCTCGTATTATTTCATTGATACAATTATGGACTCTTTTATAGACCTCAGCAGGTGACTCAGCGTTGGGAAAATGGGCATTATTGTGTTTTGGATTGGAAATTCGGAAACTCTCCCAAACCTCTTCTCCATATTTTTCTTTAACTTCATCAAAATGTGATCCCTCAACATCTCCAAAATGACATTCTCTTAAAGCAATCTTTTTAATCATATTAATATTAAGCTTTTGAGAAACAATTGTGGCCGTTTCTAAGGCCCTTGATAAATCACTAGAGTAGATAATTTCAATACCTTTGTTTAATAGCTGCTCAGAAAGACCTCTGGCCTGCTCTCGTCCCTTTTCATCTAGAGCTATATCAAGACTGCCCTGTAGACGAAGCTGGTTATTCCATGGTGTTTGACCATGTCTAAAGAAGTAAAAGGATTTTTTCATTTATTAGGCCTTCCCTAAATAGAACTTACTCTTTTTGTACTCAATAATGGTACTTTCTAGGAGCACTTTAATAGATCCAACAAGGGGCAAGGCGAAAATCATACCTATTAACCCTGCATAATTACCACCAATGATTAAGGCCAACATGGTAAGAAGAGGATTTAATCCAAGACTCTTTCCAACTAATTTTGGAGTGAGCAAAAAACCTTCAAGCAGTTGGCCCACACCAAAAATAATAAGAATGACAATAAAAGGAGCAAGGCCAGGGAAATGGGCCAAAGAAAATATCAACGCGGATCCAAAGCCAATTGTAAAACCTATATAAGGAATGACTCCCAAAAGACCTGTCATGATGCCTATGATGGGGCCAAATTTTAATGATGTAAAAGAGAGAGCTGTTCCGTAAAAAACCGCCAAAGTAATAGCAACAAGAAATTGACCTCTAAAATAACTTTTGAATATGGAATTTACTTTTGAGTAATAGTTTTTAAGAGGTATTCTCCACTTGTGGGGAATAAGCTCTCCTATTTTATTACCGTAGTGTTCTAAGTCTGTAATGGCGTAGTAAAAAAAGACGGGAAATAAGAAGAGGTTTAGGATGAATAAAAATAGTCCTGTGAGCTCAGTAAAGGCCTCTTTGAAAAAAACACCAACGCCTTGGACAAGTTCTAAAGATACAGTAGAGGAATATTTTTTAATCAGCTGAATAATTTGTTCTTTATTCAAATCAAGGATAATTCCGTACTCTGCACCTAGAGCTTCGATATTAGTAATAACTTTTTGAAGGTTAACGGGAAGCTCATTGAGAAAGAATCTTGCCTCTCTAATAAAGGGTGGGATGGTAAAAACGAAGGCCAAGATAAAAAGAAGCGTTGCGCCTAAAAAGACGACTATTGTCGACCAAGTTCTACCAAGGCCCCATTTTTCAAGACGTATAACCAAGGGAAATAAGAAAAATGCTAGAACAAATGATAGTACAAGAGGTACTAAGGCAGAACCAAGCCCAAAAAAGAAGACAGTGACTAATGCAGATGCTAATAAGATAAACAATATAGATATGCTCATTTTTCTATGTTAATTCAAAGACCTAATTAATTAAAGGAAATGGGATGAGTTTTTTCTACTTAAAAGCACTTCACTTCATTTTTGTTGTCACTTGGTTTAGTGGACTTTTTTATATCGTAAGACTTTATGTTTATCATGCAGAGGCCTTAGAAAAGTCGGATCCTGAAAAGTCTATTTTAGTCAATCAATTCTCAATTATGGAAAAGCGTCTCTGGTATGGAATTACATGGCCAAGTGCTATTTTAACAATCTTATTTGGACTCTCTCTGGCCCATAACTTCCTTCCCCTTAGTGAAAACTCTTGGTTAGTTTCAAAGCTTTTCCTTGTTCTAGGACTTTTTATTTATCACCTTTACTGCGGAAAGATCCGTAAAGACCTCAATTCTGGAAAAGGTAGATACAGCTCTTTTAAGCTTCGTATTCTTAATGAGGTTTCCACTTTATTTTTAATCTCAATTGTTTTCTTAGTTGTTCTTAAGAGCCATTTAAGTATGCTTTGGGGGCTTTTAGGTCTTATCCTTTTTTCTATTGTTCTTATGATGGCGATTCGGATTTATAAAAAGATCAGAGAATCCTAATAATTTCAACACCTTAGATAACTGGTATAATAAGAAGGCTTGTGAGGGCGAAGATGAAATACCTTATCCTTCTTTTATTATTATCTTGTCAGGATTTTGAAAACCTACCTGTTACCTCTGCTCACCTTAAAGGTATTAATCCTAATAAGGTTGATTGGAAATCTAAACCAGACTCCTATTGGAAAAAGGTTCTCACTCCCCTTCAGTATTATGTCACAAGAGAAGATGGGACTGAAAAACCATTTACTGGTCAATATGATAAGCACGACCAAAAAGGTATTTATGTCTGCTCAAATTGTGGTCTTGCTCTTTTTAGTAGCGAACATAAATTTGACTCTAAAACAGGATGGCCAAGTTATTATAAACCAATTGATGAAAGTAATATAAAAGAAAAAGTCGACTTCAAAATCGGTTTTCCACGAACAGAAGTAGAGTGCTCTCGATGTGGGGCGCATCTTGGTCATGTATTCAAAGATGGGCCTAAACCAACGGGTCTTCGCTTTTGTATTAACTCGGTATCTTTATTTTTTGTCCCGATCTCTCAATGATAGAAGTTGTTAGTTTGTGATTTTTTTAGCTCCCCTTAAAATATAAATATAACCACATAACAAAAGGAATTGTTATGAAGATACTAAGTATCTCATTATTGTTTTTATCATTAAATCTTTTTGCCTCTAACCCCCACTCATCTGAGTACCTCATCGTTAAAATGAAAAAAGGAGAAATGCTTCCCTCTCTTAGCTCAATTACAAAGGTAGATCATTACTTTGGTGATCTCTATAAACTTAGAGTTTCTAACATCAAAGATGTTGAAGATACTCTGACAAAACTCGATATTGTTGAGTATATAGAAAAGGATTACTTAGGTGCTAAAAATAAATTGGCCCAAAAAGATATCCTAATTGAAACAAACGATAAATCTGGTAAAGAATCTTTTAACGACCCCGATCTAAGTAGGCAATGGCATCTCAGAAGTTCTTCTGATAAGGGTATATCGGCCATTGATGCTTATCGAAATAGGAGAAGAGAATCTAGGGAAAAAATTATTGTCGCTGTCGTTGATACCGGAATCGATTATAACCACGAAGACCTTCGTGATGTTGTCTGGACCAATGAAGGAGAAATACCCAACAACGGAATAGATGATGATGGTAATGGATATATTGATGATATTCACGGTATCAATACTCTTAAAAGAACAAAACAAGGAGTGGCCACAGGTGAAGTGATGGATACTCACGGTCACGGCACACATGTTTCAGGTATCATTGGAGCAACTCAAAATAATGGCATTGGTATTGCTGGTATAGCTTCAAATGTAGCGATTATGGGTATTAGAACGGTACCTAATTCAGGAGATGAAAAAGACACTGATGTTATCGAATCATTTCTTTATGCGGCCAAAAATGGAGCTAAGATCATCAATTGCTCATTTGGAAAGTCTCATAATGAAGGTGGTATGGCCGTAAGTGAAACAATCGATCATATTTATAAAGAGTATGGAACTATTGTTATAGCTGCTGCAGGAAACGATTCTAAAAATATTGATAATAGAAAAGTTTACCCGGCGAGCTTTGAAAATGAATCCTTATTTGTCGTGGCCTCAACAACATCCTATGGTGGATTGTCTTACTTTTCTAACTACGGAACTAAAAATGTAGATATTGCGGCCCCAGGCTCAAGTGTCTACTCCACGGTCATTGGAAACCGCTATCAATCAATGTCAGGAACTTCGATGGCCTCACCTGTCGTAGCGGGATTAGCGGCCGAAGTACTATCTCGATTTCCTGAGCTTGGGCCTGTTGAGCTTAAGCAGACTCTTATGAATACGGTTAATAAAGTTCGCTCTTTTAAAAGAAAAGTTTCTTCTGGAGGAAGGGGTGATCTTCTTAATGCCGTTAACACTCTAAATCTTTAATTTCATTCTCATAAAAGGATTCTCTTTCTTGAAGTTTTTGAGAAAGAGAATCCAACTCTTCAAATAGCTGTTCAATTTTACCTTCAACTTCAGATAACGTTTTCGAACACTCCCCTACCTTTTGCCCATCACCAGATTGACTTGCCAAAATAAGATCATTTTCTAGAACCTTTTGATAGTCTTCTAATGTGACTATTTTGCTTTCTAAGTCCGAAATATCACTGTTAATAAGGCCACATTCTTTTTTACGGGCCTCCTGGATACGGTGCCTTTCTTTTTGAAGGAGTTTTTTATTCATTTTAGTAAGTTTTCGAGGATCTTCAGTAACCTCTTCTTCTTCCCAACCTATTTTCTCTAAAAACTCCTCATAAGTGCCATCAAAATACTCTATCTTATTTTTTTGAAATACGATGAGCTTTGTGGCCAAGGTTTTAATAAGTTCTTCATCGTGTGTAACAATAACAACTGCACCTTCAAAGGCCTCAATGGCCTCTTGAAGAGAGGTAACTGATTCTAAGTCTAAGTGATGAGTTGGTTCATCTAAAAATAATATATTAGCAGGTCTAGCGATTGCCTTACCTAAAAGAACACGGTTTTTTTCTCCACCGGAGAGGACTTTAATTTTTTTATCTGCTAAATCTCCACTAAACATCATCGCACCAGCGATGGCCATAACATCTGTCCGATTAAGATCTGCGTTTTGATTTTGAATTTCTTCAAAAACACTCCTTTCTAGATCTAAATCAAGTTTATGAGTTTGACCAAAGTAACCTATTTGAAGAGATGGATGCTCCTTTCTTTCCCCCACTTCAGGAGTTAAATGGGCGGCCATAAGATTTAATAATGTCGACTTACCTTTTCCGTTAGGGCCAATAATAGCAATTCTATCCTTCCCTCCAACGGTCACCGAAACGCCATCAATAATTAAATTGTCCGGTTGGTAACCAAATTTATAATTACTTATTTTAAGAAGTTCTTTTCCTGGACAATGTTTATAATTGAAATGAAAGGATAGATCTCGAATTTTTTCTAGAGGTTTTAGTTCCTCCATTTTTTTTAATACTTTAACCTTAGATTGGGCCTGCCTTGCTTTAGAGGCCTTAGATTTAAACCTTTCAACAAACTTTTCTATTTCTTTTCGTTTCTTCTCTTGATTAAGCATTGTTTTTGTATAGTTTTCTTCTTCTTCAGCTATGACATGATAATAATCACTCGTCTTTCCTTTTACCTTTTTTAATTTTTTACGATGAATACCCATAGTATGAGTGACAATGGAGTCCATAAATCTTCTATCATGAGTGATTAGAACAAGTTCTCCATTAAAGGTTTTAAGGTAACTCCTCAGCCATCTTAAACTTGTAATATCTAAATAGTTCGTTGGTTCATCTAAAAGAAGCATATCAGGGTTTCTTAAGAGGGCCTTAGCTAATTCAATTCTAATCTGAAACCCACCTGAAAATACCTTAGGGTCTTTTTCAAGGTCTTCCCTACTAAAACCAAGTCCGAAAAGAATTTTCTCTCCCTCAAAGGATTGATCCTCTCGCATATGATGAGTCACCTCTGATAGAAGTGTCTCTTTGGTAAATGCAATATGTTGATTAAGCTGACCGATTTTATAATTATTGGGAATTACGATCTCTCCCTCATCACTTCTTTCAAGGTTTAATATGATTTTAAACAGAGTCGACTTACCCGAACCATTTCTTCCTACTAACCCAACCTTATCCCCTTTACCTAATTGAAAAGTAACTTTTTCAAATAATACTTGAGGTCCAAATTGTTTTTTAAGGTTATTACATATAATCATTTAAAAGCTCGTTAATTCTTTTTCTATTTTTTGGGATTTCTCGATAGGGTATTTTATTTCATTTTTCTTCATTTTATTCTCAACTGCATTGGCCAAATTTATATCAAGCTGAGAAGACATTCGAATCGCATATATGATGATATCGGCCAGTTCATCTTCAACTTTTTCTTTATCCTTACTTTTATATTTATAGCCTTGTTCAGGTCTTAACCACTGAAAAAGCTCCAGAAGCTCCGCCGATTCAACCGTTAAGGCCATAGCAAGGTTTTTAGGATCATGAAATTTTTCCCAATTCCTAACTTGAGCGAATCGTTCAAGTTGCTCTTTGATCTTTTCCAGATTAAGAGTTTCCATTTCCTCTCCTTTTTTTGCGGCCCATTATTAGATAAAATAAAGAATATGAAAATAGCTATCTTAGATGACCAAGGCAACCAACAATTTTATAAGAGCTCCCTTAAGTCTCTGGGTGATATTGAAGTATTTACTAAATTTCCGCAACTTACCCAACAAGCTCCATTTGACCTCATCCTCTGTGAAGTCTTTCTGGAGGCCGAATCTGGCTTTGAGTTAATGCCTCTATTTAAAAAACATTTTCCTAGGGCCATTATCATCTATATTTCTGAAAAAACCTTTGAAGAAAATATTATTCATGGCCTTGAACTAGGTGCCCATGATTACCTAGAGCGACCTTTATCCGAAGCGTTATTACTAGCTAAAATTAAGGCCCGAATACCAGAAGATATTCAAGTCTTTCAAATTGGTGAACTCAGTTTTTATCCGAGTAAAAAAATTGGTCATATTAGAGATGAAAGAATCATTTTTGGCCCTAAAGAAGCGAAGATACTTACTCTACTTTGCACCCACCCAAATGAACTACTCAAACGTGAAGATCTCATTGAATTTGTTTGGCCTGATACAAAAGTGGCAAATCAGAACCTAGATACTCATATTTCAAATTTGAGAAAGAAGATAGCTTCGGCCAGAATAAAAATTAAAGCAGTCAAATATGGTGGCTATATCCTCGAAGAATAGCTTATTTTATATCGGTCTTTTTTACCGGTTTATCCCTTGTTTTTTAAATGATCTTCAATAGATATCCCATTACGACGATATGGTAAGTGATGATAAGACCATTACAACTTATTCTTTTTTCAGCATTTATTTTTGCTCTTTCAGGAAGGTATATATTCTTCACTGAACCCACAGGATTGAGAAGACCAACTTCAGATAAAAATGAGTACCTCAACTTCCTCTACTTTAAAAACTTCAATAAAGTAAAAAGCTTACAGGTCTTAAATGAAGACCAACTTGATATAGAAAGAATTATTAAAGAGTTCGATCGTCCCTATCTTTCACCTCAGCAATCATTATATTATTTATCTGTCGCCAATAAAAATAGATCTCTGAAAAACTATCTTGAAGATTACGATGATCAAAACAAGGCATTTGTTCAGCCTCTCATTGTAAAAGACCTTAATAAATTCAAAATTAATCCTAAAATTGAGCCCATTCTTTATCAAGGTCTTCTTAATGAAATGAGCGAAAGTACAGACTTCTCATTATTGAAGTACTACACGATTCAAGGGCTATCAAAACAAAACTTAAGAATTATTAGGCCCTATCGACCTTTTTCTGAAAATGATGGTACCTCTCCTATTGCCTCTAAACTTTCTCAACTTGATCTTAAAGAATGGAAAAAACTTAATTTAGAATTTGTTCCTCAAAAAATAGGATTGACACAAATTGAATCAAAATACCCAAAGGCGATTTCGCCTTTGAATGTGATCAGTGTTGATTTACAAAAGATTCCACCTACAAAAGGTGTAATAGGTCTTAACATCAGCTATGGTGAACTTAAAAAAGATCAATTTAACCTCCGTAAGGAGTTAGGCCTACCACTAAACTTTCATGATAAATCAATACCTATGATCTTTTTAGGGTCCAGAGAAGATTATAAAGTTCTCTATTTAATAAAAAGAGTCTCTTTAACTTTAATTAAAGATAAGAAAAATAAATATCAACTTATTTTTAATCCAGAAAAAACAATCATCTCTACTTATGAATACAAGGAATTAAGTAGTCCTAAAAACATCATTGCTTTTGTAAAAGATGGCTTCAGTTGTGATAGTGAACTAATCTCGACCAAATCATTTATTCCAAGATCCTCTCAATTTCTGTGCTGGAAAAAGGTTAAGACTAAAGTAGATCAATCTTGGGCCAAGCTGCTTTTAAATGAAGCAGTTCTAACTCTCACTTACCTCTAATATTTCTTTTAAAAGTAAATCTTTACCATTAGATAGCTGATAGTCACTTTCTTTGTTGTCTACTTGTTGTAAAAAATCCTTAAGTAAAACTATAAGATCTTTTCCTTTCAACTCATCTTCTTGAATTACTAGAGATCCAAACTCTTTTTGGGCCTCAAGAGCATTAAAATATTGTTCATTTTTTTGAGCTATTTTAAGGGGAATAAAAATACTTCTTTTTCTTAATGCCATAAGCTCGCATACTGTTCCAGCACCGGCCCGAGAAATAACAATATCAGCATATTTATACATATCAATCATATTCTGATCGATAAAACCTATAGGGTGATAGTTCTCATCTTTAAAGCTGTTATATTTTTCAACAAAGTTTTTTCCTACCTGATGAATAATAAAATAATCCTTCTTAAGATCATTTAAATGCTTTTCCACGTACTCATTAATAAGTAGGGAGCCATTTCCTCCGCCAGTCACAAAAAGGATAGGCCGATCTAGCTCCGCTAGAGAGAGGCCATCAATTTCGATTGGGCCCTTATTTTGAGAAAAGCATTCATCTCGAAGAGGGTAGCCAGAGTATTGAGTTTTATGAACGGGAAAATAAGAAGCGGATTGTTTGAAACTAATAAAAATTTTATCCGCAAAAAAAGAGGCCAATTTATTGGCAAGCCCTACTCTTGAAGTTTGTTCATGAATAAAGACTTTTTTACCTGTCAAAAACGCGGCCACGACCACAGGAACTGAAACAAATCCACCTGTTGAAAAAACAAGTGTGTTTTTCGATTTAAATTTTAAAAGATAAAAAAAGCTTTGCCCCAATCCCCAAATAATTTTGAAAATATCAATAAAGTTTTCAATAGAAAAATAGCGTCTTAATTTTCCCGTTTTTATGGCCTTATAGGGTATCTTCTTTTTTTCAATAATTTCTCGCTCTATTCCCTTTTCACCACCAATATAGTGGATCTTATTCTGAGGGCCCTTTTGAAGCTCATCTATGAGGGTAATAGCTGGCAATACATGACCACCACTGCCGCCTCCAGAGAAAATAATATTTCTTTCCATGACTTGTTTATAACACAAGATGTCTGGAATAAAAAAGCTCTTTGGAATAGAAATGAGTTATGGACAAAAAATTTAATTCACTTAAAGAGTTTTACCCTTTTTACCTTTCTGAGCACGGCAATAAGATCTGTCGACGCCTCCATGTCTTTGGAACGAGCCTATCCATTATAATCATAACCCTCTCCCTTATTTTTAAATGCTACTGGTTCATTGCTGTGGGTATTATTCAAGGTTATGCTTTTGCATGGGTTGGACATTTTGTTTTTGAGAAAAATAGACCCGCCACATTTAAATGGCCTTATTATTCATTTATTTGTGACTTTAAAATGATGATAGACTGGTATTTAGGAAAAATATCTCGTTAGCCCCCGACCTTTTTAGATTTAATCTTTTTCTTATCTAAAAAGGCCAGTACTTGATCCATTTTCTCTCCATGAACCTCAATCTTGTTATCTTTGTAGGAGCCCCCGATTCCAAGAGATTTTTTGAGCTCCTTTGATAGCTTTTTACACCAGTTTTTATTGCTAGGAAGCCCTGTAATCTCAATAACGGTTCTTCCTTTACCTGAAGTAAGTCTTCTCAAGTTAAGCTCCAGTTGAGATTCATCAACTGGAGCATCTTTATTTTTATCATTATTTTTTCTCTGATCCCCTGATTCAGAGGACCAGACTAGCTTGGAATCACTCATTAGAAGTGAACCGAGGCCTCAATAGACCAACCATCAAACTCGGCCCCTACAGCACAATTGTTTGGTGAGGTAGCATTCTTTTCAGAAGTTGAGCAGTAAGTACTGGCCGAGGTGGAAGTGATGTCCTTATACTTTTGCTTAATCCACTCTCCTTTTATAAGAACCGAGTCGGTAAGATGATAACCAAGTCCTAGTTGAGTTCTGTTAACTTTTTCTTTGCTAGCTACCCCAGCTGCCTTTTTGTGTTCGGCCACATTGTAACGTCCAGCTACATAAAAGTTATCCGTAAAATTATACTTAAGATCAACTAAGTACTGGGCCCACTCTTCTTCTGGTGTACCAGCGGTACTTCCATCATTATTTTTATCAAGAGCATTTTCATATAGGCCA
>JAURDE010000068.1 GCA_030828105.1 Bdellovibrionota bacterium | reverse complement strand
TTATCATTAAGATCATCTTCAGTTACTTCAACACTAAAGCTTTTACCTAGCTCTTCAAGAATAAGGGCCGATCTTACTTGAAACTCTGCTCTAGAGTTAAGATCTCCCGCCCATTTTTCAAAATAATCTTCAACCATTTGATCAGTGAAGCCTTGCTGTCTGATATTTTTCTCAACATCTTTTTTAAGTGCTTCTTTTTGTTGGGCTATCATTGCTGTAGGCACATCAAATTTATTTTCTTCAATTAATTTTTCAAGAATTTCTTGTTGTAGTTTTTGATCTGCCATTCTTGTTTTTTGTTGAACAAGGTTATCTTTAATATTATTTCTCATAGAAGAAGCAGACTCTTCTCCTAATTCCTTTGCAAGCTCTTCTGATAACTCAGGATATTTCTTTTCTTTAATTTCTAGTACTTCTACTTCAAACTTTACTTTTGCATTTTGAAGATCCTCTACATGATAGTCAGCTGGGAAAGTCAAATCGATATCTTTTTTCTCTCCTGCTTTCATTCCAATCATTTTTTCCTCAAAGCCTGGAATAAATTGATTTGATCCAATTTCAAGTAGAAATTCTTCACCTTTCATATTCTCTGGTCTTTCACCGTCTTCTTTTTCACCTTGAAAATTCATGACAGCAAAATGGCCATTACTTAGAGTTGCATCCTTAAGTTCACTCATTTCCGACTTAGACTCAAGTCTAGACTTAAGCATTTTCTCAACTTCTTCATCTTCTACATCAACACTATCTCTTGTAAAACTATAAGAAGACATATCTTTTAGAGCTACAGTTGGGAAAATTTCTACTTTAGCATCAAAAGAAACTTTCTTTCCCTCTTCGTAATTCATATTTTCAAAAGTTGGATAACCAACCATTCTGAGATCTTCTTTTTCTATGGCATCAAAAAATTGCTCTTTAACAAATTCATTGAGAGCATTCGATTCAATTTGAGGTCCAAAAAGTTTTTGAACCATGGCCAAAGGCGCCTTCCCTTGTCTGAAACCTTTAAGGTTAGCGGTCTTTTGTTTTTCTTTAACGGCCTTATTGATTTGGTCAGAAAGATCTAACTTTTCGAACTCGAAACTAAGCTTTTTAGTACAACCATTAATATCGTGGATTGAATATGACATATTAGCCCCTTTTGATGCGCGCTGTCACTTGTAGAATATTGAGTGAATCTATCGGTTATGGACCGATAAGTCAATTTAAAGGGTTAAAATTTAGGGATACTTAACACTATGGAGATAAAGTCCACAGGCAGGAGCAACTGCACCAATACGGACTTCTGACTCTGCTTTTAGGGCCTTTTCTAAATCAACAAGCTCTATCTTTCCAGAGCCTATATTCCAAATGGCCCCAACCAATAGCCTCACCATTTGTTTTAAAAAGCCATCTCCTTCAAAACTGAGTTGGTATACTGGCCGTTTACTTCTAAAAGGGCCAAGTGTTTGCTCTGCTTCTTGAATTTCGGCCTTATAAATCGTTTTAATAGTGGTTTTAACGTCTGTGCCTAAGGTTCTGAAGTTAGAGAAGTCATGAGTTCCTTCGATTAGCTTCAAGGCCTTTTTAATCTTTTCTAGATCTAGGACCTTAGGACACGGAGCAATGAAAGGTTGATCAAAAGGTAGTTCAGAGCTTTCCCAAGAAAATAAATAGACATACTTCTTGGAAATACTATCTCTTATGGGATGAAAATCTGATTCACAGGGTTCAACATGGACTATCCGAATGTCATTATTTAATAGAGAATTCATTGCTTTTTTTAGCGATAGAGCTTCAATTTCTAAAGCTAGAGTGGCCCTAAAGACCTGAGCGAGGGCATGCACACCTCTATCTGTTCTTCCACTTGCCAAGGTCTTGATATCTTCTGGGTTACATTTACTAATTTTGGCCAAAACATTATTAATATGGCCCTGAACCGTTGGCCCATTATCCTGAATTTGCCAACCCCAATAGTTGGTCCCCTGGTAGGAGCAAGTAATTTTATAGTAATTTTGCACAGGGATTTTCTATAAGAATTCAAAGGAAAATCCAAGCCCAAAGGAATTTCCGGTAATTTTTATTTCATCCTGAAAGTTATCATAATTTTGTGTTCTGGCCTCTAGATTTAGATAATACCTACTTACAGCGCTATCTCTCATAAGAGCAAAAGAGTTGCTAGAAAACATTTCAGATAAAGATATTTTAAATTTAACAGATCCAAAATAACCATATCCTACTTGCCTTCTTCTTTTTCCTTTTTCACCATTATCTCGGTCATCTCGAACTTGCATTAGAAACATAACCGAAGGTCCTACTGAAGCAGCAAGCTTTATATATCTAGATATATTCATTTCTACAGTTCCAGAAAGATCAAAAGGAATTTGCCACAAATCAACTCGAGCATCACTTTTTTCTTGAGAGCCAACAAAGACTCCACGACCAGAAGAAAAACCAACACCTATATTATAACCGTAGGCCAAATCAAAAAATCCCCTATGAAAAAAATTATTAAATCCCATGTGGATTGTTCCACCTCTACGATCTTTTGGGCCACCGGAATCATAAGTTCTATTAAAAACGTCGTTTTTCCCTTCAAAATCATAGTCATTAACAATATAACTTAATTCAAAACCAGTTTTACCCATATCCATGATTTTCCGAGAGAATCTTTCATTGGAGTTTTCTAAGTAGTTTTCTTCATCCTCATAAATTCCAGGAGTCATATTCCCTACACCTACGGGCGATGTTGAAATTGCTCCGGGAGTAGACAGATAGTCAGATTCATCATCAGGTAAACCAATGACTCCCTTTTTTTTCTTCGACTTTAAAATCTCTTGTTCTTCTTCTTGGCCCATTTCAGGTATGAAGCCATCCACTCCCTCCATCTCAGCTTTAAGTTCTTCAAGTGGTGAATCTTCAATTTGGTAAGGGAGGTTTTGCCCCATATCAGCGAAGGCCGTAAAACTAAAAACAAATATAAGGAGTGTTTTAAATATCATGATCACCCTTCCACTCAAATATATTCTTGAGTTCTCCTTTATGAAGGAAGAAATAAATTATGCAACCCAGAACATATATCGTGATATAAATAAAAATCATCAGCTCTTCGTAAGTCAACAACAATGCAAGTAATAGAAAGATAAAAAATAACGTTGCTCTCTTATGCTTTTTAACCCACATAGAATTTTTAAATGAATTAAAAGGAATATTAGATATCATAAGAAAAGAGTAAAAAATGACATAAATAGGAAATAGAAAAGTTATGTCCCTTAGATCTTTATACTCCATTGTGAAAAGAACCAAACCTGTAAGAGCAGCTGCTGCCCCTGGTATCGGTAGCCCTTGAAAGAACTCAGAGCTAACTTTTTCAATATTAGCATTAAAGCGAGCAAGCCTTAAAGCTCCACAGAGAAGAAATAGAAAGGCCACTACTTGACCTGGCCTACCAAAGTCAGCAAGAGAAAAGTGATAGAGTAACATGGCCGGGGCCGCGCCAAAGCTTATAAGATCACTCATCGAATCGAATTGCTCTCCAAAATGAGATTCAGTACCAGTCAATCTTGCAATTCGACCATCTACTAAATCAAAAATACCACCAACTAGAATAAGAATGGCGGCCATATAAAAGTGACCTTTTGCCGAAATTAATATAGAGGCAAAACCACATGCCATATTGAGAGCAGTAAATATATTTGGTAAAAAATAGGTCAGTTTTTTGGAATCTAGTTTATCATTCATTATTATTATCCAATTGCTCAAATCCCCCTAAAATTGTCTCACCAGAGACAACTTCCTCTCCTGGACGAATCATTATTTTTACCCCTTTAGGTATATAAACCTTAACAATGCCGCCAAAAGGAAAATAACCAATATTGGCACCTAACTTAACAAAATCACCTGCAAGCACTTTAAACTGGGGTAAAAGTCCTAAGGTGCATTGAACAAACTCTATCACTAATTTTATATTTTGTTTATCTTCAAGAATAAGGCGCATTGCGCTAGCATCAGTTGATTCATTTTTTCTATAACGAAAATGGGCAAGGCCAACCCTTTTGTCTACATCTTTTACTTCTGCATTTATGGGTGAGAAAATACCAAAATCATTCAATGGCCCAACTCGAACAACTAAACAGCTCATTTCTTGTCTGAAGTCTTCTGTGCTTTTGGACTGCTCTATATTAATGACTTTACCTGATACGGGGGCGCTAACAACTCTATTAGTCAAATCTGAGTCTGAGTTGTACTCTATATCTCTTTGTCGAAAGTAAAAATAGCTTAAAACATAAAATATAACCGTGAAAAAAAATAGACCTGTCCAGGAGGCAATGTAACAAATTACTAAAAGAGACAAAAAAGCTAAATGTATTCTTCTATCTAAAAATGATTTCATCACTATTGCTTTTTAAACTCTTTATCAAGAGGTCTATAGTAAAACGGTCTTTGCCTAAGATTGAGCTTCTTAACTTTTTCAAAAATTCGTGCTGGTGAATCAATAATAAGCTGCTGGGTGGACTGTATTTTTTTATTAAGTTTTAAATCTTCTTCAAAATGGGTAAAAAATGGACCTGGGTTTGAGGCCATAAATGATTCTAAATCTGATAATGGAAATAGATTCATTTTATTTTTATCTCCAGACCATTGATAAGCAAAAAACTCCCCTTTAAAGGCCTTAGAAATAAATATTCCTTCTTCTGCTATTTGAGATAAGTAAGGAACCTCAAAGTGATAAAAAGAATAGGTTGGAATTTTTTGCCAATCAAAAACTTGGGCAAGGCCTTCTGATAAACGAACTCCAGTGTAGCTGCCTGGACCGGCAACAGCGAAAACACCTGCTAATTCCTTAACATCGATATCTAAGGCCTCCAAATTTTCATGAATCAGAGTATGTAAAAGAGCAGACGATTTTTTATCACTAACATGAGTAAGGTTACTCCAATAAAAATTGGAATTGAGAATACCTACATTTATTTGAAAAGTTGTATCAATATAAAGATAGTTCATGAATTAAAAAAACCTCGAGAAGTCGTTAAATATGGCCCCCACCATTAGCATAAGAAGTATGGAAAGACCTACTTGTTGAGCTATTTCCATTTTTCTTTCAGATAATGGTCCTCTATTAAAAATTTCAAAAATAATAAACATTATATGACCACCATCAAGAACGGGAATGGGAAATAAGTTAATTATCCCTAAATTTATGGAAATCAGTGCCATTAATTGAAAAAAGTAAGAAAGGCTTGTATTAAATGAGTCACTGGCCACTTTTCCTATAGATAATGGCCCACCGATTGACTTAAAAGGTGCTTCTGCTTTTAAGAGTTTTTTAAAGCCATCAAAGGTTTTAACGGTTCCATCCCAAGTTCTATCAAGCGCAGCAACAAGAGCAGAACTAAGTCCCTTAGACTCAGTCATTATAAAGTTAGGTGAAAGGAACTCACCCGAGCTATAAACACCTATCAATTTATAGGTTTGATCATTTTCAGTTTTTACTTCTGGAGTAATTTCAGTGCTCTGGAGTTTTCCATCCCTATAAAAAGTGAGTTTTGCTTTAGATTCTTTAGATATTTGCAATTTGTTTCTTAAGTCCTCAAAGCTAAAAATCTCCTCTCCATTAATAGAGACAAATATATCACCGGCCCTTACTCCCGTTTTATCAGCGGGAGAGCCCATTTTCACGCTCTTCACAGTTAGATCATAGGGAATTAAATTTAATTCTTTAAGCTTGATAAAAAATTCGTCACTGGTCTCATGGGTAATGAGAACTTCTTTATTAAATTTGTATTGTTCTCCAATAATTTTACTAAAGAGGTAAAGCTTTGATTGGGACCTTTGGGCCATTTCATCAAGGGAGCGTTTAAAGTCTATTTTCTCTTTATCAAATGAAAGGGCATATTCTTTGCCATCAGTACCAACAAGAAGAGGTTTACGTAAGTAGGGAGGATACTTCATTAGGTTTTCAAGAAACTGATTACCCGTAAATGTTGTATTTAAAACTTTTCTTTCTCCCAGACGCTCTACTTCAAGAGCTGTGAGAATTTCACCCTCTTTTAAAGAAAGGTCGGCAGGATTGTAAACGTTTCTACCATTTACCTTTTTAACAATGTCACCTGTTCTTATTCCTTGCTCAAAAAGAATTGTATCTTTAGGTATCACACCTGTTTTTATTTCTGGGATTCTTTCACCAGACATGAGTAAGGAGAAAAATATAAAGTAGGCCAAAATAAAGTTTGCTAAAGGCCCTCCTATAACAATCCAAAACCTGGCCCATTTGCCCTTATGAATGAAACTTATGTCCCTTAGCTCTTGTGGAATTTCGTCCTTTTTCCTTGGATCATCCCCAAACATTTTAACATATCCGCCCAGAGGAATGGCCGATATAGCATACTCTGTATCACCTCTTAAAAATTTAATTAGCTTTGGTCCAAATCCAATTGAAAAAGTTTCAACTCTTACACCAAATAGCCGGGCAAAAAAGAAGTGTCCTAGTTCATGAAAAAATACAAGTGGTCCAAGAAAAAGAATAAAGATTATAATTTTTTCCACTTTACTCCCTTTAGTTAAATAAAAATTATACTATATAGTTAATGGCCACAGAGAAAAATGGCGCTAAGAACAATAAGCTATCAATTCTATCGTAAACTCCACCATGACCTGGTATCAAAGTTCCGCTATCCTTAATTCCAAATTGCCTCTTTATCTTAGATTGTATCAGGTCACCAACTTGTGACAAGAGGGCCAAAAGAGAAAAAAGTAAGAAAAGGGCAATGGACATTTTTCCTAGGGTAAATTGCCACAACAAGCCACTAAGAACTGCTGCAAAGATAATCCCTCCTATTAGCCCTTCGATAGTCTTTTTAGGGCTAATTTTTTCCCAAAGTTTATGCTTTCCAAAGTTTTTGCCAAAAAGCCACGCTCCTGTATCCATACCAAAATTAACGACTAACATAATGGCCAAAATAGTTTTCCAGGAGTCATGATAGAGAATACTTGAGATAGCAAGAAGAGGAAAAGTAATAATAATAGAAGGAAAAACGGGAACTTTTCTCATAAGATTTTCTACGAGAGCAGAATCCATATCAACATAAAAAAGATATACTATTTGTATAAAGGAAATTCCTACAGCAATATAATTAAAAAAATTAATCCAGGTAGTATTTCTAAAAAAGACTGAAACCAACACAAAAGAACTTAATAAGATCACTTGATTAAGAATATAGATAGCTGAGAATCTCTTTATTTTTAGGAAGTTTGTTTGTATTTCTTCGAGGGCCAACACCCCAAACAAAGCAATGAGGCCTAAAGAAGAATTAACTCCAAAGTAAACACAAATAGCAACAATGATGAGTATAACAATGGCAGAAAAAATTCTTTGAGTAGTATTACTTAACATTCAATTCCTTAATTGACTTTTATTTTTCTGGGCCTGTTCTATACTTTCCATTAAACTTTGAGATGCTCTCACTTGCCCAAAACGTCTTTCACGATTACCAAAGTCTTCTAAAATTTCTCTAAACTCAAGCCTTGTAAACTCAGGCCACTTGGTTGGAGTAAAGTAGAGTTCAGCATAAGCGGCTTGCCAAAGGAGAAAGTTAGATATCCTTTGATCACCACCTGTTCTTATTAAAAGATCAACATCTCTCATTTTAGGTATATAAAGGTGGTCGTTTAGATCATTCTCAGTAATTTCTTTCCCAGGGTTTTGTTTAATGAATTGATTAACGCCATCAATGATTTCTTTTCTTGCGCCATACCCAAAACAAAAGGTTAATTCTAATCCTTCCATATTACGGGTATCTCTTTCTAGGTCTTTAATCAGTTGTTTTGTTTTTAGTGGTAACTCAGAGACATCACCGATAACTTTAAACTTAATTTTATTTTTTAAAATTCGCTCACGCTCTCTATTAAGGAACTTTTTTAAGAGCTTAAAAAGAACTTTAACTTCCGTAAGAGGTCTTGACCAATTTTCCGTAGAAAATGCATATAGAGTTAAGGCCTTTAATCCAAACTCATCCGCTTCTTCCACAATACTAGAGACGATATCAGAACCTCTGATATGGCCCCATACTCTTGAGTGCGAGCGCAAGCCTGCCCAACGGCCATTGCCATCCATAATAATCGCCACATGCTTTAGGTTCTGAAGATCAAGGCCCATAAGTTATCAAACTTCTAAAATCTCTTTTTCTTTAGACTTCACAATTCCATCGACTTCAGCAATAAACTTGTCTGTTAAGTCTTGGATTTCTCCTTGGAATTTCTTGGAATCGTCTTCTGATATATTTTTTGCCTTCTCAGCTTTTTTAACTGTGTCGTTTTGGTCTCGTCTGGCATTTCTAACTGCAACTTTAGCATCTTCACCAAATCTTTTAAGGTCCTTCACAATGTCCTTTCTCCTCTCCTCTGTAAGAGTAGGAAAAGGAATTCTTATCAGGTTTCCATCATTAGATGGTGTGAGTCCTATATTAGAGCCTAAAATGGCCTTTTCAATTTCGGAGATAAGACTTTTGTCAAAGGGTTGAATACATAAAAGCCTCGCTTCTGGAGTACTAATCTGTCCAACTTGATTAATAGGAGTTGGGTTACCATAATATTCAATTTTAATCCCATCAAGAACGGCCGCATTTGCCCTTCCTGTTCTCAATTTTGTGAGCTGGTGTTTAAGAGAATCAATAGCTTTATTTTTAGCATTTTCAAGATTTACTTTAATTTCATTTATCATTTCAAGTGCCCCTTTATTTTGTGACAACAGTTCCGAGTACTTCACCAGATACTACACGTTTTATATTCCCTTTTTCAAAAACATCAAACACAATAATATCAATTTCGTTGTCCATACAAAGACTAATCGCAGCAGAATCCATTACTTTGAGTCCCTGCTGCAATACCTCAATATAACTTAACCTATCATATTTAACCGCACTACTGTCTTTCATAGGATCCTTATCATACACTCCATCTACTTTTGTTGCCTTAAGAACGCAATCTGCATCTATTTCATTGGCCCGTAATGCGGCCGCAGTATCCGTGGTAAAATAAGGGTTCCCTGTCCCAGCAGCAAAAATAACTACTCTTTTTTTCTCCAAATGCCTAATGGCCCTTCTTCTAATATATGGCTCCGCAATCTCTCTCATCTCTATGGCCGTTAAAACTCTAGTTTTAACTCCCTCTCTTTCAAGACTATCCTGAAGAGCAAGAGCATTAATAACAGTGGCCAACATTCCCATATGATCTGAAGTTGTGCGATCCATTCCTTTAGTCGTACCTGCAACTCCTCTATGAATATTTCCACCACCAATAACAATGGCCACCTCAGTTCCCTGTCCATTTAATTCTTTAATTTCTTCAGAAAAAAGTTTTAGAGTTTCTGGATTAATCCCACTGCCATCACCTCCATTACCTGAAAGGGCCTCACCTGAGAGCTTAAGAAGAATTCTTTTATATTTCATATTTAACCTTAGAGTAAAAAAAAAGGGCCAATTAAGGCCCTTATTGCTTTTTAATTTTTGCCACTTAGCTTGGCTACCTCATCAGCAAGGTTATCGCTTTTTTTCTCAATACCTTCTCCGAGGTTAAACTTAACAAATCTTCTAATATCGACCTTTTCACCACATTTTAGCGTGATTTCATTTAAAAGTTCTTTAATAGTTAGATCTGGATTCTTCACAAACTTTTGTTCAAGAAGACATACTTCTTGTGCAAGTTTATTAATCTTTCCCTCAACAATTTTAGGAATCATATTTTCAGGCTTGCCTTGATCCTTGAGTTGAGCTGCATAGATTTCAGCTTCTCTATTTTTGAAACCCTCATCCATTTCTTCAGCTCTTATAAATTTAGGGTCACTAGCAGCGATATGCATGGCAATGTCATTAACGAAAACTTTGAAGTCCTCATTTTTTGAAACAAAGTCTGTTTCACAGTTAACTTCAACCAACACACCAATTTTTCCACCATGAATATAAGAATGAACAAGCCCTTCAGCTGCGATTCTACCGGCTTTTTTAGCGGCAGCAGCTAGACCTTTTTTTCTCAAAAAATCTACAGCTTTTTCCATATCTCCATTAGTTTCGGAAAGGGCCTTTTTACAGTCCATCATTCCAGCACCAGTTTTTTCTCTTAATTCTTTTACAGCACTTGCAGTTATAGCCATTTTATACCTCTCTCAATTTTGATTTAGTCTTCTTTAAGGTCAATATCTTTTTCGAACTTAGATAGGATTTCCTTTTCTAGAGATACATCTCTATCAAGCTCTTCTTTAGACTTTTTACCTTTTTTCATTGATGCTGCATTACCTTCAGTTACAGAGTTGGCAAAATACTCAGCAAAAAGAGTAATTGATTTGATAGCATCATCATTACCTGGAACAACGTAGTCTACGCCTTCAGGGTTACAGTTAGTATCTGCAACGGCCACAACAGGAATACCAAGACAATTAGCTTCTTTTACAGCAATTCTCTCATTATTTGGATCAACGATGAAAATGGCCCCTGGAAGTTTTCTCATATCTTTAATTCCACCAAGGTTTCTTTCAAGCTTCGTTACTTCCTTATCAATCTTTGATCTTTCTTTTTTAGTAAGGAGATCGAAGTCACCTGTTTCTTTCATTTTTTCAACTTTTCTAAGTTTATCAATTGAAAGAGCAATTGTTTTAAAGTTTGTAAGCATCCCACCTAGCCATCTATGTGAAACAAAGAAAGCTCCACATTCTTTAGCAACAGCTTTAATAACTGGGGAGGCTTGCCTCTTAGTTCCAACAAAAAGAACTGGTTTTCCTTCTGAAGAAACATTTTTCAAAAAGTCATAAGCTTTTTTGGCCATTGGAATTGTCTTACCTAGATCGATAATATAAATCCCATTTCTTTCCCCATAGATGTATTTTTTCATCTTTGGGTTCCATTTTTGAGTTTGGTGTCCAAAGTGAGCACCGGCCTCTAGTAGGTTTTTAAGTTGAAGTTCATTAGACATAAATTCTCCTGTCTTGAGGTTAGTCAAATCACCTTTATACCTGTTTAACCAGGACCTCTTGAAAAGGTGACTGAGCGTTGTTAAATCCCGTATTTAGTAACGGAAAATATCATTTAACATAGTGAACCAAAGCGGGCAAGTATCTTTTTTTACTAGAATACTCTGTGCGTCATCAATATATAATTGAGGACCCAAAAGACACCTTGGGTTAAAAAGAAAATATAACGTATTTTCAGCTAATTACAGAAAAGCTTATCTTTGCTCTCTGGAAAAGATCATTTAATACTCGGAGGCATCGACACCAGAAAGAACTTTTCTAGGCTTGGAGCCTTGAGCAGATCCTACGATTCCCTTTTGCTCCATCTCATCAATCAAATTCGCCGCCCTATTATAGCCAATTCTTAGTCTTCTTTGCAGCATTGAAGCACTCGCCGCTCTTTGTTCCATCACAACCTTAACGGCCTCATCATAGAGGTCATCCTCACTTGAATCCCCTGGAGTAGATATATGAGATCCATAAGCATAAGGATCTTTCTCTTCTGCCCCTTCATTTTCAAGGAAATCAAGTGCATCCTGATTAAACTGACCTTCAACTTCTCCTATGAGATTTGTAAGCTTTTCAATTTGTTTTTCATTAACAAAGGCAGAATGGATTCTCATTGTTTCAACACCGGCCTTATAAAGCATATCTCCTTTACCTAAGAGAAGTTCGGCCCCGATACTATTAAGAATAGTTCTTGAATCTATACTTGTTGTTACCCTAAAAGACACTCTTGTAGGGAAGTTAGATTTTATAAGCCCTGTGATGACATCAACTGAAGGTCTTTGAGTTGCAATAATGAGATGGATACCGGCCGCCCTGGCCTTGGCCGCAAGTCGACAGATATTATTCTCTATTTCCTTACCGGCCTTAGTAAGGATAAGGTCAGCGAATTCATCAATTATAATGACTAGATAAGGCAATTTAAAATCCTCATCTGTTTTATAAAACTTTTTTATTGCTTCTAATTCCTCATTATTTGCCGATGGAAGTTTTTTATTAAATCCATCGATATTTCTAACCCCCATTTCTTTAAGAATTGAGTATCTTCTTTCCATTTCTTGACAGGCCCACATTAAAGAAAGTGATGCAATCTTTGCCTCAGTAACCACAGGTAAGGCCAAGTGAGGAAGTGACGAGTAGAGTACTAGTTCAAGTTGTTTAGGATCTATCAAAACAAGACGTAAATCTTTTGGTGATTTTTTCATAAGTAAAGATACAAGGATAGTGTTAACAAACACAGATTTACCTGCTCCTGTAGCACCTGCGACAAGCATATGAGGCATTGAAGCGAGGTCCATAATGCTCACTTCACCAAAAGCATCTTTACCCATTGTAAGAGGAAGAGATGCATGACTTTCTTTGTAATGTCTGCATTCTAAAATATCTTCTAGATAAATAATTTCGCGAGGGTTTCTTGGGACTTCAATACCAAGAGTTGTTCTACCTTTCATAGGATAAACAATACGAATGGGAGCACCATAGAGGGCCAAACTAAGGTCCTGACTGTGATTAGTTACCTTTGAAACTTTAACACCTGGGCCCAATTCTAGTTCAAAGGTGTCCACCACAGGCCCTTTAAGTATGTTAATTATCTGTCCTTCTATTTTAAACTCTTTAAGTTTAGATTCGATTCTATCAATAATTTGATCGAAGTAATCATCTCCTGGAGTTTTAATCTCTTCTCGAATATGGTTTAATTTAAGATTTCCTAATACTTCAAAATAATTTGTATTTTGTTGGATTTTCTTTGGAGGCATTGGTACTGAAACTTTTTCTTCTTTTACGTCAAGTTCGAGTTGGACTTGATTCTTAGAAGAAATCTCATTATCAGTTTTATGTTCTGGAGTATCAAATGATCTCACCTCTTCTTTTTGAAGTTTGCTTTTTCGACTTAGCCTTTTGAGTAAACCTTCAGGTATGATTTTAAATTTATTTTTTATTTTATTTTGTGATTGAAATTTTTTTTCAAATTTAAAGAACTTAATATCATCTATCTTATTAGTAAAAGCTATCCATTTATTAACAGCATATTTCTTGGATATTATGAAACCAGCGTTACATTTTTCGAAAAAACTTTCTCTAAAAGTAGATGCTAAAAATCCAATAATTGAAACGGGCAATAATAAAATCATGATAATATCATTAAGTTTATTATTTATCACAAACTTAAGACCTTCACCTAGCATTAGAGGATAAAAAAGATAAGAAGCACAAAGAGAAAAGACTGTGATGAAAACAATATTGAGTGAGTCTAGGTAATATTCTCTTGTTGAGTAAAGAAAAGTATAAAGAAGAGCATAAATAAAGAAAGGGAAAAAAACCCATGGACCTACAAAGAAACCCGTTACTGAGATAATTGAAGAAATATAATAAGTAAGAAAATTCATACTTTCATTTAATGATGATATTTCGAGGTAGTTATCCGGAAGCCGCTCTTGAAAATAAAAAGCGCAAAAAGAGCAAAACGTGAGAAAAAATAATAAACCCAACTCGTACTTAAGAATTTTAGAAATCATAATTTCTTCCTTGAAACAAACCTCATGTTTTTTTATTTTAACTGATTTTCTTTCTATGATGAAATTCTATCCTTAATATTTGAATAGAAGTTATAGGCCACCGAGCATTTAAGTCCAACTTATACCCGACCTATTTCAACTCTCACCCCTATTTATATAGGATTTTAGAATGGAGGCCTTTAAAATATTTATTTGAAATTATTTTAAATAGGTTTTTATGTTTAGATTTAGAAGTATCGGCCTTTCTTTTACTAATAATATTTTTCGCTTCCAAACCCCAACTATTATCGGTGTTATCTTTTTGATCTGATATTATTTTACTTTGTATTGAACTAGATTTATCCCCAGTAATAGTTACATTCTTTACAACAATCGCACTTTGGGTCTATTGAGGACAGATGCAGACAAAATTTTTCTTGATTAAATGGAGCTGATTCAGACCAGTGTTAGACTGTGCCTTAACGACAGGGATAAGTGAAAAGACAAGAAAACCCGTCGAAAGGGATCTGTCTAAATTTTAGGCAAAAAAAAACCTCAGCCGAAACTGAGGTTTTATTAAAAAGGAGCATCTTGCT
>JAURDE010000002.1 GCA_030828105.1 Bdellovibrionota bacterium | reverse complement strand
AGTTCTTCAAACTCTTTTTTTAAAATCTTATACTCTGGGCTTCTTGGGTGAAGTATTATTGGTTTATTCTCCGGTTTTATCTTTTGAATTTGCTCAAATTTAGTTTTGAAAAATTTGGCATTAACTTGAAAGCGTAATTTAGAAACCCCTCTTGTAAGTTGAGGGAACTTTCTCTTTACCTTCTCAATGATTTCTTTTTCTAAGAAACTCAGTTGTTGGGAAAAAACAGGATGATCTGTAAGAATAGTGAGGCAGTTATTATTATTTTTTAAGGGAAGTGTGTGGGATGAAATACGAGGGCCTACAATATCTTCCCAAGAGTGAACGAGGTCAAGAAAATTTAGCACTGCATCTGTTGTTGCTTTTTTAGGGCCGAACTTTTTACGAGGGCGATTTACGCCAAAAATATCAGAAAGTGACTTAAATGACATATTGCATATTCTTCTTATGTTTTCCCCTAGCTGTTTAGTTGTGCTAATAATGGGGTATGAAACTATTGCTTCTATTATTTCTTGTTTCTTGTGCCGGTTACCACTTTGATAGAACTACAAACCCTTTTAAGCATTATAATATAAAGTCGGTTGCAGTTCCTATGTTTATTAACCACTCAAGCATTCCCCATACTAGTGCTCTTTTTACAAAAGAAGTATTCGCATTGCTTTCTAAGTATCGTGACTTAAAAGTTGTTTCAGGTAACAATATGAAGCAGGATGCTATTTTGTTGGGCGTTATATCTGGGCCGGAGAGAAGGAAAGATCTTTTTAAGGTAGATTCAAAAATATTTACAGATGGGGCCGTTAGAGACTCTCTTGGGCAAAGAAAACCATTATATTTACCACAGTCTGTTAAATATCAGCTCCAGCTTCGCCTTATTCTATTAAAAAATCCTCATAAAAAAGAACTAGATCTTCTAAGTTCACCAATGGGTGCTCTTGTCCCCAAAAATGAGAGAATTATTTTTAATGAACAAATCTCTTTTGAACAGTCCTATTCACGTAAAATTTTTGATAACCTCAAACCTGATAGCGGTGGTGTCGTAAATTTTACGAACAGCTTTGGTAATTTTGAAAAGAGCTTAGAAGAGCTTGCCGTAGAAGCATCTCGAAGAATAGAGCAGGAAATTTTTAATGCATTTTAACTTAAAGCCTTGGGAGTTTTTCTCCAAGTTTCCACAATTCTTAAATAAAAATACGCTTGGATTATATGCCTTTTATTGTACAGATTCTTATTTTTCTCGTTTGGGCCATCTCAAATTTAAGTTAGCAGTAAAAGAAAAAATAAATATCGTTTTAGGTAGTGAATTGACACCAAACTGGGTTGAAGAAAACTTTATAAACTTAGGACTTTTTGGAAACCCTGGGCCCATTATGGTTCTTTTAGCGGAAAGTACTCCGAGCTCCGTTCAAGATATGTTTCTCGAGCATCAAATTGATCTCTCAGATAGGCTTGTTCTTTTCTCCTTTTCGGGAAAAAGCCCATTCTATGAAAAATTAAAGAAAGGCAAAGAAGGAATCTTCTATAAAATTGATTCTTTTCCTAGTTGGCAATTTGATCGAGTTCTTAATTTCTTCTGTGAAGAGTTAAAAATATCTCTTTCTCATGAGGTTAAATCGGCCATTATTGAGACTTTGCCACCCAACACTGGTGAGATAGTTAATTTACTTAAGAATATAAAAATTAATTACCCTAGAGGAATTAATAATTTGGCAGAGCTTTCGCCTCTACTTCAAAACACTCACTTTGATCAATTTGAATTGGCCAATATCCTTACCGAAAAGAAGCTAAGGGAGTTTTATAAAAAGCTCTCAAGTATTGATTCCTCTCAAAGTGATTGGATCAAGCTGTTTTCTTTTATTCAAAATCATTTACTGAAAATCTCAGATACGAGTTATACAAAGTCCAAAAAAGGTCAATTAAGTCAGTATGACAAAAAAATAGTTGTAGCTTCTAAGAGATGGAATAGTGACGAACTTAAAAGAGAGATTAAGAGAATTTCTAAGTTTCTTATTTTAGCAAAGGCCAAACCTAATAGTCTTAGATCAGAGCTGACCCTTGCTTATACGAAAACTTATACTATTTAAGGTTTGCTACTTGTGTAGCTAAACGTGAAGTCTTTCTAGCAGCGTTTTCTTTTTTGATAACACCAGATTTAGCAAGCTTAGAGATAAGAGATTGAGCTTTTGGCGCCAATTCAAGGGCCTTTTCTTTGTTGTTATCAGAGATAGCATTTCTTAGATTTTTAATCATTGTACGAACTCTAGATACTTTAACCTTGTTAACTAAAGTTCTTTTAACGGCCTGTCTGGCCCTTTTCTTGGCCGATTTGTGGTTTGCCACTTTTTTCTCCTTATGAATTGCTCATTAATGCGAAACAAAACTTAAGGTAGCTTTTTAATGGATTATCCAGAGGATGGCAAGTGGACATGGATAAAAAAGTAATAAGTCCTTAATTAAAAACGCTTGTTCTCCTTGAATTTTTTACTTAGGAGTCCTAATATGGCCTGAAATCGAGGAGCGTCTATGAATATTCAAACTATTGGTGTTGTTGGCTCTGGCCAAATGGGAAGAGGTATTGCCCAAGTGAGTGCTATGAGTGGTTTTAAAACCTATCTCTTTGATATCTCGTCAGAGGCATTAGAAAAGGCACTAAGTTTTATAAAAAAACAACTAGATAGAGGGGTTCAAAAGGGAAAATGGGATCAAAGTTTTGTTGAAAATACTTTGAAAAACCTTCATACCATAGAGGACATGAACAAGTTTGTAGACTGTGAAATGGTCATAGAGGCGGCCACTGAGAATAAGGCCGTAAAAGTAGATATATTTAAGAGCTTGGATGCTGTTGTATCTTCAAGTTGCATTTTGGCCAGCAATACTTCGTCAATTTCAATAACGATGTTAGCGGGTAACTGTAGTCATCCGGAGCGCTTTGTTGGCATGCATTTTATGAATCCTGTACCTGTAATGAAGTTGGTAGAGGGCATTAGAGGGCTTGAGACAAGTGATGATGTCTTCAATGCAACGCAAGAAGTCGCAGAAAAAATGGGTAAGGTATTTGTTAAGGCCAAGGATTACCCCGGCTTTGCGGTTAATAGAATTTTAATGCCGATGATTAATGAAGCTGTTTACGCCCTCTATGAAGGGGTTGCAAGCATCGAGGATATTGATCAAGCTATGAAATTAGGAACAAACCAACCCATGGGCCCACTCACCCTCGCAGACTTTATTGGCCTAGATACATGCTTGGCCATAATGGAAGTCCTGCATGAGGGACTTGGAGACTCAAAATATCGGCCCTGTCCGCTTCTAAAGCAATATGTAGACGCAGGTCGGTTGGGGAAAAAGTCCGGGAAAGGCTTTTATGACCATACTAATGATTGATTTTATTGATGAAGTGATCTAGCTTAAGGATTCAGCTTGTTAAAAAAAATTTTGGAGAACCTTCGAATGGCCAAGAAAAAAACCACTAAGAAAAAAGTAGCTAAGAAAAAAGTAGCTAAGAAAAAGGCTGCTAAGAAAAAAGTAGCAAAGAAAAAAGCAACGAAAAAGGTCGCCAAAAAGAAAAAAACGGCCAAGAAAAAAGCTGCTAAAAAAGTAACTAAGAAAAAAACAGCTAAAAAAGTGGCCAAGAAAAAGACCGTCAAAAAGACAGAAGCTAAACAACCGAGTTTGCCTCTTAAAAAAGAGGCGAAAAAGACCAAGGCAAAAACTACAAAGAAAGCGGATAAAGAGAACCAACCAGATCTTCCTCTTGAAGGGAAAATAGAACAAAAAGTTGCTGATGTTGAAAAAGATAGTTCTCCTCAAAAACTAAAAGAAGAGATAGGTGAAGTCATTCAAGAGCATGGTCTTGATGCCATTATGGCAAGTATGTTTAGTTTGGACTTCTTTTCTTTCACTACTGATGAATGTACTGAGAAAGGATGCGATAACCCTGCTACAACGGGACCTTTTTGTCGACTTCATTATATTAAAAATTGGAAGCAAATTAAGAAAAAAGAAAGCATTCTTGTTAGTGGTAAACTTCAGAATATTATTGCAGGAATCGTACAAAAGTATCCCATTCGCTATATAGAGGCGCTGTTAAAGGACCTTATGGACGAAAAAAGCTTCTTTAATACTCTTAAAGAACTTAATATTGACGCAGGTGATGAAGATTCATTCGATGGTGAAGATGAATTATCTGGTGATGATGATCAAGATATTGCCTTCGAAACTAAAGCTGGCGTTAAATCTTATAGTGAAGAATGATCCTCTTGAAGCAGTTTATCTGCTTCAAGACTTAAGGCCATATCTTCTCGTGTACTCATGTACCATAAAGGTATATTTTCAAAGCTCGCTTCTTCCCAATCTAAAAAATACTCCTCTTCTTCATTAAGAATGTGGTCAATAAATTGACCTACAGAATTAAGGAGAATATCCATTAATTTTTTAGAGTTAGTCTTCTCGTTAAGATCCGCTGAAACTTTAAGTGTCATTGGCCAAATAGAAGTAATAGAGCTTTTTAAACTAACCGCCAGAAGAATTTCATCGGGATATGTCATAGCAAAGACTTCAAAGAAGCCCTCTTGAACTTTGAGCTTAGTTTCATATGTTGAGTTTAAAAGATCAGCTACTTGAGCTTCCCACTCTTGGGGAAACCTTTTGGCCGGTACAAAATGTTCTTTTCTGGCATGCATAAGCTATTAAAATCCTTTAAAAATTACCTCAAGGGTTGTAAAACAGGTTGAAAGTCTTGTACCGCTTTGAGTAATAATGATCAAGAGTTTCTTAATAATAATCAATTTTTTATAGAGGTTTAAAATGGAAGTATATCTTATTTCAGGTTCTCGAACTCCAAGTGGCTCCTTTTTAGGTGCCCTAAGTACTGTAACTGCGCCTAAATTAGGGGCAACGGCCATTAAAGGCGCCCTAGAAAAGGCCAAAATATCTGGTGACCAAGTCGAAAAAGTTTATATGGGTAATGTCGTTCAGGCAGGAGTGGGGCAGGCGCCGGCAAGACAGGCGGCCCTCTTTGCAGGTTTAGCTGAAAGTACACCTTGTACAACAATTAATAAGGTATGCGGCTCTGGTCTAGAAACTATTATTTTGGGTGCTAAAGATATTGCCCTAAAGGATCATGAGTTGGTTGTTTGTGGCGGAATGGAAAATATGTCATTAGCTCCACACCTTTTGTCCCAATCTCGTACAGGAACTAAGTTTGGAAAAGCAGAACTTAAAGATTCTATGCAGTGGGATGGACTTTGGGATGTTTATTCAGATCGTGCGATGGGTAACTGCGCTGAGGAATGTGTACAAAAATTTGAATTTAAAAGAGAAGATCAGGATAACTTTGCAATAGAGTCATTTAAAAGGGCCCAAAACGCCATTCAGTCTGGTGTTTTTAAAGATGAAATCTCACCTGTCACTATAAAAACAAGAAAAGGTGAAGTGATCGTTGATACCGATGAAGGGCCAATGAAAGCAAACTTTGAAAAAATCCCTACACTAAGACCGGCCTTTGAAAAAGATGGGACTATTACCGCGGCCAATGCCTCAACTATTAATGATGGAGCAGCTGCCGTTGTTTTAGGTGGAGCAAAATATAAGGATCAAGCTGAATTTAAAATTGTTTCATGGGCATCTCATGCTCAAGATCCAACTTGGTTTACTCTAGCTCCTATAAGTGCAATGAAAAAGTGTGCTGAAAAAGTCAATATTAGTATGAGTGATATAGATGTTTTTGAGATAAATGAAGCATTTGCTGTAGTACCAATGGCGGCCATTAAAGAGTTGGGAATATCTCAGGAAAAGGTTAATATATATGGAGGGGGCGTGAGTCTTGGTCATCCTATAGGTTGTTCCGGTACGAGAATTGTGGTTACTCTAATGAACGCAATGAAAAAGAATAACTTAAAAAGAGGTATGGCATCGATCTGTATCGGAGGAGGCGAGGCTTTGGCCATGATTATCGAAAGGATTTAAATTGGCAAAAGATGGTAAAAATTCACTTCTTTCTCAGTATGAACCTGGCGAAATAATTTTTAATATCAGAGATAAGGCCGACTCTCTTTTCATTATCCAAAAGGGACAAATTAGACTTTTTGTCCCTAAAGGAAAAGGCTTTGTAGATCTTGCTATTTTAAGAAGTGGTGAGGTTATCGGTGAGATGGCCTATTTTTATGAAGATGCGAAAGTGAGAAGCTGTTCTGCCGTAGCAGTTAATAAAGTCGAGCTTATAGAAATTCCTTTTTCAAAATTTGATAAAACGATTCAAGGCCTTAATCCATGGTTTAAAGTTATTGTGAATACTTTAGCTGATAGGGTGAGGGCATCTAATGAAAAAATAAAGGCCTTAGAGAGTGACTCTGTTGGTTATCATAAGGGAAAGAGAGGAGAGTATAGCTACTTTCAAAACATTGATATTGTAAGGGCCCTTGCTCACATTTATATGATTTTGAAGGCCCAGGGAACAGTGAACGGTTCTTTACATAAGTTAGAGGAAAATAAATTAAAAACTTTCATCGTTGATATTTTTGGCTTTAAAGATACAAAGTTTGAAGAGTTTATTTATCTTTTAGAATCTGAAGGATTTTTAAAGAAAGAAGCAATCCCAGATGAAAAAGGGAGTTTTATTTTGGTCGAAGATATCGACCTTTTAAGAAAACTCTTTGCGTTTTTTAATACTCAAAGATTAACAGAAGATAAGAAGAAAATAATTATATCTTATAAATGTGAAGAATTTCTTTCACGTGTCTTACAAAAGAGTATGGGCTCCTCTGATGAAACAATGGTCATTGAGCTGAATCCTATTTTAGAGGAATTCAAAAAAGAGAAATTTTTATTTGAAGTAAGTGATCTTGAGGATGCTATAAAAAATAAGATTTTAGATGATCCTATTTCTGATCCTGATGGAAAAGGGTTAATCGTTACAGCAAACTTGGAAAGACTTAATTCGCTATGGCCATGTATTTCTTTAACTAATGCCATCTCTCGTTTTAACTCTTCAAAGCGACCTAAAGACTATTAGTCTTGAGGAAAATAGTGAACATTTATAGATGAGTTATTGGTATAAATTTTATTACCATGTAATTTTATAAACCAGCCCGATTTAGTGACGGCAGGAGTAACGGGAGTGTAATCACCGATACCTTTTATACGAATATTTCTAGTGGAGGGCCCACCTAAATACTCCCAGCCATTAGTAGTACTTTTTGGTACTTCAGCACCATTAATGATGAGTTTAATTGAGCTAGGATCTGGTTTGTAGTCAAGTTTTACATATCCATAGTAATGAGTATTGGTTTTTGTACGAATTCTTACCCAGCTAGGGTTAGTGACTTCATTTTGTTGACCATTGAGCTTAATAAAAAAACCGTTATATGCTTCACCTCGACTTGCAACACCATTCATTAATTTTCTTATTTGAAGACCTTGTTGAAAGCCAATATAAGAATAACCATCGGTAGTGCTTTTTTGAAGAAGCTTTTCATTACCATTGACATCAACAATGGCGACCTCTAAATCATCTACGTCAATGTCATTGTCATGAATATAATTTGAGTCGTTGGTTACAACAAGTGGCCAATAGTCGTAGGTATGCCTTAGTACTTCTGGCTGTATTGTTCGGTTAATGGATTCAAATATATTTGTAAAGTTTCCACAAATATCAAAGCTATCACCATTAGTGGGATAAGAAGTTTTAAAAGTATTTGGAACATCATTATAAAATAATCCAGATACTTTCCTATAGACACCATAGCTTTGTTTAACTCCGTTACAAATAGTGTGAGGTACAACTGTAAAAAATCTAAACTGTTCCTGCTGCGTAAGAGTACTTTTAATTCCTAAATATTTTTGAGGTGCAAATGTTGTTATATCATACGGGGTGGGTTCATCTCCAGAAAGATGATCTCCATTTGAAATGAGAACAACCATTTGATGAGAATCGCCTCTTATAATGTTTTTATTTCTAAAATCATTATAAAGAGACTTTGTACGGTCTAAACCAAGCTCTTTTCCAAGTCCAGGATTAAAAGAAACAATTTTTTGTCCTGCTTGAGATAAGGGAATGAGTTGAGAATTAGGAACACCTATTAAATTGGAAGGATCCTCGTCTATAACATAGTACTCTGAAGAATTTCCGGTACCCATAAGAGGAGCGATAGCTATTTGGGAGTCAAAATCATTGGAGATATGATCGACGAGAGTTCTTAAACTGCCTTCAATTTTTGGTTTAATATAATTATAGCTTCCTGAATTATCAATCATGATCAGAAAATCGACTTTTGGTCTAATATAAGTGAATTGAGAATATGCTGGATTATTCCAATTCTGTGTTTTTATAGAGGAGGTCGATTGCTCCTCAGCATACTTATTTGTAGCAAATTGCTGTTTTCCACAAGACACTAAGATAAAAAATAATAGATAAAAGTATTTTTTCATGACCAACTCAATAAGCCTCTTTTAAGGTTTTATGTAAGCAATTATCGGCTTTAAACTTAATTTTTTTAGTGCATATTAACCGAGTAAACAGGTCTGCGAAAAAAATTCCTAAATATTAGTATTTACTTGTTCAGGGTAAAATAAAACAGAATAGAGGGAGTTTAGAAATGGCAGAAACATGGTTTTACGTTGAAGGTGATAAAAAAGTCGGACCTGTTGAAGGGGACAAAGTAAAAGATCTTTTCCATCGTGGTGTTTTAAACGAGCATACTTATGTCTGGAGAAGAGGTCTTGAAAATTGGATAAAGCTAAAAGACGCCAAAGAACTTAATGAGAGTAAACCTACAATGGATCTTAAAAGTATATCTCCACATGATAAGATTTTTGTCATTAAGATTGGTCAGGACAGGGGAGCTCAAGAGATTGAATATGGGCCTTTTTCATTAGAGACTTTGAAAAAGTTAGCAGAAGAAAAAAGAATAAATACAAAAACATATATTTTTACCCCAGGTATGGATGATTGGGAAATGATAGGTCTTACAGATATAGAGGATGTTGTTTTTGGTGTTTCGGCCGAGGAAAAGATTGAAAGAAGACAGTCAAAAAGACGCCCTTTTGTTGCAAGACTATTTTTTCATGATAACGATCAAGTTTATGAGGGTGTCTGCAGAGATGTTTCTTTGGGGGGCCTACAGGTGTTAATACAAGACTTTCCTGCGCAGGTAGGTGATAATATCTCAATGAATGTTCATCCTGAGAATAATGATTTTTGTTTTACTGCTTCAGGGAAAATTGTAAGGTTTTTAGAAGGTGGTCAAGGCTTCTCCTTAAGGTTTGATAATCTTGATGATGCTGCTACAGAGGCCATTAATAAATATATTCAAAATGAATGAGTCATACTCGAGTAACTATTTTAAAAGCTATAATGGACTCGAAAAACTTTATTTTCAAAAGTTTGATTTTGGAAAAACAAAAGATACTTCTAAAAAACAAATAATAGCTATTCATGATGCAGGACTCTATCATGACCAGTTTCGGAATCTGATAAATAACGTTAAAAATCAGGATTTTTCATTTTTTTGCTTAGATTTAAAAGGTCATGGTCTCAGTAGTGGAAGCCGTAATCAAATCAGTGATTTAAATGAGTGTTCTCTAGATTTAGCATCCTTGCTCAATAAAAAATCGATAATAAAAAATGCTCCCCTTTTTTTAGTAGGCTCAGGCGTAGGCGCCACTATTATTCTTAATCTCCTTTTTTTTTATTCTAATGTTCTAAAAATTAAACTTAATGGATTAATTTTAATTAATCCTATATTTGAGTGCGAATTTAGTAGTTATAGTGGACTTAAAATCTTAAGTAGATTAATGAAAGAAAAAAACAATTTGAAAGTAAAGTTTCCAATGAATGGTTATGACTTAACAGGTGATTTAACCTGTGCGGAAAAGTATAATTCAGATCCATTAGTAGACTTCAGCTTTCCACTGGCATTTATTGAAAATATAAATATGACCGGCCACAGAGTTGTTAATTTTTCGTATTTTATTGACTTGCCGACTCTTCTTTTATCATCGATTGATGATTACAAAAAATTTGAAATGTCTGTTGAGTCGGATTTACTTACTCATAAGAGATATCCTGGGAACAAAAGAGATATTTTAAATGATAAAGAGAGAAAAAAATGTTTTAATGATATTATAGAGTGGTTGGGGAGATTTTAATATGATGAGATTAATTCTATTTTTTACATTGTTCTCATGCTCAAATTACTCAAACCTTAGTGAAAACCTTGTTAAAAGAGGAAGTTTTAATCTTAAAGGTTTTGTCATTCAGCAAAAAAGAGTTAATGAAACTCTTCAATTTAAGCGCCTTTCCTGGTACCAAGAACTTACTCTTTTATCGGACTTCATTTACACAAGAGTTCCTATGGAAAGCTCTTTTCAAGATTGGTTTTCCGAATCTGAAAAAGAAATTATTAGTACTTGTAGAGACTTCTTTGTTTACTTTGGATATTTCCTCGATTCCAATAAAATAGCTTACGGAAACCTAAAGTCCCAACTTGAGACTTATGGTTATGAAGAGATTTCTCTTCCTGATTTTTCTTTAAATTTTAGACTGCATCCAGACTATCAAAGAGACTCATTTCATCTCTATAAAATACACGGTGCCTGCAGAAAAAGAGAAGGAACAGCAAATATATCTCTTAACTTTCCAGGGTTTAAGTCTCAAAAACTGTTCTAAGTGCCTGAAAGCCTGTAGGATTTAGCCCCTAATTATCTTTAGAATCCCCATAATATGCCGAAAAGTCGTTAGAGGAGAATCACTACGTTTTATGGCAGAAGATAAAAAATATTCACGCTTTGGCCGCTATTTGATTTTAGATCATTTGGTTGATGGTGGAATGGCCCAAATTAATAGGGCCAGGTTTTTAGGTGAGCAGGCCGATAAAATTGTCGCTATAAAAATGGTGAGGTCTCAATTTTCTCAAGACCCTGAGTTTAAAAAAATGTTCATGGATGAAATCAAAGTGACGTTTGATTTGATTCACCCCAATATTGTTCAGACTTACGACTATGGTATTCATAATGATCAGCTTTTCGTCGCCATGGAATACTGTGATGGCCGAAACTTAAAAGAATATCTCGATAAACTAACAGAAAAAAAGTTTGTTTTTCCAGTTGAAATTTCCGTTTATATTATAACCCAAGTTTGCCAGGGCCTTCATTATGCCCATACTAAAACAGATAAATTAACAGGTAAGACTTCTAATATAATCCATAGGGATATTTCACCACACAATCTAATGCTTACATTTGACGGTGCAGTGAAGGTTATTGATTTTGGAATTGCTAAGGCGGAAACAAACTCTGAGTCCACACAAGCAGGAACAATCAAAGGTAAATTATCATATCTTGCACCTGAATATCTTGAAGGGGCAGAGCTTGACTCTCGTTACGATGAGTTTGCTGTAGGAATTACTTTATGGGAGATGTTATGTTGTCGTAAACTCTTTACTGCGGCCAATGATCTTGCGGTACTTAAAAAAATACAAGCTTGTAAAATACCGGCACCTTCAAGTATAAATCCAAATGTTCCCAAAGAACTTGATGAAATTGTTTTAACCGCATTGAATAAAGATAGAGAGAAACGTTATACCGATATGGAACAGTTTAATCGTTCTTTAGTAAAATTCTTATATTCAAACTATCCAGACTTTAATGCAAATGACTTATCGTATTTTGCGAAGGAGCTTTTTAAAGAAGAGATAGAACAAGATCGTCAAAAATTAATGGAGTTTGGAAGAATTGATTTAAAACCTTATCTTGAAGACTTAAAAAATGAATTCACTAAAGATAAAAATGACTCTAATCAGAGTGTGTTAAAAGATTCAGAAAATCTTACGAGAAAAGAGGTAAAGCTTTTTGATTTTGGTTTTGAAAATGAAAGTGAAGGAACGAAAAGACTCTCTCTAAAAGAAAAAATGAAAAATAAGATTAAGGATAAGAGTGAAGATGTTGAGGAAAGTGAGCCTGAAAAGAAAAAAGAACTACCTTCATCTGAGATAAGCTCTACCATTAATCTTGAGGAAGCTTCTGGAATTGACTTAGAAGCTGAGGCATCTAAGAAGCCTGCTCGTAAAAAAGTTGTGAAGGCCAATGGAAGAAAAAAGGCCGGCTCGATTAAGAAAAAAGAATCGAAAACGAAGACAAAATCTAAGAAAAAAGTAAGAAAAAAAGTAGTTCAGAAGAGCTTTCCTTTAAAAAGAATTATTGTATTGGGTGCTATTGCGGCATCTCTTGTCGTTGTTTTTTATCAAGATCTACCTGTACAGGTACGTGAGGTTTTATCCCCTTTACTTTCTCAAGCGGGAATTAATTTGGTGCCACCAGCACCAATGAAAAACGTGAGAACACCATCATCGAAAAAGACGACATCTAAGAATAATAATTTGTTAGAGGCAAAAATACTGATTGAAAATTTCGATTTTACTAAACATAAGGTGTTATTTAATAATTCTAAACAGAAGCTAGATGCATCTGGGATTTTAGAGAAAAAACTTGATAGAAATAAAACATATTATCTTAGAGTTGAAATTAGGGCCAAAGAGCCTTTTGTCTATAAAATTGAAAGCTCTAACATGAAACAAAGTATGAATATTGTTATTCCCGATACAAAACCAATGGTCGTGGGGTATTTGAATACCTCAAGAGATTGTATTAAAGGCGAGCTACGTTTTAACCTTTTTTCAGAACCGAGACTGGAAACCCTACCATTAAAAAATAATATTTCATTTCCATTAAGTATAAATGAGAAAGGAGATATTATACCTACATCCTACGATGTCGAAGTTCTCGAGACAGATGGAACAGTACCGAGAAGAGTAAAAGTTGATTTTAAAGAAGAGGATGCTGTATTAGATTTTTGTGCAATTTACTTTGGTAATTAAACCGGTGGCATTCTGTCCCTTTTTATCTTGCATTTGACAGTTTTTTTATTACATTTACCAATTATTAGGGACTTAGTGAGCTAAGTCTCTTGTTTGTTTTTGAAAAACTGTCATATTTAAAAGGAGTAACAAGAGGAGGAACTATGCAAGCAAACCCCGCTTTTTATAGAGAATTTTTAAGAAGCGAATTAGATAGAAGAGTTAAAAGAAATCCACGCTATTCTTTGCGTGCCTTTTCAAAGTTTCTTGGAGTTGATGTAGGAGCTTTATCAAGACTCCTGGCCAATAAACAAACTATAACAATTCGAACGGCAACCAAAATTTGTCAAAATATGGGCCTTGATCAAGAAGAAACAAAAACGTTTTTAGATTCCGTTTCAAAAGATAGAGATAAAATTGGAAATCGCAACCAATCTATAAACCTTGAGGGTTTGGTGAGAACATTGGCCGACACGGTGAACGTTAGAATGGTTAATTACATCAATAGAGAAGTACCGCAATGTAAAATTAGAGAAATACTTAATCTAGAACTTCAAGATTATTTAAAAAGGATTGAAGAACTTCTTGATTTGAATGTGATCTTAAAAGTAGACGGAAATCTTAAATTAAATGAAAAGTTTACATTTTTAAAAGATTTATAATTACTTCTTCTTTATAAACATATTATTTTTTCTAAGGTTGATGAGACGAAGGATCTCAGCTGCAGTTTCCTCAAGCGCTTTATTAGTGACATCAAAAATAGGCCAACTCTTATTTTCACTAAACAATCTCCTGGCCCACTCCAATTCAGCAATAACCTTTTCTTCATCTGCATATTGACCAGTATGCTTTTGAGAACCTAGCTTATTTAAACGGGAACGACGAATCTTCATTAAAGCATCTGGAGCAATAGTTAGGGCAAATATCTTTTTTTGATCAACTTCAAAAAGCTGCCTAGGAAGCTTAGTGCCCATCACAAGAGGGATATTAACTACCTTTAAACCATGTTGAGATAAATAAACGGATAATGGTGTTTTGGAGGTTCTAGAGACACCTATGAGTATAACATCGGCCAGGTGAAGGGAATTTAGGTTTCTACCATCATCGTGATTCAGGGTGAACTCCATCGCGTTGATTCTATCAAAGTATTTTTTATCCATTGCATAAAGAAGGCCAGGCTCTTCGGATGGCTCTTGTTCAAAATAGTTAGCGAAAGTTGTTAGGACAGGGCCTAATACGTCTAAGCTTCTTACGCGCTTTTTAAGAGCGACTTCACCGATATAACCACGTATTTTAGGGGAAACCATAGTATAGATTACTAAATCATGTGACTCTGCAACATTATCAAAAATGGCATCAACCTGTTCTCTAGAACGCACATTTTTATAACGCGTGAAATATACATCTTTTTCTTCAAACTGGGCCATGGCCGCACGACAAATGGCCGTGGCCGTCTCTCCGGTTCCATCAGAAATGATGACAATTTTTAATCTTTCTTTGAAACTATCCATGGTAAAACCTAGTTACTCTGATAATAAATTTTGTTTACCTTAACATCAAGATAATACCAGAGTCGACCGATAAGGTACTTATCGTAGGATTTTTGGAATACTGAATGAGTAAAGAGAAAATAAATAGCGAAAACATAATGCTTTTCCTTGATGACCCATTTGGAGCAGGTCTCCACCCGATGGATGTTTCGGCCTATTTAAAGACAGTTTTCAAAGAAGATAAAAATATATTTTTTTCAGAACTAAAGCGGCTTCCTAAAGAGTTTCTTGGAGAAGTTTTACTCGATTTTCCTGAGAAAATTTTAGAAGAAACAGTTAAATATCTACCTAAAAACGATCTTATACAGGCGGCCAAAGAGCTCGACTCTGATGATGCGACGGACTTTATTCAAGAGATTGAAGAAATCAACAGTAAAAAAAGTGAATCAATTTTTTCTGGTTTGGGACATGAAGAACAGAAGGAGATTCAATCTCTAAAAAAATATTCTGAAGACCAAGCAGGTTCCATAATGCAGAAGGAGCTTTTTAAGGCATCAGAAAATGAAACGATCAAAAAGTCTATTAAACGTTTGGCAACTCTTAAGGCAAGTGGTGAGTTGAGTAATGTCCACCAAGTTTTTATTGTCGACAGCAAAAATAAACTCAAGGGAGCAATTGCACTTGAGGATCTCATTACTCAGGCCGACTTTAATCAAAAGTTTTCTGAAATCTTAGACAAAGATCAACATAGTGATATTCGTTCGGTATATGATTCGCAGTTAATGGAAGAGTGTGTAAAAATAATTGAAAAATATGATTTATCATATGTTCCTGTTATAGATAAAGAAGGGATTCTTTTAGGTAGAATAACATCTGATGATGTCATTGATGCTATTGAAGAATTGGCAACAGAGCAAATTTATAACCTTGCTGGTGTCGATGACGAAGAAGCATTTGGTGACTTTCTTATAGATATTATTCAAAGTCGGGCCTTATGGCTTTTTCTTAATCTTCTTACGGCATTATTGGCCTCTTTTATTATTGGAATCTTTGATCAAACCATACAAAAATTTATACCGCTTGCGATCTTAATGCCTATCGTGGCCTCTATGGGTGGGAATGCGGGAACACAAACGTTAACAGTTACAGTACGCCAATTGGCATTAGGGGAACTAGATTTTAGTACTGCCATGGATGCTGTGAAAAAGGAAGTCATTATCTCTATTGTTAATGGAATAATCTTTGCTTTGATTGTAGGACTCATTTCTTATTTATGGTTCAATATTCAGTATATTTGGCTTATTATTGGTCTTTCTATGATCATCAGTCTTCTTTTTGCGGGTTTTTTCGGAGCAATTATCCCTTTGGGTTTAAAAAGAATGGGTACGGACCCTGCTTTTGGTAGTACCGTTTTATTGACAACTGTTACTGATATGGTTGGCTTTTTTTCTTTTCTTTGGCTTGCTAAAGTTATTCTATAAATTTTTTAACAGCTTCGATGACTTTATCGCTTTCTTTAAGAGGGTGGAAAGTTTCTTTGCCTTTTACTTTCTTAAAAAATGTTCTCTGGGCCTTGGCCAGTTGGCGAGTTGAAATGGAGATCCGCTCTGCAAGATCTTGTTCTGTTTTAAATTTTCCTTCAATATAGTCTTGGGCCTCTTTATAACCGATACTTTGGAGCGGCCTTTCTTGTCCTGTAAAACCTTGTTGAATAAGGTTTTCTACTTCATCAATAAGACCTTCTTGAATCATATCCCATGTTCTTTTTTGAATAATCTCAAAATGCTCTGGTCTCGGAATATCTAGGTAGATATGGAGTATTTCCCAGTCTGGAAAATTATTTTGACTAAAGTCATAAGGGTCATCCTGATCACTTTGCTTTTTACTCTCAGAGATCTTTTGACCATTGGCCTTAAAAAATTCTACGGCCCTCATTATCCGGTAGTGATCATTTTCATGAAGAATTTCAAGTGATTCAGGATCGTTTTCTTCTAAAAACTCAATAAAAGGAGTAATTCCTTTTTCGTTATAAAGTTTATTTAACTCCTCTCTCATTTGAGAATCAACTGTAGTCGTTTCATACATGCCCTTTATTAAGGCACGTATATAAAAACCACTACCGCCAACAAAAATAAGAATTTTATCTGGGTTTTGATGAATTATGTCCTCTGCTAATTCCTTAAATTGATGGGCATCGACAGGGTTTTTAATACTCTCAGTACCAACGAGGTAATGTTTGATTCCATGCATATCTTCTTTTTTTACTCTGGCCGATCCGATAAGGAGTTCTTTATAGAAGGCCAAGGAATCAAAATTTATAATACAACATTTATGATTTAATGATTTTTCTATTTCAAGTGCGCTTTTAATACTAAGTGCTGTTTTGCCTGTGGCAGTAGGGCCTGAAAATATAAGAACTTTTCTTTTCATACAAATAATTGCTCAAGGTCATTCTCATTAACAACCTTTACCCAAGCAGCATCCTTATCTATCAAAGACATTAGCAGTTGGCCTTCTAAAGGTGTCTCAATGATAAAATCTTCATGGGGTGAATTATTAAGGTTTTTTAAGGCCCACTTCCCTAGGTCATTGTAATTTAGTGGAATTCCAAGGTCTGGAATTGTTCTGAGAATAATATGCTCTTGGTCGATTCTTTCAAAGTCAAAGCCATAGTCTTTTAATTCTTGTAACCTCTTATTATCAGTAATTCTATCTTCAAATGGTTGGCCAATTAATAGAGGTAAGCATTGTTCGTTTGAGAGAGGAAAATTTTTTTCATAATAACGCTTAAGAAAGTAGGGGATAATTTGAGTGCTTTTAATAAGATATGTTTTATGCTCTTTTTGAGTTAACCAAAACTTATTATTGATTTTAATGACCTCTTTACTTTCATCTTTTGACTGCTTATCGAATTTTTGAAGACCTTGTTGGAGTTTAATTTCATTTTTATGGAAAGATGATTTGATACCATTGACAATGAGAGAATAAACGACAGAGTCTTTTAGGAATTTAATAAAAGTTTTTTGAGGATGTACGTTGACATCTATTTGATCTGTTGGAATGTCTAAAAAAAAGAGGTAGTGACCAAATTGACCTTCGCCCCAGTAAGGAGCAAGTGTTTTTAATATTTGGGAATGTAGTCGTCGATCTTCAATAAGTCTTTGATTAACAAAGAGATATTGAAGTTTATTATTGTTTGATTTACCCATGGCAGGACTATAAAATGCATTTATTTTATGGCCCTCAAACTCTTGTTCAAATGAGATTATGTCGTAGTTATTATTATTTTTATTATCCCAAATTTGTCTAATACGTTTTTCTAGATTGTTTTCTGGGTATTGTTTAACTTGATCCTCATCCCAACGGATATTAAAGCGCACGTGTGGATGACAAAGAAGAAAACTGTTTATTATTTTTTGAATTTGTTTTTTTTCTGAAGAATGTGATTTTACAAACTTTAATCGAGCAGGAGTATTATAAAACAAATCTTTAATATAAAAGGAGGTTCCTTGGGTTTGAAGAGGGTGTATTTGATGTTCAAGGTGATGTCCACCATGAATGACTATTTTGCCACCTTTTTGATTTTTAGTTTTAGAGTAACATGTCACTCTTGAGACACTAGAAATTGATGCTAGGGCCTCACCTCTAAATCCAAAAGTATGAAGGCGATATAGGTCTTCGTAATCTTTTAGTTTAGAGGTTGCATGTCGTGTAAAGGCCATTGGAAGTTCTTCGAACTCAATTCCAGTCCCATTGTCTTCCAATTGAACAAGGCCCATTCCGGCCTCTTTGATATGAAGAAATATTTCTGAACTTTTGGCGTCAATAGAGTTTTCAAGAAGTTCTTTAATAAGATTAGAAGGTCTTTCAATAACTTCGCCGGCCTTAATTTGATCTATGAGATGTTCAGGTAAAAATCCTATTTTTTGCATAAAGGATTCTTATCATGAACTCTATTGGGTATAAAGATTAGGGACGGTAAAAGTTAACCTGATTTCTTCCATTTTCTTTGGATTTATACACTGCTTCATCAGCTCTTTTAAAGAGATCAACGCCTGAGTTTATACCAGATCTGTAGTCGCTAACACCAATGGATGCAGTAACGGGTAGCTCACTGCCATCATATACAAACTTATGCTCTTCAACGACTCTTCTTACTTTTTCCGCAAAAGCAAATCCAGCTTTTAGATTTGTTTTAGGCATGAGTATACAAAACTCCTCACCACCATAGCGTGCGAAAACATAATGAGCATCGAGACCAATACCTCGAATGATGTCGGCCAACTCTTTAAGGACATAGTCTCCTGCATCGTGTCCGAAGTTATCATTAAGCTTTTTAAAGTGATCTAAATCAAATACGGCAAGAGTCAAAGGGGTACCGTTTTTTTGGGAAATACCGACTTCACGATCCATGGCCTTATTAAAATAACTTTTATTAAAGCATTTGGTGTGGCCGTCCGTATTCTTCTCTTCATTTAATTTATCGTATGTGGCCCTTTCGGGGTCTCCTTTGGGTACATACTTTAGGGCGATACTACCAATTTTTATAACATCACCTTTTCTGAGAGATAAACTACCGTTTACTTTCTCATCATTTATATAAGTACCATTTCGGGAGCCAAGGTCCTCTAGAGTAACGGAGTTACCATCATTGATCACTATAATTTTGAAATGGGCCCTTGATACACCATCGGTATCAATTTTTATACTTGCCTCATCACTTCTTCCAATAGTCATTTCCCCGTCAAAAAGATCGTAAACTTCTCCCTTCACACTCCCACCAATACCAATGAGTGCTGCGGGCTTATCACTAGCTTCTTGATCAGTAAGAGATAACGCCTTGTGGATGTCTGTAATAACAATAGTAGAGTTGTCGTCTTTTCCCATATGTAACTAGATTTTAACACCTCGTTAGGGGAACTCAAGGGTAAATATTCGTATTTTCTCTAAGGTATTGTTTTGCGTAGTTTTTACCGGCCTCAACACCAGGTTGATCAAAAGGATTAATATTGAGTAGTTGACCTGTATATACGGTTAGTAGCTCAAAAAAGGCAATAAGTTGGCCTAAAGTAAATGCATTTAATTGGGCCAAAGAAATTTTGGTGAATGGTATATTATTATTTTGAAGGGCCTTAAGTGTGCCTTCAAGCTCTGCTTTTAGTAGTTGGGATAAAGAAATGGATTTAAACTGCTCAAAACTTTTAAACTCAAATGAGTTGTTTAGGTCAAAGTCATTATTAAATTTTTCTAGCTCAATAAAAATAAGAAACTTATCTCTAGGTCCTTCCATAAACAGTTGCATCTGGGAATGTTGGTCAACAACACCAACACTTGCAATAGGGGTTAATCCTTGGTGAACAATATTTTTAGTGAGAGAATATTTCTTACCAAGACTTTCTGCCCATAGCTGAACAAACCATTGAGAAAGGCTTGCAAGTTTTGAAGAGTAGGGCATAAGTACGGTCTGTGTGATATTTTCTTCAGCTTTAAGGTCAAATATTCTTTGGGCCAGGGAAAAGAAATAAGGGTTTTTATTACTGATCAAGTCTTCTTTAACTTTTAAGGCACCCTCTAAGAGTTGTTTGGTATCAACAAGTCCCATTAAGGCCGGAAAAAGACCAACGGGAGTTAATACGGAAAATCGTCCTCCAATATGAGGGGGAATAGTTAGTGTTACAATTTTATGGGCCTTACCAAGTTCACGTAGAGGACCTTGTTCTGGGTCAGTACAAAAAACAAAATAATCCTTAATATCTGAAGAGCTTATTCCCTTTTCTTTAAGCCATTTGAGAACGATGGAAAATAAGGCAAGAGTTTCAACAGTAGACCCAGATTTAGAGACAACAAAAAATAAACAGTCTTTGACTTCGAGGGGACTGAGTTTTTGATAGAGGTCATCAGGATCAATATTACTTAAAAATAAAAACTTCCTATCCGAATCATTGTTGAGCGCATTAATGAGCATCTCCGCACCAAGAGAGCTTCCTCCAATACCGATTTGAATAAAGCTTTTTTTATGCTTAAAAGCTTGGAATGCTTTTTGAGAGTCATTGTGGCCTAGACGAAGAGTATCTGCATCTATGAAAGCCCCTTGATGTGTTTTCAAGGAAGCTAGAAATTTATTTTGATCTTCAAACCTTATAGAATCTAACTTTAAGTTAGATAGGTCTATTTTCATTTACCGAGCCTTTTCCTTAATTCTCGTGCGATGACAACTCTTTGTATTTGATTTGTCCCTTCTACTATCTGTAATACTTTAGCATCTCTCATAAATCTTTCAACAGGAAACTCTGTTGTATAACCGACGCCTCCAAATATTTGAACAGCATCTGTTGTGACCTTCATGGCCACATCACTGGCCTTAAGCTTTGCCATAGAGCAAAGGATGCTAACATTTTGTCCTTGATCAAACATTTCTGCAGCATTAAAGACGAGGTCTTCGCTGGACTGTGTCTCTGTAAACATATCAGCTAGCATAAATTGAAGACCTTGAAATTCAAATATAGGTTTTCCAAATTGTTGTCTTTCTAAACTATAGGCCAAGGCCTCTTCACTAGCTCTTTCAGAAAGACCTACAGAGATGGCCGCAATACTTAGCCTTCCTTTATCAAGGCCACTGAAAGCAATTTTTAGTCCATTACCTTCTTTTGAAATAAGATCTTCTTCAGGGATAAAACAATTATCAAAAATTAACTCTCGGGTAGGAGAGGTTTTCCAACCCATCTTGCTTTCTTTTTTACCAAAATTAAAACCTTTGGCACCCTTTTGAACGATAAACGCGCTCACTTTAGCATTTTCAGAACGGGCAAAAACAATATAAGTCTTAGATTCACCACCTGTAGTTACCCAAAGTTTACTTCCATTAAGAAGATAACCACCTTCTGTTTTAGTAGCGCTACACTTTAAGGAGGCGGCATCAGATCCAGCACCTGATTCGGAGAGTGAAAAGGATCCAATCTCTTGACCACTTGTGAGTTCGGGCAAATACTTTTGCTTTTGATCTTCATTTCCCCATTCTTCAATAATAGATTGAACCATTGCTGATACGGACATTGTAACAGCGTAAGGGACTGATGACTTAGCAATTTCTTTAAAAACCAAGCATTGTTCATAGACCCCTAATTCGGCCCCACCATATTGGGATGAAACGGTTATACCTGCTAAACCAAGGGAGCCAAGGTCGGTAACAATGTCTTTTCTGAAAACTCCTTCATGGTCATCTTTTTCCATGTAGGGGTCTATTTTTTCAGCTCTAAATTTTTTAAGCTGATTAATGATATCAATGTGAAAATCTTCCATTTTACTTCAAGCTTTCTTTTAATAATGTTTTGGCAATGATCATGATCATTACTTCGTTAGTACCTGCTCCAATTTCATTGAGCTTATTATCTCTCATGAAACGCTCAACAGGGAACTCCCTACTATAACCATAACCACCATGAAGTTGAATGGCATCGAGTGCTATTTTTGTTGCAATTTTTGGAATGGCCAGTTTAACCATGGCGGCCTTTAAAGGGCCTTTTTCTCCACGGTCATATTGATGAGCTATGTTATAAAGAAAGTTTCTCATCATTTCTGTTTCCGCGGCCATTTCTGCAATCATTTTTTGAATGAGTTGGTAGTTACCTATGGTTTTACCAAATTGTTTTCGCTCTCCAGCATATTTGATACACTGTTCTAGGCAAGCTTGAGCAATCCCTAGACTTATTCCAGAGATAGTTATTCTCTCAATCTCTAAGTTTTGCATCATATGATATGTAGATTCGCCTTCTTCACCTACACGATTCTCCAGAGGGACCTTAGCATTATCAAAAACAAGCTCTCCAGTAGGGGACGCCCTCATACCCATTTTATGTATAGGTTTTCCAGCAGTGAAATGCCCTTTGTCCTTTTCAAGGATAAAGGTTGTAAGATCTTTTTTATTTTGACCGGTGCGGGTGTAAACGTAGGCTATATCCGAGTACTGAGCATTGGTAATCCACATCTTTGTGCCATTTATAAGATAGTGGTCACCATTGAGTTGTGCCTTGGTTTGAATGCCAATAGCATCTGAACCAAACTCAGGCTCACTCATACCCATACAGCCAATATGTTCACCTGTTATAAGTTTTGGGAGATATTTTTCTTTTTGTTCTTTGCTTGCGTTATTTTGAATATTATTTACACACAGAATGGAGTGGGCAAGATAAGAAAGGGTTGTAGAGGCACAGGCCTTACCAAATTCTTCCATTGCAATGGTAGCTGCGGTGCAACCTAATCCGGCTCCACCATATTCTGGATTGGCCGTAATACCTAGGACCCCAAGCTCGCCCATTTTTTTAAAGGCCTCTAGGTTAAAGGTTTCATCGTTGTCATGTTTTTCAGCATAAGGTGCAATTTCTTTTTGTGCAAAATTGCGGCAAAGTTCAACAAAATCTTTTTCTTCATCACTGAAAAACCACATAATATTTCCTTGTTTAAGCTGAGGACACTACGCATATCAAATATGGCCTAAAATTGACAAGACTTGATTCTACCATTGGAGCTTTACAAGGGTTTTACCACAAGGATAAAATTAAACTGCCACGGATTGGCAAAGAGGTGAAATTGATTTCAAATAATTTAGTGCAAAACGAAAATTTTTACAAAGACGACTACTGGTTTCTCTATTGGAAGACTTCTGCATCATTGTGGAAAACCAAAATGGAAGAGGTTTGCCCTGGGCCTAGAGTTCTTGTTCCTATAAATTGGGCCTTTCATACTGAAAATGGTGAAGATTTTGATTTCTCAGAAAAAAAACCTGAAACAGATTTGGAGCTACTTGTTAGTCGTGCAAAAGAGATAGGCAAAGAAATAATTTTTCTTTTACCTGTTGGACCAGCTCCTTTTTTAACAAATTGCGGTGTGCCACATTTTTTAGCCAGAAACTTTGCTAAAGATTTAAACGGTCAGAATAAATTCGTAATTGATGCTGATGGTAATATTAATAAAATTTTCTCTTTTTTTGATCCTCGAATATTTAAAGGGTATTCGCGCTTTGTTCATTTCCTAGGGCAATACTTTCGATCTAAAAAATTAAATAATCAAATACTGGGGATGAGAAGTGGTTATTTAAAAGAAAAGAAAATGATCTCTTATATTGAAGACCATTCCGATATTTTTTTGAATGCTTTCTCAAAGTACTTAGAGGGTGAGAAGCAAATACAGGAAACAAAGAATATTGAAGAATATAATTTTTTATCTCCTCTTTTTAAGGAAAAAGAATTAAGAAGAAATTTTACCCAGACCATACAAAGTTTTTATATAGATGAAGCTTCTCGAAACTTATCAAAAAACTGGGATGGGGCACTTACATTTAGCTTTGTTGGTGGCGGACCTGAGGACTTTTTTAATAAGTTTTCCGCTCAAGAAGAAATTACTAATTATTCAAGATCTCTTTTTGACTCATTATCTTTAGATGTGATTCCTTCCACACTACTTGTGAATGAGGAGATAAAAAAGGGAGTTCTTTGTAGGCAGTATAAAGACATTGTTGAAGAGACTTATCTACCTATTGCTTTAGGTAGAGACCTTTATGTTGATGAACATTTATCCTTATTCAAAGATATGCACTTTTTTGAGGTTTTTAGAAATTTAAGCAATGAAGGAAATTGCTGGGATAAACAGGGCCTATACGAATATTTAGATATTCAATTTCCGCGAGTTTATAAAATTAAAGAGACGGAAAATTTTAAATATCATGACGAGGAAGAAGAAAATCCAGTTATAAAATTTATTCAGGCCCGAAATTTAGATTTAAAAAAGTTTAACCAGTTGATTAAAACCTTTTTAATGGGTGGTAAAATTATTGTTGACCGCAGTGGGCTTGACCCTGATTTGTCTAAAAAACTTGAAAGTTTTCTTTTGGAGAACTCTATTCACACCCAAAAAGTTAGAGCGCTAACGGACATTAATTACTCCGTTTTAGGGATGGGTGGTCTTCTTTGTTATGAAGGAGATCTTATACAAGAGTTATCGCAAAGCAATAAAGTGGAGTTTTGGAAAAAGCTCATATCGATGTTTGAAAAAAATCATGCACAAGTTATAAGAGATCCAAAGGTCGAGTTTTTTTGGAGAAAAAGAGCAGCAACGACAAATGAATTGAATTACGAGGAAATTAGAAGGCTAAATATTTATAATCCTTCAAGTTATAAACAAAAGTGTAAAGTTCTTTTGGAAAGTAAGTTTGCGATAATTAAAGTAAATGGAGAGAATAACTCTCATGTACAGACCGGCCCGTCGGAAATTAATATTGATCTTTTGCCTAAGAGTCAGGTGATCATAGATTTGGGGTTATTTGAATGAAAGGTAAAGAATATTTTGTCCTCTATAATTATCTAAATCCTTCAATTTTAGATAAAGGAAATCAAGAACATCATGCTAATAATTATTTTATTCAAGAGTGCTTTTCTAGAAAAGAGCGTGTTGATAAAGAGCAACTTATTGAGTTGTATCACGAAATGCTTTATGATTCAGCTGCTCTTGGATCCGAAGAGCTGATAGGCCCTTTCCAGGATAAAAGTCAGTTAAATCGTTTTTGCCAAGAGCTCCTTCAGAAACTAAAGGGAAGTAAAGTTTTTCTTTTTTCAACAAGTGATTTTAATTCAAATATCCAAAAGTCGGATAACATAAAAGACCTTGAAGAGTTATTTATCAACTCAAATGAAGTGATAATTAATCAAAAGATAAAAAATAAACCATCTTTTCTACAAAAGTTTTTCGATTAGTTTTCTTTGCTCTTCTCATCTAGATAAAAAAATGAATTAGACTCTTTTAAGTTGAGCTGTTTTGACTTTTCTACCTCTTTTCTTTTTTTTAGGGCAAGAAACCTATTATTTAAGCGTTTTTTCATTACTCGCTTAATACCCCTTTTTAACTCTCTTTGGTTGTGTGTTCTTTGAAAGCTTCGTTTTTTCTCTTGAGAGATTAACTCTCTATTACGCTTAATATCGTTGGCCATAGCAACCTGAAAAAAGCTAAGAAAAAGGGCCATTGAGAAAATCATCACTTTAGCGTTCAATTAAAAAACTCCTTGTACGTAATCTGTAACTCTATATTTTCATAATGGCACTATAGCAGCATTAATTCATTTAATATCAATAGGTTATCGACTCTTTTTGCCGACTCTAAATAGCTCAATTGCCCTTATTTTGGGCCAAAACAAGTAAAATTTGTTCTGTAATTGATTTAAATATCTCAAAAGTGTAGAAGACTGGAATGAACAAAAAGTCCCTATATTCCTTTAATCTTAAAGAATTAGAAAGTTATCTCGTTGATAATGGGTTTTCTAAATTTAATGCCGATCAAATATTTCAGTGGGTTTATAAAAAGTTTTGTTTTGATCCTGCTTTATGGAGCAATATTTCCAAAAAATTAAAGGAACACCTAAATCAACATATTGACCTTAGCGTTCCTAAAATTATTTGGAATGCCTGCTCTTTTGATGGAACAAGAAAGTTCTTAATTCAATTTAATGACAATAACTCAGTAGAAACAGTTCTCATACCCGCCAAAGAACGATTGACCCTTTGTATATCTTCCCAAGTAGGCTGTGCAATAGGATGTACTTTTTGTCACACAGGAACTATGGGCCTAAAAAGAAACTTAAAAACAGAAGAAATAATAGGGCAGTTTTTGGCCGTGAGTCGATTTATGCTCGACCAGGATGATAGTTTTAAAAATATTTCTAATATAGTTTATATGGGACAAGGTGAACCACTACATAATTTCACTAATGTTAAAAAGAGTGCCTATCTTTTTATGGAGCCTCGTGCTCTGGCCTTAGGACAAAGAAAAATTACCCTTTCAACTTCCGGTCTTGTTCCTCAAATAGAAAAATTTGAAGAGTTCCCACCTGTTAATGTAGCTATTTCTCTCCATGCGGCCCATGATGATATAAGATCAGAGTTAATGCCAATTAATCAAATCTATGATTTAAAAAGGCTCTTTAAGGCCATCAAAAGTATTCCTCTTAAGGCCCATAGGTTTATTACATATGAATATATTTTGATTGAAGGTTTAAATGATAGAATGGAAGATGTTGAGGGACTTGTTAATCTACTGGTTAAAAAAGAGTCTAAGATTAATATAATACCATTTAATGAATACCCCCAATCTAAATTCAAACGTCCATCTGATGAAAAAATTAGATGGTTTAAAAACGAATTACTCAAACGAGGAATAGTGACTACTGTTAGGGTAACCAAAGGACCTGATATATTAGCAGCTTGTGGTCAGCTCAAAAGTGAAGTTGAAAAACCCAATCTCTGGTCTTAATACCGACAACGAGGATCTTTTTTGAGATGACCTTTTTGACATAGAATAAAAAATGCATCTTTTTGGAGTATTTCCTGTCTTTTATCACAGTCAGGACTATAATCGACCTTCTCTATTTTATTTATAGAAACTCTAAATCTTCTGGATGCACTTTGAACCGCAGGTCCATATACATAGTCATCATCAAAGAAGGTGGCCTTATTTTTTCCTCCCAAATAAGAAACAGTATCACCTTCACAGAACTTCAATCTTTTTTTAGAGAATATCCCCATACTCTTATCTATACACTTGGGTTGATATTCGGCCTCGGCCAACTCTTTCGTTTCTGCTATGGTGTGAGTTAATCTCACCTTACATTTACTAAAAAAACTAATATTTTTAGCATATAAGTTAGAGGTCAAAGTCATCGCAATTAATATTATAATAGAATTCACCTTTTCTTCCTTACTTTCTAACGGATTAAGTCAATTTTCCACGCTCTTGCTTTAGGAAGAGCTTTTTTCTTATTTTTCCCGGCTATTTCATCAAGGGTTAAAAGTGTTTTTTCTGAATCCATACTTATCGAGGCGGGGGCCCTATCTCGACTTTTGATAATTTTTTCAGCAGTTTTAACCCACTTTTGAGGAAGGTTAGGAGTTTTGTAGTCATCTTTTGCTAATGCTGAAGAAGTTAAAATGATAAATGAAAATATAGTCGTTAAAATATTCATAGGTTCCTCCTATAAATACTTGTCGGTAAACCATGTAGAAAATTGATATAAAGAGTCATCCTTTATTAATAAGGTTTTTACGAAGAGGTTAACTTTATGAGAAAATAATATTAGTTTAGGGAAAACGGGGGCAGGGTGTCTGAAAACAGAAGCAAAGCATTATTAAGTATCCTCATTCTAGTGGTGATTTTTTTCATCATTCTAATGATCTTCTCTTTTTATACTTTGAATATTTTCAAAGGTGATCATAGTATTGGTTTAGAAAATGGAAATGGAAAGGCCAAAATAGCTGTAGTTGAAATTGATGGGGTCATTATGGATTCCAAAGACACAATTGAAAAACTCCAAATGGCAAAAAAAGATACCGACGTTAAAGCAATAATTGTGAGAGTGGATTCTCCAGGTGGTGCAGTAGGGCCAAGTCAAGAAATATACCAGGAAATAAGATATATTGATGAAGATAAGGAAAAAGGAAAACCAGTCTATGCTAGTTTTGCCTCAATAGCGACCAGTGGTGGTTATTATATTGGAGCAGCTGCTCGTAAAATTTTTTCAAACCCTGGATCATTAACAGGCTCCATAGGTGTCATTATGCAGTTTGTTGACCTCTCTAAGCTATATAAATGGGCAAAAATTAAACCTATGACTGTCAAGGCAGGAAAGTTTAAAGATACAGGTACGCCGAATCGTAACTTTACTCCTGAAGAAAGAGAACTCATGAATAAAATGCTCGCAGGAGTTCATAGTCAATTTAGAGAAGATATTCTCAAGACAAGAAAAGATAGAATCAAAGGAAACTTTGAGGAGCTGTCACAAGGACAGATTTTCTCAGGTCAATATGCCTACGAAAAAGGACTCGTTGATGAACTAGGAGGACTTTGGGAAGCCGGCAGGAAAATTCATGAAGAACTAAAACTAGAAGGTGAACCCAAACTAGTTTTTGTAAAAAAGAAAAAAAAGTTTTCGTTTGTAGATATATTTGAAGAATTTGATTCTGTTTATTCCCAACTCAAGGGTTTATTTTCCATCGGTACTAAGCCAATGTACTTGATGGAAAACTAGTGGAGAGATATTTTAGTGGATGTTATTTGGCCTTGGATTCAATCTAATCTTTTATCTTTTGTTGCAGTATTTACTACTCTAATACTTCTGTACCATTACCTTATTGAAAAAGGGACAGGTGTAAGACTTTCTAAAAGGTATCGAAGCTCTATCTTTGAAACTCAATCCAAAATATTTTTGAATGCCACTCAGTACTTAATTTCCGGTAACAAAGATTTGGCCATAAAAGAATTTTTAAATGCCGTAGATCTAAATAGAGAAACAATAGATACCTATTTTGCTCTTGGAGGGCTTTTTAGAAGTAATGGAGAAATTGAAAAGGCCATTAGTATACATCGATCCTTAATTGCCAGAGAAAATATTAATGAAACAACAAGAGTAAGGGCCTTAAGAGAGCTGGCCCTTGACTTTGATAAGGGTGGGTTTATTGATAAGGCCATAGAAACTTATCAAGATGTTCTAAAAATAAACCGTGATCAAGAAGAAGTTATTCTGGCCCTCTGTAGGATTTATGAAGATATAGAAGACTGGGAAAGTGCTCATAAATATAGAATGATGCTCTCAAAAGTTGGAAAGAAAAATCAAGCAGAGACTATTAGTCATATTCTTGTTCAAAAGGCAAAAGCATTTTTTGAAACTGGTAACTTCAAAAAGGCAACAGAAGAATTGGAGGAAGCTTTTAGATTTGCGCCCTCGGTTTCTGCTAAAATATTGAGATTGAAGCTATTTATTATAAAAGGGAGTTTAGAGGAAGCAAAATCTTTATTCCTTGAGCTTCTTCGAGAACACCCCATGTATGCCGCCTTTATATTTGTGAGTCTTGATGAAAAATTTAAGGCAGAGCAAAAGATCGTAGATGAATATAAACAAAGGTTGAGCCACCTTAGGGATTACTTTTTAAAAATAGAAGGTGACGATTTTTTAAATTCTCCAGCAGTCATATTGAGTAAAGTAAGACTTCTAAAGGATCTTAAAAAGCCTCAGGATGCTTTTGGGATATTAAAAAGATGGATGGAAGGACATCATTCATCATCTGAAATTTTAAAAATAGAGTACATTAAGCTTCTTATTGATTTAGGAGATACTAAAGCGGCCGTTAATGAAACTCAAAGTCTTCTTGAGAATTTACACCAGTCCCTTACAAGACATTATTGTAATGAATGCGGTTTTAATTCCGATAATATATTTTGGCGCTGTCCCCAGTGTCACGAATGGGAAACAATTCAGTTTCGGTGGAAAGTTTAATGAAAAAATTTTTAATTTTATTTTTATTCATTCAGTCTATGGCACTTGCTAATACCAATTTGAAGTTGTTGAAAATATCTTATCTAAAAAATATATTTGGGCATATTCATCAAAATGCATCACGTTCTTCAACGAGTTTAACCACGCTTTCCTGCGGACACCCTATTAAGGTTTATGAGGTTACTAATAAGGCCGGGAAAAAATTCACTGTCTTTGGTAGTGGATTCTTTTATGTTTCAGCAGGGAATTATTATGGTTACATGCAAAGTCATTTTCTTGTTGATAAAAAACCAAATTGTTTTCAAAAGAAATTCCCTAAATTTTTTGATGAATTATCATTAGAAATTACAGACCTTTATTATTGGGGGCGTTTATATGATCAATACTCACAAGGGAAGTCTACTGTAAAATGAAAATACTAATTTTATTATCGATTTTTTTACCTTTTTATCTATCTGCTCAGTCTCCAGAAGAAATACCCCCTGTAAGTCCATCGTTTAAACAGAAAAAGGATAAACGCAAAACCATTGAAGAAAAAAAACTTGAACTTGTTCGTTTTGATAAAATTAAAAAAGTTTTAGAAGAAGACCAGCTTTTAGAAGAGGCCGATAAAAAAGTAAAAAAAGTTACTGAAAGTGGACGTAAAAGAATTAGCTGGAATAAAAAGAGATATAATATTCCAGATGAGCAAGACTTTTGGGATTTTATGTCCGAGCTATGGCTGGTTAAAAGGGCAAATCAATTACAATGGGATTTTGAAAAACCAGACTATGGTCTCGACCTTGCTTTCAAAAAATTCTTAGAAAAAATGGGATACTATGAGGTCTCATTTAAGATTCTAGTTTCAAATTCACCACGGTTATTTCATATAGGACTACCTTCGAAGAAAAGCCTGATTTTTGTTCTTTCTCTGCCATTTTTGAGAACAATGGATCTTTCTAAAACTGAGATTTGTTTGCTTTTATTTGAGGATTTCAAAAGAATTGAGGCAGGTTTTTTCTTGAGTAAAATTAGAGGTCCTAAGCTCAAAAAAACTTTAGGTTCAAATTTCTATAAAAAATCATTTGATAAAAAAATAATTGACCAACTTTTGGTGCGCTACGATGAGGTTGTTTTTAATAAAGGGTTTAACTTTCAAGAACAATTTGGAGTAACCCAACAAATGGATTTGTTATTAAAAAATGATCTTAATACTTGGAGTAAATATTATAATTTGCTTCAGAAGATTGATGATCTCGTAAAAAACAACGCCTTGTTTAAGGACTATAACAAAGTCTATCCATCACCAGAGCTGCAAATGAATTGGTTAAAACCAAAATCAAAAAATATTTAATTTATGGATAAATATAATATTTTAAAATCCAGTTTCGTCTATCTGCTGTACCTAGTCTTTGCGGCCATTTTCTACCAAATCCTTATTTCTGTCTTTTCGTTCTTTCACTTTCAATTAGGACACCGTGTAGGTATTATTGAGGATTGGATATTTGATCAAGGTTGGATGCTTGTCGTTTTTTCAAAGTTTCTGTCCTTCTATATTTTCTATAAAATATATACCCTAGATTTTTCTTTTGATTTTCTATTAAAAAAACTTTGGACACGACCTTCGGCATCTTTTGTCGTTTCACTATGCTTTATATGGTTAATGCAAATATTAGTTTGGGGAAAACCAAACTTTTCAGGGGTGATAACTTATTCAATTATTTTAGATTCTATTTTAGGTCAATTTGCTTTTTATTTTTTTGACTTCTTTATTCTTCACCTCATTATTATTAAATATCCTATTTACGACAAACCTCTAACTCTTATTATTAGGGCATTAGCTTTTTCAAGCCTTTTTATACTAAGTTTTAATTCATTCTATCCTTTTTCGTTATTTGATCATCATACTCCGATTTTATTCTGGGCCTTTATTAATTTTTTATTTCTTTGCTCATGTGCTTTGGTTGAAGGAAAAGGTTATAGTAACGGATTAATATGGATGACCTTTTATATACTTCCTACTGCCTTACTGTATTGGCTAGATCCAATCTATACAAAAATGTCTGACAACCAATTTGGTGATGTGCATTATTCCCTGGTCTTTTATCTAGTATGCTGGCTATACATAAAAATGACCTTCTCCCCTGAGCAAACTTGGCTAAGAGATTCAGCCTCTGATAAAGTATAACAACGAATTGAACAAGGAGATTGTTATGGATCAATCATCTATACAAATGGACTATCTTCATATTTTAATGAACTCAGATATTATAGTGCAGGCCATCTTGCTTCTACTTATATTTCTTTCAGTTCTTTCATGGGCCATTATTATTAAGAAAAGAAAAAGTATTAAAGAAATAAATAAACAAAATGATGAGTTTCTTAAAGTTTACTCAGAATCAGCATCCTTTAAAGATATTATCAATAAAACTCAAGAGCTCTCTTTATCTTCCTTTAAAACGATGTTTGTAGAAGGTCATAATGAAATTGAAAAGCTCAAAGAGCTTGATTTTCTTAAACACTTTGACCGGTTTGGACTTGAAGGAGTTGAAAGATCATTGAAAAAAGGAATGAATGATTCTAATTTACGCTTAGATTCTTTATTATCAATTTTGGCCAGTGTTGGTTCTATTTCTCCATTTATTGGGCTTTTAGGAACCGTGTGGGGAATTATTCATTCGTTTGCTGGTTTGGCAAAAGGGGGAGGAACTCTTGAAGCTGTTGCTCCCGGTATAGCAGAAGCTCTAATTGCTACGGCAGTGGGGTTATTTGCCGCAATTCCGGCCGTCTGGTTTTTCAATTATTTTTCAAACTCCAATTCACAGGTTAATAAAAAAATGGAAAGCTTTGCTCAAAGCTTTTTAAATAGGGTTGAGCATACATTAAGCTCTTCAAAGTCAAGATTTATGGGATTCTCGTCAGGAAATAATAACAATAAAGTTTTCTCTGAAATTAACGTAACTCCCTTAGTAGATGTTATGTTAGTGCTACTTATTATTTTTATGATTACGGCCCCTCTTATGCTTAATGGTATTCGTTTAGAGCTTCCCAAAACAAAGGAAGTTAATAGAGTTAACCTTAGTACTCAACAGGTCGTGTTATCTTTAACAAAGAGCGGAGAGTTTTACCTTGGGAAAGATCCAATTACCAAAGATACTATTATTGAACTTGTTAATGATAAATTTAAAGAAACTAATACATCAGTTCTATTTCTAAGGGCCGATTATGAATTAAGTTACGGTAAGGTTGCAAAACTAATGTCTTTTCTCAAAAGTGGTGGTATCAACTCGATTGCTTTAGTAACAGAGGTAGATGAAAAAAGTAAATTATGACTTATCGCCATGAAAAAAGTTTAAGCTATTTTACAGGCATCTCATTTCTTGTTCATATTCTTATATTTGTTGTTTTTTTCTTATTCTCTAAAATTTCCAAAAACCAAAAAGTGGAAATAATTGAGGTTTTACCTGCTGTTCGAGTGGATGTCGTGGCCATGCCAAAACTAACTCTTCAAGAATTAAAAAATATTAAAATACGTGAAGAATCGACCAGCCCCGAAAAAGCTAAGGACAACGGCAGTGGAGTTGGACCTGAATATCTTAAAAAAGCTAAGAAAAGATCTTTGATGGACTTATTAAAGAGACAGGCCAAGAAAAAAGTAGGAATAAAACCTTCCAAAGTAAAAAGTAATGGCCGATCAAGTGGAGTTGATCTTTCTCAATTAATCCTTGAAGGGAATAAAATTAGCAAGGGCAGTGCTATTATAGGTACAAGAGGTTCTCGGCCTACTACTGAGGTTGAGGAATATGTGAGTACTTTGCCTGATTTTGTACGTCCTCATTGGAAATTGCCCAGCTATCTTATTAATGAGGATCTAAACTGCCGTATAAGGATTTATTTGAATTCAACAGGTCATCTTATAAGGGCCGAAGTTTATAAAAGCTCTGGTAACAAGGAATATGATCAAAGGGCAATGAATGCAATTAACCGCAGTCAATTTCCTACACCAAAAGGACTGGCCAAAGACTTGGCGGCCCAAGGTAAAATAGTTTTAGGTTTTCCTCTATAAAAGTTAGGATGGCAATATGTTTAAAGTCGCTATATTTTTAATTACTTTACTTGTTCCTGTCATGACCTTCGCTAATTACGCGATTGTTGGTGTCGGAGAAGCAGAGCTTGAAAAAGATAAAGTGGTTTTTCAAAAGTCTTCTTTTCCATTAGATATAAGTCCAAATGAAAGTGATAGAATTAATAAGTTTATAAATGTTTTTAAACAAGATTTTTCTTTTTATGTTGATAAATTTGAAGTCCTAGATGATAAAAATTTTATTAAAAATGATATAAAAAATAAATCGGATTTTATTTATTGGATTAATAAAAATGTTAATATTCTTTTTAGTTTTCGTTTTTGGTTAAATAAGACGAAAACTCATTATGGATTATCTGTATATAAAATATCTGCTAATGAAAAAGTTTTTGAAACAGAAGGCGTTATTCAACAAGATAAAGGGCTTATTGATCAAGTTCATGGTTTGGCCGATTTATCCTATCGTAAGCTCACAGGTATGCCCTCTATCTTTAAATCCAAAATTGTCTTTGTCACTGATAGAGATACTCCTAAAAGCAAACGAATAAAAGGTAATATTAAAGAACTTTATATAATGGACTTTAATGGGCAAAACAAAAGAAGATTAACGTTTCACAGAGGTTTAGTTATTTCACCAGCGATATCTCATGATGGTACGAAAATACTTTATAGTTTGATAAAAGGTGGGGGCGGCCTTAAAAATGTTGACCTCTATATGTATGATCTTAATAAAAATTCAGCTCGTCTGATATCACGTAAAAAAGGACTTAACTCTGGGGCCATTTTTTCACGTGATGATAATGTCATATATTTAACTTTAAGCCATGTTGGAAATGCAGAAATCTATGCCATGAGCCTCGATAAACGCCGCTTAAGAAGAATTACAAGACATTATGCTTCTGATGTGGATCCATCCTTAACAATTGATGGTAAAAAAATGGTTTTTTTATCCAATAGGGCCGGAAAGGCGATGATATATACAATGGATCCAAGGTCTTTGGAAAAAGATGTAAAAAGAATTAGTTATGTGGGTGATTATAATGCAACACCTAGGTTTTCACCTGATGGCCAAGAGATCGTCTTTTCTTCTTGGCTAGATAAAAGGTTTGATCTTTTTAAGATAAACCCTGATGGGACTGGTTTGGCCAGATTAACTAAAAATTTCGGCTCCAATGAAGATCCTGTCTACTCTAATGACGGTGAGTTTATCGCCTTCGCTAATCTTATGGTAGAGAGTATGTATAAGAAGAAGCAGTCTATTTACCTTATGACCAGAGAAGGAAAAGTGATTAAAAATTTGACAGAAAACTTTGGTAACTGCCAGGGACCACGTTGGTCCAGAAACTAGAGACCTCTCACAAAAACCACCTAAATACCCGAAAACATTAAGATTGTTGATTAAAATGACACACCTGACCAAAAAGGTCTTGTAATTTTTTTAGACGCATTGTATTATTTACATAAGTTTTAGACGGCCACAGGCTTTTAAATTGATCAGGAGTTATACATGACAACAACATTGGTGGAAAAAAAATTGACGAACCTCAGTGAAATAACTGCCAAGTTATTTGCCACATTAGATGAAGGTGAGTTTTTTGGTGAATTGGCCAAGTTTATAGGAAAATCCATTGGATGTGATAAACACAGTGTTTATGTATTAGGTGAAAATTCAGATATAAGACAGGTCATTTTAGATAACAAAAATAACCCTAAAGTTATTGATTTAAATAAATCTAGTGCTCACCTCCAGCATGTTGTAAAAACTAAAAGACCCTATTTTTCTAATAACATTTCAAGAGATCCTTTATTCCATGGTCTTAATTTGTCACAAGAGTCTCTGTTTATACTCCCTATCATTTTTGATGGAGTCATTATTAGTATTATGACTTTTTCTGGAAATAAGCAGGATTTTTCAGTTAATGATATGACTCTGGTCCTCGATATTCTTTTGAAGCTTCAAAGACCTATATCAAATATGAAAATGTATATTACGGCCCAAAACCTTAATGTGGCCCTTCTTAGAAGAATAGAGGAAGCTGAGGAAGCCTTGGCCAAAAAAGATAATAATTCAGAATTATCAAATAATTTTATTCTACAAAAAGAGAACTTTATTTATAAAAGTTCTAAAATGAAGGAAATCGTAGATTATTGTGAAAAAATAAGCTCTTCAGATGTATCTATACATCTAAATGGTGCAAGTGGAACTGGTAAAGAGTCTTTAGCTAAAAAGATTCATTTAGAGGCTTCTAAATCAAAAGGGCCATTTATAACTTTTGATTGCGCTGATATTGGTATTCAACAGCTTGATGAGGAGATCTTTGGAAAGGCGTCTTCAATACAAGGCGAGCCTGAAAAAATGGGGCTTTTAGAGCTTGCAGACAAAGGGACTTTACTTCTAAAAAATGTTGATAGTATTAAATTCCCCATTCAAACTAAGCTTGCTGAATTTATTAAAAATAAAAGAGGAATGAGATCAAATGCCCATACAACATTTAAAAGTGATGTTAGGATTATTTCAACAAGCAAAATAGACTTAGAAAAAATGGTTTTAGAGGGAACTTATAGAGAAGACCTTTACTATTTATTTTCAACGGTATCGATTCGTGTTCCTGGCCTTAAAGAAAGACATGAAGATATTGAAGCTTTGGCCAACTACTTTCTTAATAAAGATAAGCCTGTAGAAAAGCAAAAGTCTTTATCACCATGTTTAATAAGAGCATTAAAAGAGTACTCTTGGGAAGGAAATATCAGAGAGTTGAAAAGTGTAATCGAAAAAGCCTATTACAAATCTAGCTCTAGTGTTGTTGACAAGGAGCAGCTACCACTTTCTGTTACAGTTCAACCTGAAGTTGAAGTGAAAGAGGAAAAAAATCTTCTAAGCGCTTACTCTGGTATGACTCTAGGCGATTTAGAAAGAGTTTATATATGTAACACACTAGGTCAGCTTGAGGGCAATAAGACTAAAACTGCTAAAGTATTAGGAATAACTGTTAAAACACTATATAACAAACTTCACTCCTATGGAATGATCGCTCCTAAACAGGAATAATGAATTAGGATTTGGTAAATTTAAAAAAAAACACTAAAATAAAAAAGTGGAGGAATAATGAACAAGACAGAAGAAATTGACAAGTCAGGAAATCAAGGCGAGGTAGAAGGAGCTGTCAACATTAGGACCTTTAAAAAGACTCCAGAGGTTGAAGGTTTTTACAGATTTGTATACGACAATAACCTTCAAAAAGAGGCCCGTCTCATTTTAGAAAAAATTTATACCGATTTTTTAAATAAAAAAGCTCCAAAAAAGAGAAGAAGATCTAAAAAATTACAATAGGTAAATGTAAAGGAAAAACCAATACTTAAAATAACATGGATGTTATAAAAAACAAAAAACACCTCATATTTGATCCAATCTATGGATTTATCAAACTAACTCCAATTGAGTGGAAAATTATCCACTCACCCTTTTATCAAAGACTAAGATGGATAAAGCAATTAGGCTTTTCATTCTATGTCTTTCCTGGTGCTGAACACTCACGCTTTGGACATTCAATAGGTGTCATGCATAATGCGCATGAGATTTTAAAAGTATGTAAAAAGGCCGTTACTGATGAAGAGTTAATGAATCCTAATTTCCACTCAAAGGAAAAAGACTTTCATCAAACAATTCGGCTAAGTGCACTTATGCATGATTTGGGTACTTTCCCTTTTAGTCACACAACCGAAGGCGCTTACATCGAGTTCGGTGATACTACTAATAATAAAAGAGGAAAAGGGCTAAAAGATGATCACGAAAACCTTGGCTCTTTTATAATAAAAAACACTAATTATGAAGGTGGTATAACAAGGATTCTTGAAACCTTTGGATATGAGCCAAAAACAATTTCTGACTATGTTAAAGGATTAGGCCCATCCATTCTTGGGAATCAGATTCTTCATTCGGATATAGATTGTGATCGAATGGATTATTTACTCAGGGATGCTCATTATACAGGTCTAAAATATGGATCATATGATAGAGATTATCTTCTTTTTAACTTCAAAACAGGAGTTATAGAGAACGAAGAAATATTAACAATTAGAAGTAATGCTATTCATTGTATAGAAGATTTTTTGTTATCAAGATTCTCATGGTACTCACAGGTTATTCGTTCTCCAAGAGGTGCTAAATATGATGCTATTGCGGCAAGAGTTTGTTTTCATATGTTGGAGAAATCTCTTGTTTATAAATATAGTGAATTGCTAGACCTCGTAAGTTACGAGCCTATGAGATTTTTTGGATTTAATGATAATTACTTTATGACGGCCGTTCAAACAAACTTAGCCGCTGGTCATTTTGATAAATATGGAGACATAAGGGAGATGGCCGAAACCCTTCTTTTTAAGAAAGGTCCTAAAACTATTAGGGCGAAGGAGTTTAACCAAAGGCTTCTTAATCAAGATGATATACAAGATAATGAAAAAGTCATTAAAAGAGCGGAATCGAAATTAGAGGAAATCATTAAGGTGTTAAAAAAGAAAGGTAATAAGGAGGATTGGGTTATCCCTGATCTGCCGACAAAAGAGCTTACCATGGTAAGTAGTTATAAGAAATTGGTTAAGAAAAAAACTACGCCAAATATTTTGCTCGAAAGGGACCCTGTAAAAATTTCATTTGAAAACAATGACATCAGATTATTGGTGGAGGTAGAAAACTCAATTATTTCTAATCTTCAAAATACAAATAACTATCTCCCTAACGTATTTTGCTCTAAATCAGCTTATAATTTACTTCTTGATGAAAAGTTGATCGAAGGAGAGAGATACTTTTCCTAATACTGGATAATATTGCTCCATTGTAAGTCATTTTGCTTTATTTTTAGTAATACGATAAAATTTAATTCAATAACCCTGTCCATAAAGGAAAGGGAGTTCGACGAAAGGTAGTATGTTTCAACAGGAAGTCAGAAACAACTTTTTCAATCAGTCATCTAACGTCTCAAGGTCTACACTATTGACTTTGGAAGATATCAGTATGGATTACGGTACCACAAAAGCATTAAGTGCAATAAATCTTACTGTCCAAATGGGAGAAGTGGTCTTTTTAACAGGTCCTAGTGGAGCAGGTAAGACTACACTTTTAAAGTTGATGGGTAAAAGTATAGATCCTTCTTCTGGGCAAGTGAACTATCATACTGATCCTAAAAGTCATTTTATTGGTAAAGTATATCAAGATTTAAGACTTATTCCTGGTAATACGTGTGAAAAAACTCTAGATCAAGCTTATGATAGAAGTATTTATAAGTCTAAAAAGCTTTTTCTATCAGATAGAAATGAGCTTTGTAGAATTTTAGGTATATCAGATAGATTAAAATTAAAAATCAAAGAGGCCAATGGTGGGTTAAAACAAAAAGTGGCCATTATTAGGGCCCTTTTAACGAAACCAAGCATTTTACTTCTGGATGAGCCAACAAGTAGTTTAGATTTATCAAACGCAAAGAAGTTATATGAACTCTTAAGCTTTCTCAACTTAAAGAGGGGAATAACAGTAGTATGGGCCACGCATAATAAAGACCTGGTCAAAAGCTTTTCAGGTAGAATTGTGCATCTTGAAAAAGGCAAATTGATACATTCGGGACACGCATGTTTTATATAGATAAATTTCTTAATTTATTTGGAAAGGCACCTTTAAAAAGTACTTTTCTCTTTTTAGGTATTTTGGGTGTATTTATTTTTTCAGGGCAACAAGACTCAGTCCAAAAGGCCATTAATAAGTCTTTGGAAAGTAAAAAAAAATATCCTTATTTTTATGTCCTTATTTCCGCTAAAAATAATGCTCAAAGAGTAAGAAGACAATTGGTTAAACTACCAGGTGTTCAAGAAGTGCAATTTTTGTCCCAAAAAACTGTGTCCCAAAAAGTTAAGAATATATTAAAAGATATTGATATTGGTAAAAATAGTGAGTTGTTTGATTATGAGGGACTTAAAGTCTCCCTATCTTTAGACCTGCCTCCAAGAGGTATAAAGCTTATTAGAGATTATGTTAAGAGATTGGTTGGAGCAGAAGTGATACTCGGCTCTTTGCAAGATGTTCCCAAAGATGAGGTAAAGTCCGGGTTTGTTACATTTCTTAAGAGCTGGGGCTGGGAAAGCATATTATTTATTTTATCAATAATTAGTATTTCCGTATTTTTAGTGATTGTACTTGAACAAAGTAAGGAATTTTATCTTTTTGAGGAGTTTTCAAGGAAAAGATTAGTCGGTGTAAAAATATATGCTCTTTTTATAACTCTTTGCTTTATTATGAGTTTAATACCTTTGACCCTCTTCAATACCGTCTCTTGGTATGGGCCAATGGCCTTGTTTATAATTTTTCAAATGACTAACCTACTGAATACTTTAAAAACGAGATGGGAATAAGACTTCTACCTTTATTGTTAATTTCTTTTCTTTTCCAAGAAGGTTTTTCAGCACCTCATAGAAGTATAAAACCAAAAAAAACTAGCAAAATAAAAGAAATTGGTAGTCTGGTTAAGATTGAAAAGAAAATTTCTAATATGAATACAGATCTTTCTAGTCTAAGAAAAAAAATGAATGACTTTGAGGATAGTCTTAATAAAAAAAATAACTCATTAATTAAATCTTTGAAGAGGAAAAAAAATATAGAACACTTGATTGAGAGAATTAGCTACCAAATTAAAACATTAAAATATGAAATAGATAAAAATGGTAAAATTAAGAAGAATCTTTTAAAAAAATTAGTTGTTGAGAACTTGTCCAATTCAAATAATCCAGGAAAGATACTTTCTAATAAGATAATTATCGAAACAGTAAATAAAGAAATTAATTTATTAAAGTTAAAAAGCAATCAATTAACGACATTAGTTTCGGATTTGGATAAATTTGAAAAAGAATATTTAGCTTTATCAAGAAATGAAAGGGCGCTATCAGATGCCTTGAGGTATTTAGAGTCACAAAAGCAAAGTCTTGCTAGGGACTTTTTATTAAAAAGAAATGAGAAAGAAGTTTTGGAGAGTAAATATAACAAACTTAAAACTCAGTTTGTAGTTGGTGCTAGTCCTAAAAAGGTTAAAAATGAATATTCAATTCCTTTAGAGAAATATGTAAAGATGGACTATAAAAATAAGGGGATAACGTTCTTTTTCCGTGAGGAAGGCCCTGTTTTATCACCAAAAGCTGGTAACATATCATATAGCGGAAGACTCTCGACATACGGCAATGTTGTGATAGTTGACCATGGCCAAGAGATGAGATCAGTTATATTAGGAAGCTTCATACCCAAAATTAAGAAGGGTAGTAATGTCAAGAAAGGTCAATTGATTGGCTATAGTAAATCATCTGGTGAAGACTTAGGTAAAGTTTATTTCGAAGTTAGACAAAAAGATAAGGTCCAAAACACTATATATCTCGTAGAAAAAAAATTTCTTTCCCGTAATAAATCTAATAAAATATAAGTAGAAAATCACTAGGGAAACATAAATGGTTAAAAGAATCTTTATCGTTATAATGCTATTTTCATTTACTGTAACGGCTCAAGAAAAATCGAGATTTGAAAAAATGGAGCTATTTAATAAGGTTCTTTATCTAATAGAAAGTCAATATTATAGAGATGTTGATATCGATAAGCTTATTCAGGGTGCTCTAAAAGGTATGATGAATACGCTAGATCCTCACAGTTCCTATTTACCTGAAAAAGTTTTTGAAAAAATGCAAGAAGATACCAAAGGTGAGTTTGGTGGTTTAGGTATAGAAGTGACGCAAAAAGATGGAATGATAGTTGTTATTGCTCCGATAGAGGATTCACCAGCATTTAAAGCAGGTATTAAGCCTGGAGATAAAATTGTAGAGATTAACCATGATTCAGTTTTAGGGCTAAATTTAGAAGATGCTGTCGATAAAATGAGAGGAAAGCCTGGTACAAAAATATTAATTGGAGTTTCAAGAGAAGGGGAAGATAAAGTACTTCAAATTAACCTAACAAGAGAGGTTATTAAGGTTAAGCCTGTTAAGGTTTCTGTTCTAGATAAGAACTATTTTTATATTCGATTATCCTCTTTTCAAAAGAATTCTTCTAATTATATTAGGAAAGAAATCAAAAAATTTAAGAAAAAGTCCAAACTTAATGGTTTGATTATAGATTTAAGGTCCAATCCAGGTGGATTATTAGATGAAGCTGTTAATGTCTCATCATTGTTCCTAAAAGAGGGGATTGTCGTTTCAACCGAATCAAGAGATCCTAAAAATAAAGAAATACGTTATGTTATGAGATCAGGGGAAAAGGAACTAAAGGCCCCTCTTATCGTTCTTATTGATGGAGCTTCTGCTTCTGCCTCGGAAATTGTAGCTGGAGCACTTCAAGACCATGGTCGTGCGATTATTATGGGAACACGTTCTTTTGGAAAAGGTTCCGTTCAATCAGTAGCAAAAATAGACGAGAAAAAAGGAGTGAAATTAACAATTGCTCAATATATGACCCCAAAGGGTAGAAGGATTCAAGCACTGGGGATTACACCTGATGTTGAAGTAGGTCATATAGATAAACCCGTTGACGAACTTATAAAAGAACCCGCTTTTATAAGAGAGAAGGATTTAAGAGGACATCTTACGGCCACAATCGAGACGGAAGAAGAAAAGAAACTTCGTTTGAAGGAAGAAAAGCGTGAGAGACTTAAAAGAATAGAAAAAATTAAGGCGTCGAAGGAAAAGAAAGAAAGTAAAAAAAGATCAGATCCTAATAATAGAAAATATGAACCTTCTAAGGATTATCAAGTTGTTCAGGCCCTTAATGTTTTAAAATCATTGTATTTTACAAAAAAACCAAAGAACTGATTTGCCAATTAAAAAGGCCGCTTTTTTGACCCATAATTTGACCCCTATTCAATAAATTTTATTGCCTATAATAAATGTAATGATTTCAAGGAATTATTTATACCTTTTCATGCTCGAATTAGGCCTAAATAATACATCTATAATGGTCGAAAAGAACAAAAATGATAAGAGCTTATTTTTTCACCATTTTTTTGATGATTTCATGTGTTCCAGTTGAACAATCAAAACAAATTAAACTAAAAGAAAGTTCATTTGGACAACAGTTACGGCCTGTTAAAGTTACCCAGTTAGACAATAAAACAACCAGCTCTAATACTTTGTCTTGGACTTGGGGTTGTGACTCAGAAGAGCCTTGCGAATATCGTTACCTTATTGACCGGTATCCATTAGGTGCCCCAAGTGGTGAATTTGATTTTAGCAACATTGCTCAGGTCCAAAATGGGCAAGGGACATTTTATATACATGTTCAAGCAAAAAGTAGTACAGGACAACTTTCTGAAGTTGTGCATGCAAAAGGAGAGATTCTAAACTTAAAACCAATTCTACAGAATCTTAATGATGATTTTGTCATAAGAAAAAGCAAAACCTGGAGTTGGAGCTGTCGTTATGTAAATTGTCGATATCGATTTATGATTGATCAATCCCCAAATTTTTCTTTTAGTTCAGAACTATTTAAAGAACAAAATAGTTTTACCTTAAATAATGTTGATGGACGATACTATCTTTACGTACAGGCCCAAAATATAAGTAATAATCAACTATCAGATGTTCTACGTGTACAGGTGGACCTTGATAATACGCCACCCCTAATCATTGGTCTAATCAACGATAATAAGTTCAGGTCCGTAAAGAGTTGGCAGTGGGAATGTTCGAGCGAAAACTGCGACTATAGGTTTTCTATTAATCAAAACCCTATATCTTTACCGCTAGGTCCCTACTCTTCACTAAATTCAACCACCTTAACAGGTGTTAATGGACGATATTATATACATGTACAAGCAAGAGATACTGCTGGTAATGAGACGGCCGTTGGGCATTATTATGTGGATATGGATTCTGCGATTCCAGAAATTTTAAATTTACAAAACGATACAGTTCTCAAAAAGTCAAAACAATGGAGTTGGGGTTGTAGTGAAAGTAATTGTCAATACAGGTTTATTGTAAATCAAAGTCCTAATTATACATTTGATGATGGAGCTTTATTTACAGTTACAAATAACGCGTCAATAAGCGGAGTAAATGGAGTTTATTATATCCATGTACAGGCCAAAAATATGATTACCGGTAAAGTAGGTGACATTAACACTGTTTTTGTAAATCTTGATAATACAACCCCGGTTGTTTCTTTTACTTCTGGAGACGATTTAACTGCTCAGATAGAAAAAGAATGGAATTGGTTTTGCTCTGGTGGTGAATTCTGTGAGTTTAGATATATAATCAGCGAGGATCCTAATGATGTTCCTAGTGGGGATTACTCTCTAATTAAAAAAGTCGAATTTTCTGGGGAATCAGGGACAAAATATATTGCTGTTCAGGCAAAGGATCCTGCAGGAAATGAAAGTGAGATATCAAGAAGGAAATTTATTATTTCAACAGCTCTACCCCGGCCTTTAAATATTTTTAATGATTTTAGTGTTAAAAGAGCTAAAAACTGGAGTTGGGTATGTAATCTTGTTAATTGTCAGTATAGATATGCTGTAACAAATAGTTCTATTTATACCTTTCCTGAAGATGCGCCATTTGATTCCAATAATTTTATAACTATCGATGAAGGAAATGGTTCACTCTTTTTTCATCTTCAGGCCAAGGACGCAACTAATAATATTTTAGGAAATGTTTTTACATTTTCATTCATTTTGGACAATTCAGCTCCAGTCATCATGACAGGAGATGATGATCCAGTTAAAAAGTCGAATAAAACATGGACATGGTCTTGTGATGATAGTTTTTGTGAGACTCGCTATGCTGTAGATCAAAACCCCGTTGTTGATTTACAAACATCGTGGTCACCTTGGCAAAGTAATACCGAACTTACAGTAACTGATCAAACGGGCACTTTTTATTTCCACCTTCAGGGACGAGATGCTCTTCAAAATGAAAATATACCTATAACGAGAAGCTTCGAACTTTATAACTCGGCCCCTGAAATTACAGGACTTGATGATGCTGATAATCCAGATCCAGTATCATCAGTGAGTTTTCAATGGGGATGTGATGGTCTTAGTTGTCTTTATAGAAGTTTAATCACTGATGATCCAAGTTTTACTTTTAGCGATCAAAGTTTTAATAATGCTAACCAAATTTCTAAAACAGATGGAGATAATATTTTTTATCTCTATGTACAGGCCAAAGACCTTATTAGTAACAAAATAGGTTCTACCAAAAGAGTGCTATTTAATATTAACTCAACTAAACCAACTGCTTTAGGTATAAATAATAATCTTACACCGTCTAAGTCTCACAGTTTGGCCTGGAACTGTGGACAATTATTATGTTCTTATAGGTTTAAAATAGACACTAACCCTGATCTGAATGATCTTTCTGATGTACCTTTTAATACGACTACAATAGTAAGTTACAATGATAGAAACAACCTACATTATTTTTATATTCAAGCAAGAAATCAACTCACAGGAGTGTTAGGAGATATACAACGCTATAAACTTGCTTTTGATAATACTCCACCACAAATAATCGGCCCTTCTCTAGAAAACTCTTTCTATCCCCAAGTTTTTAAAGAGTGGACATGGTCTTGTGATAACTCTAATATTTCTGATCTTGCCTTCAGGTTGCGTTTTGAATTCGGTTATAATGACTTTTTTAATCTCTTTAGTGGAGTGCCCTCAAATGGCACCATCCTTTCTGAAGAGAGTAAAGTAGGAGAAGCTTCTGTATATTTACCAGGAACTCCAAATGCTAGAGTTGTTATTCCGTCGAATCAAGAATTTCTTACTAACTCGGCCAAATCATTTAGCTTTTGGATTAAAGGCGAAAATGTCTGGGAAGGAGATGGTGAAAGTGAAGGAACAGATGCTGGTAAGGCGGCCATTTTTTCGAGTTCTTCAGAAAGTATAGTGTTGGCCTTAAGTGGACTTAGTGGGCGATTAGAACTTCAACTATCAGGCGATAATCAAAATCAAACATTTTTAGGATCAAGAAATATATTAGATGATCAATGGCATCATATAGCCGTCACTATCTCAGCAGTTAATGGAGGTCCAGTAAAAATATATATTGATGGCGATAAAGAAATTTCTTCAATAATGAACTTCGATTGGCAATTAACACCTAGTGGAGATGATCTTTTATTAGGAGATAGTGTTAATCTTTTCTGGGAGGAATTCAATGGTTATTTGGATCAATTTAATTTTTATAATAAAATCCTTTCACAAGAAGAAGTTAATGGCCTTTACATAAATGATCCAAATGAGTGCACCTATAGATTTGTTTTGGATACAAATTCTTCAACCTCTCCAACAGGAGGGTATTCTTCTGCCGACACAACATTTATTGAAGGTGGAAACTCTTTGTATTACCTACATTTACAAGCTAGAGATGTAGCAGGTAACGAATCTAATGTTCAGCATAATTATCAATGGATTGATAATACGGAACCCTTTGTGATTGGGCTCAATGATGATGGTTCTCCAACAAATCAGAAAGGTTTTTCATGGGCCTGTAATAAATCATTTTGTTTCTATAGATTTACCGTTAATGGATCTCCAACTCACACGTTTGGTGCTGAAGACTATATTCAACAGGAGTCCTTCGTTTATGAACAAGGTAATGGGACCTTTTATTTTCATATACAGGCGTTGGATGGCCTAACTGGAGTTGAAGGAGAAGTTCAAACCTTTTCTTTTTTAATGGATACAACAGCACCAACTGTTACAGGTCTTACTGATGATACTAATGTTCAGGGTGAAAAAAATTGGACTTGGGATTGTGACGAGGGTAATTGTTTATTCTCATACATAGTCTCTCAAACTCCGACGAGTACCCCTACTGGAGAATATCAAAATACAACATCTTATTTTTTAGGAGGAGTTACAGGTACTTTTTATATTCATGTAATAGCGAGGGATAGTGCAGGTAACACTAGTCCTGTTAAAACGGTTTCAGCAGTGCTTGATCAAAGTATACCCGTGATAGTAGGGCTTAGTGATCAAACAGCGCCTAGAAGTAATATTGATTGGGTTTGGAGTTGTAGTGACTCGGATACAAGTAATTGCGAATATCGCTTTGAGATTTCTCAGGATAGCAATCCTTCTTTAGAGGATGATCCTTGGGGGGATACATCCTCAGTTTCTCTTGCCCAAGGAGACGGTGTATATTATTTGCATGCCCAAGTAAGAAAAAAGAGTAACTTAGCATTAGGAGGGACGCAAACTGTTAGCGTCACTCTTGATAATACGGATCCAGTCGTCACCGGTATTCCAGCTGATAGTGGGACTGTATTAAATATTTCTTGGAACTGGGACTGTGTAGATACAACTTCGTGTCAATTTAGGTATTTAATAGATCAGAGCCCAACAACATCTATTTTAGATTCTATTCCCTTTACTAACGTATCATCTTTCGATTTCACAGAGTCTTATGGTGAATATTATATTCATGTACAGGCCAGAGATGAACTTAATAGGTTAAGTCCTGTTGTTCATGGGCGAGTTTTTGTCGATAGTAGAGTTCCCGTTGTTAATATTAATGCATCCTCTAATCCTGAAAATCCCACTAATCAAATAGGCCTTATTTGGTCCTGCGATATTAATGCAACGGCAACATGTGAATTCCGGTACGAAATCACTCAAGATAGTGAAGCTGATTTGAGTGATGACCCTTGGGTGACTGATGAAAGCACATCGTTTGATACAGGAGATGGTACTTATTATATTCATGTCCAGGCAAGAAATACGACTAATAACCTAGCAGGGGATATCGCAAGTTTATCGTTTTTAATGGATACAACACCACCCAATATTACGGGAGGTGAAATCATTAATGACCCTGTCGTAAAGACGTCCAAAACATGGAACTGGGGTTGTGATGATACAGATTGTGAGATGAGATACGCTTTTGATCAAAACCCATTAGTTGATGAAACAACTGCCTTTAGTACATATGAAACAACAAACACTAGTTTTACGACATCTAATCAAACGGGCCGTTATTATATACATGTTCAAACAAGAGATACGCTCGGAAACGAGTCATTAGTAAGTTCGGCCTATGTTGATCTCGATAATACTCCTCCATCTTTTTTAGGATTAGCTGACGATACAACACCAACAAAGTCCAAAACATGGAACTTGGCCTGTGATCCGGCCTCAGGAGTAGGTGATTGCGAATTTAGATTTCTTATTGATACCAACCCCACAACTGATATCTCAGCAGAAGTTTATGGGACAACCAGTACGGCGACACAACCTAGTGGGGATGGAACTTATTATATTCATGTGCAGGCGAGAAAACCGGTTAATGGGTTAGAAAGTAGTGTAGAGCACTTTTCTGCTATTCTTGATAATACAACGCCTACGGACACAATCAACTCTCAGGCCCTTGATGAACCAACGAATGGAAGTACTTCAACCGATATAACGCCTATTATAAGTGGTACTATTACTTCTGGAGCGGAGGATGGTGGTAGTGTTGCTATTTATAATGATGCTTCTTGTGCTACTCAGTCTGTTGGTTCAGGAGTTATTAGTTCAGCTGCCTTTACTGTTAATAATATAACTTATGCTTCTGATACTACTGATGATGGCCTTATCTCTTTCTATGGCCGTGTGATTGATATTGCAGGTAACGAAGGAGCATGTCAAAATCTATCCTTAAGTTATACTCTAGATACATCACCTACTTTGACCACGGCATCTTTAGACTCTGGAGTAGAAGGTGATAGTTTGGTTATCACAGGTACAGAATTTAGCGCTTCAGGAAATTCTGTAACTATCGATGGACAAAGTTGTGCTATAACATCTGAAAATTCAACCTCTATTACTTGCACTATACCTGCTCCGAGCGCAGGAACGGGGTCGATTTTAACGACTACTATTGTTGCAAGTAATGCTTATGGAAATTCCGCGGTCTCAACACCTTCATTTACCTACTTAGGAACTTCTTCTGAGGGCCTAAAGTTGTGGTTAGATGGTAATGACATATCCTCTACATTTCAAACCTCTGATTGTACCACAACACCAGCAATAGCAGAGAATGATCCTGTAGGGTGTTGGAAAGATAAATCTGGCTCAATTAATAATGTTATTCAGGCGACTAACCCACCTGCACTAGATTTAAGTTCCTATAATTCAAAAAATGGAATTTTATTTGATGGAGTAGATGATTTTTTAGAAAAAACTTCTGCCTCTGATTTTGTTTTTTCAAGTGGAGAATATAGTTATTTTATAGTCGTCGCTTATGATAATACTCAGTCAGGGTATGGATCACCCTTTAATACTTCTGGGGCAGCAGTAGACCAAGGTATTGCCCTTTATGCTAATCAATTAAATGGTAATTGGGAGGACTGGGTTTATACTGTTGGCCCAAGTAATAATAATCTGGTTGTCAGCACTTTAGATAATTTATCACCCCAATTAATATCTTCTAGCTATAAAATAAGTGACGAAAGAGTATTGGCCATCGATGGTACCGAAACGACTTATACCACTTCTGCTTCAAGTTTTATTAATAACTCATTACTAAGAATCGGTAATGGAAATTCTCAATTTTTTAAAGGTCATGTGCTGGAAGTCCTTGTTTACAACAAAAAGCTAGATTCGGCGTCTAGAGCTGTCATAAACAATTACCTAAAGTTGAAATGGGGCATATAGCCTTAAAGGCTCTCTTTTTTTGCACTATATTGATTAGATGAATGATCAAGTCTCTGTTTCACAACTCGTCAATAGTATTAAAAATCTTCTTGAAGGGGAATTTAGGTTCATCAAGGTAGAGGGAGAAATTTCTAATCTTAGCTATTCTTCTGCCGGTCATGTCTATTTTACTCTCTCTGATAAAGATTCATCTATTTCTTGTGCTTTGTTTAGAGCAGATGCTCTGAGAAACCCTGAAGTAAAAAAAATTAAGGATGGCGATAAAGTCTTAATTGTTGGAAGTCTAGGAGTTTATTCGAAAAGGGGAACTTTCCAAGTCATTGTCAAAACAATAACTAGAAGTGGTAAGGGTGATCTTTTGGCCCAATTTGAGTTATTAAAAAAGAAATTGGCCAGTGAGGGGCTTTTTGATATAGACATAAAGCACAAAATTCCGAAACTTCCTCAAAAGATTGCCGTTATAACTGCCGAATCGGGAGCAGCTTTACAAGATTTTTTAAATGTATATAAAAGAAGAAGTGTCTGGATGAATGTTATGGTGGTTCCATCATTGGTACAAGGTGAAGCGGCACCAAAGTCTTTGCTTAATGCTCTTCAAAATGTAATTAAATATTCCCTAAACCAACCAGAAGGTGAAAAGATTGATGTCATCGTACTTACTAGAGGTGGCGGAAGCTTAGAAGATTTATGGGCATTTAATGATGAGGCATTAGCATGGGAAATTTATCAGTGTCCTATACCAATAGTTAGCGCGGTAGGACATCAAGTAGATTATTCAATTAGTGATTTTGTTGCTGATCTACGTTGCGAAACCCCAACAGCGGCCGCTGAAATCTTAACTGAGGAGCAAGTTAAGATCTTAGAAAAATTGAATAATTTAAAAAGACTACTATCTTCCGAGGCCAGAGATTTTCTGCAAAAAAACAAAGTAAGGTTAAATAATACCCACCCAAGTGCAAATCTAGATCGGTTATGGGGGTTATTCAATAATTTTCAAAAAAGGCTTAATAGGTGTGATATCAGGAGAAGGCTTGGTGAACTAACGAATCTACATGAAAAACAGCTGTTAGTTGATGATCTTTTTCAAAGGCTTTCTAATGTGATTAAAGATCAACTAAATCTTTTAAACAACAGAGTTGAGAGGTCGGGTTATTTGCTTGGCGCCTTAGGCCCTTACCAAGTTTTAGGTCGTGGATATACTTTTGTTACAACTAACGAAGGTAATGTTATTTCTTCTTATAGATCTTTTGAAAAAATAGAGCAGGATACGGACTTACTCCTTCATTTTTCAGATGGACATGGTAAAGTAAGAAAAAATTAAAACAGGAGTGTTAGAATGGACAGAATAATTAATGTCATTGCCTTGCTTACACTAATTTCCTGTTCACGTTGGCAAACGATTAGTGATCAAAATATTATTAAGCAAGAACAAGAAAAACTCATCCGACCAGTTCAATTGGAAATAAGACCTGGTGAGTTATTGAAAGTAGATTTTAGAGTTGGACAAAAAAAGCTTCTCTTAAAGTGTAAAGGAAAAGAAGTTCCTTATTACATATCTAGGGGGACAGGTATTGCTTTTTTAGTTGAGAGTTATTTTACAGAGTTTAAACCATATACTTGTAGTTTAGGGAAAGCAAAAATATTTGATGTAAAAGTCGTTAAAAAAGAGTTTCCGTCGGAGAGACTTCATGTCGATAAAAGGAAAGTTTTTTATTCTAAAAAAGATCTTATTAGAATTAAAGCTGAACAGAAAGTTTTGAATAAAATATATAAACAATCTCTTAATCGTCCTATATTCAATGCAGGCTTTAAAACACCTTTGGATTCTAAAATCACTTCGATATATGGAACAAGAAGATTATTTAATAATCAAAAAAAATCTCAGCATTTGGGAACTGATTATAGAGCAAAGGTTGGAACACCTATTGAGAGCTCTAACTCTGGGAAGGTTGTATTAAGCCAAGAGCTATTTTTTACAGGTAATACAATTATCATAGATCATGGTTTAGGTTTATTTACTGTGTATGGCCATTTATCAGAGAGAAAAGCAGAGGTAGGGGAGTTTGTACCAAAAGGTTCTATCGTTGGACTTGCGGGAATGAGTGGTAGGGCCACAGGTCCACACTTGCACTGGGGAGTTAAAGTTCATGGTGAGTGGGTTGATGGTGCAAGTTTGGTGAAAGAAACTGCGGATGAAAAAATTTAGGATAACTGATCTAGCTGATAGGCCGGACTTTAATCAATCTTTTTTTGAAATGAGCTCTTTCCAGTTGTCAAAAAGCGAGGGCTCAGAACATGATAACAAAATTGTAGATAAGTTAATTGATATTCACTTAGAGATTTTTCACTTTAAGGAAGTCTCTGATTTACTAAATAGGCTCAATAGTGTTCTTAAAATAGGTCAACTTAAAATAAGTTGCTTTGGCCTTGATCCCCAGTTTCCATTAATTAAAAATAATGAAGATAGGTTTATAGGAGTAAACTTTCTTGAGGACGAATTTAATGAAATAGATGCTCTTATCTGTCATATGGCGGCCAAGATTATTGATAGATTTTATTACCTACAAAATAAAATAAAACATGAAAAACCTGAAATTGTTTTTTTTGAGGAAGCGTTCCAAAAATTTCCTTTCCCTCTTATTGTGTTAACGGGAAATGGGGAAATTTGGCTTCATAATCAAGAGTTTTCCAAATTAAATATATTACCTAATGATCTTTTAGGAAAAAAAGATGGCCAAACATTTTTTGCGAAAGAACAAACCTTTAAAGTTAAGAGAGTCGACTGGTTAAATAAAGAGCAGGATTTTTCTTTATTTCTACTCAACACCATGAATAGTCTTAATCAGGATAAAATGCTTAAGGTTTCTTCTTTCTCTGAGTTAGGGATTATGGCAAGCTCCATAGCCCATGAGCTTAACAACCCTCTAATGGGTATTAATGCAGCGATTACGCTATTAGAGCTTAATGAAGAGTTTAGCCGACTCCATCAAAAGACAATGAAAGAAATGAAGGAGTGCACCAATCGTTGCATAGAGCTCGTAAGCGTTTTTCTAGGGTTTTCGAGAAGGCTGACTAAACAAGAGCAAAGTGAAAAAATAACGGTCTCTTTTAAGCGGGCCTTGAATCTTTTAAGATTTAGGATGATTGAATCCAATATTTGTTTAGAGTGTCAGGTTCTTAAAAAGCAAAAATTTAATTATTCAATTAATTCAAGTGTTATAACGATGGTTTTTTATCTCATTCTTAACGAGGTTTTGACTGTTCATTCTAAAGAAAAGCTTATAGATGGGCAGTGGAGTAGTTCCTTAAAAGGAAAACTTCAGGAAAAAGAAGGTGAGATGGTTTTAAGTATTGAGGGTATATCAGCGAAGAAGATATTTGATAAAATGGGATCTTTAAGTTTAATCAGAAATTTACTTAATATAGATGGTATAGATCTTAGCCAAAGTGATATAGGTATACATCTTCAGGTCAAAAATAAGAGCTATTTAGCAGTAGATCTTAGAACTCAACAAGAGCTTCCATTTCTTTAAATATATTCTTTCGGGAAAAAGTACTTATGCGACTTTTTATTTATAAACTTTTCAAGCCTTTGAAGAAGTTCTGAATAATTTTTGTCTTTTGGTGCATTAAAAAACATAAACTCAGGGTTTCCTTCTATCTTTTCTTTTATAATAAGTGCTTTTAGAAATTCTTTAAGTTGAGGGTTGTAGTGAGTTTTTTTCAACTTATGATGGGATAGTTTACTTGCTTTACTTGATATATTTTGAATCAGCTTCTTTTTATGGGCAGGGAATCTAAATACTAAAAGGGACTTGGGATGAAATGATTTAAGGGGAATCATTAAAAATTGTTCCGGGACAAGATGATAGCAAATGACGAAGTCTCCTACTTCCTTAGAATCGATCTCTAAAGCAACCTGATCCTGTTTTTTAGTACTTGTACTGGCCTTTACAATCGCTTTTTGAGGGAGATGAGTTTTCCATAAGAATTCAATAATTTCTTCTCTTTGATTAACATCTATTTTTGAAAAAAGAGTATTATAATGAACGAAGATTTCCAAATATGGGCCGTATAGTTTGAGCGTAATAAGTTCCCAATCAAAAACTTCTATTTTATTTTTAATATAGCTGACTTCTTCATGCGTATTTTTACAAGGAATAGAAAATAGAATCACCCCATTTTTCCCTTTAAGTGTAATAAGAAAGGGAGTTTTAATATCCTCAATGGTCTTTATTATCTTCTCTTTAGGTGTTCCTTTTTTAAAATTATTGCGATCAAGCTCAAATTTATTTCTTGGATAATAAAGATTATTAACTTTTGATATTCCTTTTTCAGCGAAGATGTCCATGTATTTTAAAAGCAGCTGTGCACTAGCTTTCGCATCATCTAATGCCCTGTGGGCCTTGTGATGAGGAATGCCAAATATTTTACTCATGTAATTAAGGTTTGAGTTAAGAAGGTTAGGGATAAGGTATTTGGTCATTAAATTAGTACATATGCTTTTGTTAACCATAGTAGGTCGATTTAACCTTTTTAAAACTGAATTGAAAAAAGGGACATCAAAGGATGTGTTGTGGGCAACAAGAATGGAGTCACCCATAAAATCTAGGATTTCATCAATGACATCATCAATAGTAGGGCAACCACCTACATCACTTTGTTTTATATTTGTTAATTTCTGAATAAATTCAGGGATGGGTATTTCAGGGTTTATAAGATACGTTTTTTGTTCTACTATTTTCCTATTTTCAACTTTAATCAGGCCGATTTCGATAATCTTATCTACTGTGTGATTGCCACCAGTTGTTTCTAAGTCAAATACACAAAAGGAAAGGTCATTAAGAATATTGGTTGTTGTTTCATTCATATTAAAATCCGAGTATTCACTCGCGAATATTACTCTATTGTACGCGATCAGTGTCTCTACTAATAGAGGTAAATATTGCTTTAATCTAGGTAATCCTTGTTAAAATTGTATGGAAGTAGTTCAGAGAAGTTAACTGTTTTTTTGTTTGAGCTTCCATCGATGATCGTGACCTTAGTATCTTCTTGAGAAAATTCTTGGATGACTTGGCGGCAAATACCACAAGGTGGAAACCCTTTATCAGAGTAGATGTAAACATGAGTTAGAATCTTAGAGCCGGCAGTGATGGCCTGAAATATAGCATTTCTTTCAGCGCAAACAGTTGCTCCATAACTTGCATTTTCAACATTACAACCTAAAAAATGTTTACCATCATCGGTTAAGACAACGGCCCCAACCTTTATCTTCGAGTAGGGACTATAGGCCTTATCAGATACCTCTTTTGCTAATTTCTCATAATTCATAAGAAGTCCTTATAATTGTTTTATACCAGAGAGAAGAATTTTAGAGAAGGACTCAATAGATTTGAGTGCCGTATCTTTTACTTCTTCATGACTTAGTTTATCAGAAAGAATCCCTGCTGCCATATTGGTAATACAACTTAAGCCAGTAACTTTAATACCCATGTGATTAGCTGCAATAACTTCTGCAACTGTACTCATACCAACCATATCAGCACCGAGAGTGCGTAACATTTTTATTTCTGCTGGTGTCTCGTAAGTGGGCCCTAGAAGGCCGGCATAAACACCACATTTAATATCAATGGAGTGCTCTTTGGCCCCTTTAATAAAAGAATCTTTCATTTTAGAACAATAGGCTTCAGTCATATCTGGAAACCTAGGTCCTAATTCTGTTATATTTGGCCCTTTTAAAGGATTATCGCCTAAAAGATTTAAATGGTCTTGAATAAGGACAATTTCACCAGGAGTATAATCCAAGTTAATACCACCTGAAGCATTGGTTATGATAAATTGTTTAACACCCCATAGTCCAAGGGCCCTTATCGGAAAAACGACTTGATCAAGTCCTTTACCTTCATAGGCATGAACTCTTCCTTGCAAAATGGCCAATTTCTTGCCCTCATATTCACAAAGGTGAAGAAGGCCATCATGCCCCTCAATACTAGTTTCAGGAAAATGAGGAATCATTTTGTAGGAGATAGAATTAATAACATTACAGGACTCAATAAACTTTCCAAGGCCTGAACCTAAAACGATACCAATATCAGGATTGAAATTCTGATTTCTTAGGAAGTCTAACGATTCTTCTAGTTCTGTGATTCCTAGTGTGCCCAATGGACCTCCTTTGCTTGAATAAGAGGGGGAATTTTCTGTTTTTTATCTGATATATGTATGGCCTTACGAAGTATATCCAACGTATAGGACACTATGTCTTGTTGTTCTTCATGATGACAAATCTCTAATAGAGGTTCGTTCTTCTTAACTTTTTCGCCAAGCTGTTTAAACAAATTTATGCCGACAGATAGATCGACCTTATCATCTTTTTGAGTACGACCTCCACCTAGGTGAACGACGGCCCTGCCAAATTCGATGGCCTTCATTTTTGATATGTAGCCTTGTTTTGATGAAAAGAGAAAGGTTTTAGTAGAGGCCATCCTAAATTGAGAAGGATCTTCAATATATTTTATATCCCCACCTTGAGCTTGAATTAGTTTTTTAAACTGCTCTAAACCTCTTCCGTCTTTTAGCGCTTTTTTTGCCATGGTGATACCCTTTTGATGGGTCTTACTCAAGCCGGATAGATAGATCATGGCCCCAGCTAAACAGAGGCTTAATTCAGTTAAATCTTTTGGACCGTTACCCTTAAGTGTTTCTATAGATTCTATTATCTCGTTAGCATTACCTATTGCCTTACCCAAAGGTCTATCCATATCGGAAATAACGGCCATGAAGTGGTGATCAAACTTTTTAGAAATACTTTTCATACTCTTGGCCAACTTTAAGGCCCGAGTTTTTGTTTTTAGGAAGGATCCAGAGCCCGTTTTAATGTCCATTACAAGACCTTTTGCTCCTCCAGCTATCTTTTTACTCATTATGGAAGAAGCAATAAGGGGAATAGACTCAACTGTGGCAGTAACGTCTCTTAAGGCATATATCTTTTTGTCACTTGGTGCGATTTCTTCGGTTTGTCCTATGAGAAAAGAATTATTTTCTTCTAGAAGGGCCGGAAGGTCGTTTAATAAAATATTTGTTTTATATCCTGGTATGGCCTCTACTTTATCTATTGTACCTCCAGTGTGTCCTAATCCACGACCTGCGATCATAGGAACTTTTACGCCACAAGCACTGGCCAGTGGGCCTGCAATGAAGGATGTCTTATCACCAACACCGCCAGTTGAGTGTTTATCAATGACAACATTATTATCAAAGTCAAGCCTTCTCCCAGAGTTTAGCATTGCCTGGGTAAGATGAAATGTTTCAGAACTATTCATTCCTTGAAAGTAAATACTCATTAAAAGCGCACTCATTTGATAGTCTGGTATATTATTTTTTGTGTGTTGTGCGATGAAGTATTCTATCTCGCTCTGAGTAAGAGACTCACCATCTCTTTTTTTATGAATGATTTCTTCAGCTAAATATGTTTTATGGCTCATTGCAATGTACCGTTTCCATTTGGGTTGGCCTATATTATCATCTTTATTTAATATATTGCCAAAAGGTAAATATGAAGAAGCGCTTAATTTTAATTTCTCTTTTGTTACAGGTATTAATCTCTCCTCTTATGGCCCAAGATGAAGGGGCCGCTGGCAATCTTCTGAAAGAGTCTGTTCAAGATATTTACACTGTTGTTGGTGTTGGTGTAGGTGGAGCAATCATAGGGCTTTCAACATTGTCCTTTGCGGAACATCCTAAAGATAATTTAAAAAATATCGTTATTGGTGGTGCAATTGGAGTTATTCTCGGTGTTGGGATTGTCGCCTATAAGCATGCGACTGAAACTCAGGATGTCTATAACGAGTACTCAATGAAGCCTTCTAAATATTTTTCTACTGAAGACAGGTTGGCCATACACTCTTTTTCCTTTAATAAATATATGGATCAGAAGCCGATGCAAATAGGCTATAAGTTTTCCTTCTAGGTATATGTAATGAAAATTCTTTTTGAATCCTCGGCCGTCTTACCTGTTTTAAAATATGGTGGTACCGAAAGGATAATTTACTGGCTTATGAAAGAGTTAGTAAAAAAAGGGCATGAGGTTACTCTTATAGGTCATCCACAGTCTGATGTTGAAAATATAGGAGTTCGTCTCATACCTAATGTTGAAAATTTAGCTGATTGGAGGTCATTGATTCCTCCAGATATTGACTTAATTCACCTTTTTTATACTCCTGCTATTAAGCTTGATATTCCTTTCATCGTTACAATTGAAGGTAATGGACAAGTGGGTGAAGTTTTTCACCCAAATACTGTTTTTATTTCAAAAAAGCATATGGAAATCCATGGAGGAGAGTACTTCGTTTACAATGGTCTTGATCTCGCTGAATACCCTTTTGTTAAGAGGAAAACTGGGTGGAGGCATTTCATGTTTTTGGCCAAGGCAAGTTGGAAGGTGAAAAACCTTAAGGACTGTATTAAAGCAGTGAAAAGAAATAAAAAGTTTCTTGATATAGCAGGAGGAAAGGGATTTAGTTTCAATGGCCGGATTAAATATTTTGGAATGGTTGATGATACTAAAAAAAAGGAATTGTTTTTGAGAAATGATGCCTTATTATGGCCTGTGAGATGGCATGAACCATTTGGTATCGCTATGATAGAGGCCATGGCCATGGGCCTACCTGTTATTGGTTCTACTTATGGATCTTTACCTGAGGTTATTTCTGCTAAAACAGGAATTCTATGTAAAAATTATGATGATTTTGAAAAGGCCATTTCCCATCAAGAAAACTTATTTAATCCTGAGGAAATCCGGGAATATGTCGAAGAAAAATTTTCATCAGAAGTGATGGCCTCTAACTACTTGAAAGTTTATGAGAAAGTACTAAGTGAGGGGCTTCTTTGTAATACTTCACCTCGCTATATGCCGAAGCAATCCCCCGAATTTTTACAAATATTTTAAGCTTTAGATGCCGATAGAGAACCATGAAAATTTTGTGTCTCTTTTTATTTTTATGGGTATCTTGTTCCCATTTCAAAAGCTCTGAAAGGTTTCCTACATCAGAACAAGAATTAAAGCATGTAATTCTTATTGGTATAGATGGCCTTGGTTCAGAATATTTAAAAAAGGCAAATACTCCAAATTTAAAAAAACTTATGTCTGAAGGATCTTATACATATGATTTAAGGCCGACCCTTCCTTATGAGAGCTCTCCAAATTGGTATTCTATTTTAAGTGGTATGAAGGATCATGGCCTTGACGATTTTAATAAAAAACCTCGTGACTTTCATTGGCTCTCTACTCTTTTTAAAACGCTAAAATTACAAAGGCCTTCACAGGAAACTGGGGCCTTTTATGATTGGAAAAGAATAGAAGAGCTTTTTGAAAAATCATACCTAGATAAAAACGTATATAAAATAACCGCCAGAGGTGTGGCGTTAAGCGCAGGAAAATATATTAGTTCTAAAAAGGCATCTTTCATATTTACTTATTTTGGACAACTAGATGTTGCTGGTCATAGAAGTGGCTTTGGTTCAAAGGAGTATATGAAGACGCTCGAATATTTAGATAAAAAAATTGGACATCTTATAACTAAAGTTGATCAAAGTGATAAAAGTAAAAACACGGTTGTTATGGTTGTATCTGATCGAGGAGGAAAAGGTAAAAGACATCGTATGAGAGAGGAATCAGACGAAGAGTTTGTTCCCTTCATCATTAAGGGCGATGGAATAAAGAAAAACTATAAGATCGAAAAAGATATCTTTAATTATGACATTGCACCAACAATTGCTGCTTTACTTGGTATAGACTTTAATAAACATTGGAGTGGTAAAGTCGTTGAGGAAATTTTTGAAACACCCTTTGATGTAGATGAAATCTCTTTTTATAACGTACCAATAGAAAAAGAGGTCTTTCCAATTTCTCAAGCGGCCCTTAATTATGGCAATGGTAATGTTTATTTTTTTCATGAGGGAAGTTTCTCTAGATTTGCTCTTAATAATTCACAATACCTATCAGGTCCAAATTCAAACTGGAATTTCGTAGGTTTAAGTCGACTTAAAAATGGCCCTAATAACCTTGATAGTTCTTTTTATGGTGGAGATGGATATGTCTATTTCACAAAAGGTAAAAATATAATACGCTTTAATATAAAGACTAATAAAGTATCTACTGGCTATCCTAAACGAATAACAAATCTACAATTTAATGGTTTAGGTGAATTCATGGGAGATCGTCTTGATTGTGCTTTCTATTTCGGCAATGATATTATTTACTTTTTTAAAGGTGATAAGGTACTCGCCGTCGATAGTAGAAATAATGAAGTCGTTAAAGGTTTTCCACGTTTTACCTCCGATGTTTTTAGTGATTTAAGTAAGTTTGACGGCGGCGCCAAAGATTTCGACTCTTGTATTAACTGGTCTAATGGAAAAGCATATTTCTTTAAAAAAGATCAACTTATTAGGATAGATCTTAAACAAAGTAAGATGGATGAATCCTATCCAATTAAACTCAAATAAGTTTCAACAAAGAGTCTAAACAATAGTGTGCCGAATCTTCGTTAAGAGGTTTATTGTAGTTTGTGATGAGAGATCGACCCAAAACATTTATACCTATAAAAGACAATTGCATTCTCATAGCACTTATAACATGTGTACCACCTCCGCCGCTATGAGTACCTATTAAAGCATGCTTATTATTGAAGGCCTCTCTCCAGTCCTTTCCGCATCGGCTTATCCAGGTAATGGCATTTATCATTACAGGAGGAATGCCACCATTATATTCAGGGGCAAGAAATATAAAGGCCTTAGACTCTTTAAGTTCTCTATTTAGTTCATGGGCCTGATCAGGTACTTCTTTTTTTTCTTGAGCAGGCGTATAAAGGGGTAAATCAGTTTGACATAAATTGAGTACCGTTGAAGTGTTTCCTTTATCGTGGACGAATTGACTGAGCTGATTTGCCAGTTCTAAATTTTTACCCTCGCTGGCAACTATAATCGTTATGTCCATACTGAGCCCCCTTTTTAGTATTATCTCAAATCGGCCTTTTTAGTTAAAACTTCTTTATAATATTTCCAATGGCCATGAGTTAGAAAAATATGAAGGAAAACTAGAAAAATTGCATTAGAAAGACCACTATGATCGAGAAAGAGATGAAAACTTGTGATAACGACAAGAATCGGAGTGATGACCACAAGGGCCAAGGTTGTATACCGTCCGATGAGTAATGATATCCCAACTAATATTTCAACACATTTTACCATTGGGTATATAAATCCGGTGGCAATCAATGCTTCCATAAAAGCAGCACCTGCAGGAGTGGGAGTAGGGAGAGGGATAAATTTAAAAAACCCATTTAGTCCAAAAACAAAAAACATCAGTCCATAAATTAGTCTTGCTGATACGAGAAGTTTTTCCTTCATTCAAATCTCCTTTAATTCATTATTACTTTAATATATTCTTAATCTTTAAACACTATGGCCAAAAAAGCTTTGAAAAACTGAAAAATAAGGGAGTGAGATGGAGAGGTTAATTTCTGTTGCAGGGCTTATTTTCTTTTTGTTGATAGCATACGTGTTGAGCGAATCAAAAAAAGATATCAAATGGAAGACAATCTTTATGGGAATAGCTCTACAGGTTTTATTTGGAGTAATAATTTTAAAGACTGATATGGGCCTATATATCTTCAAATTTTTAAATAACTTATTTACAGGAATACTGGCCTATACTCATGTTGGGACAGATTTTGTTTTTGGAAAACTAAATAATCCTAAGGAAATGGGTTTTCTTATTTTTACCATGGTTTTGCCTAGCATTATATTTATGAGTGCCTTGATGTCCGTTCTTTATCACATAGGCTTTATGCAGCTTATAATAAAAGGGGTTGCTTGGGTTATGGTACGAGTGATGGGCACCAGTGGCGCGGAATCTCTGGCCGCTGCCGCTAATATTTTTTCAGGTCAAACAGAAGCTCCCTTAGTGGTAAGGCCCTATCTTAATAAGATGACCCACTCTGAAATTATGGCCCTTATGACAGGTGGTATGGCCACTGTTGCTGGTGGTGTTTTTGCGGCCTATGTAGGAATGGGGATTGACGCCGGACATCTTCTAGCAGCTTCCGTTATGTCGGCCCCAGCAGCTCTAGTATGTGCAAAACTAATTGTACCCGAAACCTCAATTCCTTTAACACAAGGAAGTGTAAAAGTTGAAATTGAAAAAAGATCTCACAATGTAATTGATGCGGCCACTAATGGTGCAGCGGAAGGGCTCAAGCTAGCACTAAATGTAGGTGCGATGCTTTTAGTCTTTATCGCCTTTGTGGCCATGTTTAACGGAATTCTACTTTGGTGTGGAGAAGCTATAGGCCTAGAGCAAAAGTTGAGCTTTGAGAAAATATTTGGTTTTTTATTTTCACCAATTGCCTTTTTACTAGGTATTGACTGGTCTGAAAGTACAATGGTTGGACAATTGCTTGGAAAAAAGTTAGTGCTTAATGAGTTTGTTGCCTATAAAGATTTACAGCAACATATAACAGAGGGGACACTCTCGCCTAGGGCCATAGCCATTTCAACCTATGCATTGTGTGGTTTTGCTAATTTTGGCTCAATTGCCATTCAAGTAGGTGGTATAGGTGGATTGGCCCCAGAAAGAAGAGAAGACTTTGCTAAGCTTGGGATTAAATGTCTCATAGGTGGCACACTAGCTTGCCTCATGACTGGGGCCATAGCAGGGATATTTATATAAAGGACAAAAACCAATGGCCAAAGACCTAATAATCAATCAAACGCTAAATGAATGTCGGGCCGCTCTAATAGAGAATGGTGAGATTCTTGATTTTGTCATGGATCGAAGTGTGGATGAGGATGCGAGTCATCCCTCCGTTGGCAATATCTATAAGGCTAAAGTTTTAAGAGTTCTACCAGGAATGCAGTCAGCATTTGTGGATATTGGCTATGAAAAAGCAGCTTTTCTTTATGTTGATGATGCTTATATCCCAACATTAGAAGAGCAACGGGAAATGGTTGCCAAAAAAAATAAAGAGGATGCTAATAAGGCCGCTCAAATTGGAGAAATCATTCCAGATGAGATGAGTACATTAGCAGAAACAATGGATATGAGCCTCAGACCTGAGGCCAATATTGAGGACTTTCTTAAAGAAGGAATGGAAATTATTGTTCAAGTAGCAAAAGAACCAATATCTTCTAAAGGGCCTAGAGTAACTCGTCATATTACCTTACCTGGTCGTTATGTTGTATTCATGCCTTATATCGAACATACGGGCGTTTCTCGTAGAATTGATAATGAAGAAGAAAGATCTAGGTTAAAAGATATTCTTGATAATATAAGAAATGAAGGGCAGGGAATAATTGCAAGAACGGTTGCTGAAGGTCAGTCAAAACAGACTTTAAAAAACGACTACCTTATGCTCAATAAAATTTGGAAAGACGTTCATAAAAGAAGTAGAAAGGCCAAGGCCCCTTCAACTATTTATAAAGATCTTACCTTTGTTCAGAGAGTCCTTAGGGATATTACTGATGAGGCGGTAGAGGGAATAGTTGTTGACTCTAGAAAAAATCTTAAAGAAGTAGAAAAGTTTGTGACTAAATATCTTCCTCGAATGAAAGGTAAATCACGCTATTATGATGGAGAGCTTCCTATTTTTGAGCAATATGGTGTGGACTATGAAATCGAAAGAGGAATTAGTGACAAGGTTTTTTTAAGATCTGGTGGCTCTTTAAATATAGACCAAACAGAGGCCCTAGTTTCCATTGATGTTAATACGGGAAAATTTGTTGGACGAAAAAATTTAGAAGATACTATTTTGAGAACTAACCTTGAAGCAGTTAAAGAAATAGCTTATCAGTTGCGGCTCAGAAATTGCGGCGGAATAATCATCATAGATTTTATTGATATGCAAAAGTTAGAATCTAGAGAAATGGTTTATCAGGCATTATTAGATGCTCTTAAAAAAGATAGGGCCAAAACAAATGTTTTACCTATTTCAGGGTTAGGGCTCGTCGAAATGACGAGAAAAAGAACAAGAGACACTTTAACAAGGATTCTCTGCGAGCCTTGCCCTTATTGTGAAGGGATTGGAAGAGTAAAAAGTTCTATAACAGTTACTTATGAACTCGTTCGGGAGTTGATTAAGGTTTTAAAGAAAAGTACAGGTGCTAGAAAAGTTTTTATCTACGCCCATCCAGAGGTTACAGCAAGACTATGTGGTGAAGAGTTAGATATTATTGATAGCCTTGAAGAGAAATATGAAACAAATTTAGTTATTCGATCTGAAAATAATTACCATATTGAACAATATGAAATTTTTGCAGATGAAGAAAATCTCTAAGGGGTTTTATAACGAAAGTTGGTAAAGGCCCATCTTTGAAAATCGCCCTCAGGGCAATCTTTCCAAAGCATAAGTCCATCTCCTTTTTCTTTCATCTTATTGACATCGAGACAACCTCTTTGGAACTGTATAATGCCCATACCAGGGCCATTATTTACCACGGCATTTTCATTACACTGCCACAAACCGATAGGTGAGCCTTCATTATTACCAAAGGGAAAGAGGCAGTTTTTTGTCTTGGCACTTTTAATAACATAGCCGTTATTATGATCTACTCTTTGCCAAAACTGTGGATGTTCGAGACTACAGTTTTGAACTTGCACTTCTCTTCCGTCGATATTTTCAAGACACAGTGTCGTTTGGAGGTTTTTAATTTGGAATTCAGTAAAGTTATGATCAATAAGCATGAAATCATGTGAAACAAAAAGCTCATCATTAATAGTGAGCTTATAAAAGTTTTTTAAATCCTTGATATAGATTTTTTTTGCCTTATGTGGTGTTTTTTGCCACTGGCCATTTTTATAAGCTCCACCAATTTTAACATAGACAAAATTATCTAGACCTAGGGCGGCCATGATTCCATCTTCACCAAGGGCGATTTGTTTAAATCTTTGCTCTCCAACCTTTTCAAAAGAGTTCTCTTTTTTTAGATAGTAGTGTCCAGATATAGATAGCCCAGCAGCAAGGTTTTTGTGATGTGCAATTAATTGTATAAAATTATTATCGTACTGTTGGTCACCAAAAAAAAGAAGACCGTTTTTTTTAACTTTAAGCTCTATCCCATCTTTTCCGACAGAGGCCAATTTAACCTGTTGGTAGGTTTGATACAGGCTTGCCTCTTCCGTAACTTTATAAAGAACACCTTCTTTATCTATAGCGGCACCTTGGGACATTTTGATGATTCTTTCCTCCCTAATCCTCCAGTTTCCTTGTGAATCAAGGCCGTAAAGGCTACCTAAGTTGCTTAAGAAAAGCTCAACACCTCTTGGGCCGAGTATAAGCTCTTGGACATTGTCTAATAATTTATTAAAATTTTGTCCATAAGTAGTTGAAATTAAACAAAAATAGAGGAATACAAACTTCTTCATAATCCCTATTCGGCACAGGAGCTAAGGCCTTGAATATATTTTTGGCTACAACGCATTAAATACTTTAAATCTTGTAATGAAGGTGATAGCTTGCCCCCTAACATTTATTAACGCTCGCTAGGCCAATAACGGCCCTAGCTACAAATCCAGGAGTGTCTATGATTTACGAAATCGCCATCGTTGCGAAAGACGACCTTAATGAATCCCAACTCAAAGATGTTTCAATGATGATCCATGAAGTGGCCAAGGCCTATGATGGGGAAGTCACTATCGAAGATGATTGGGGATCACTAAAACTTGCTCAACCTACTTCCAATGGAAGTGATAGAGGACGTTATTTGTATTTTCAATACAAAGCTAACAATTTAGCAAATGTTGAAATTGCAAGAAGAATTAGAATTAGCGAAGGAATCCTTAGGCACCTTATCGTTAGACTTGGGGAAGATGCAGATCTTGATAAAATTTCTAAGGCCTACAAAACTCCTTTTAGTAAAAAGTACAAAGGTAGCGTAACTGACAGTATTGAATCTGAAGGTGAAATTAATTTGGAAAAAGACAGAAAGAAGTTTGCAAGAGGTAGAGCTTGTTGGTTCAAGGCCAAGTCTGTAACAGCAGATTGGAAAGATCCAAAGACTTACCAATGGCTTATGAATGAATTTGGTAAAATCTCACCTGCAAGAGTAAGCTCAATTTCAAGAAAACATCAAAGATTTGCAAATGCAGCAATTAAGAGGGCCAGAAATATTGGTCTTGCTAGTATTTTCACAAACAGAATTGCTTCTGAAAGATAAGGGTTTAGTTGTTGATGGACTCCAAAAAAGATAACCAGGAAAATTTAGAGGAAAAGGTGGACTTCGAGATGTTTGTAGACTCTCAGCCTATTCCTAAGCTTATTTTCTTGGGGATCATGACGTTAGCTCTTTGCTCTTTCCCTCCTTTCACTATATTAGCGCCGGTACCTCTTAGTATTGCTTTTCTTTTATTTGGAAAATCAAGAGGACTTATCCTTGGTGCTATTATGACAGTAATCCTTTTTGGGTTAGGAAAGACGGTGCCTAATACATTCTCCCTCGGGGGAGTCAGCGCCATTATGACTGTCTTTTATGCTTTTTTGATCTCGGAAACTATTAATCGTAAGATTTCCCCAGTAAAGGGACTCATGCAGTCAGGTTTCCTCATCGTTGGAGTGATTACCTTAACTTGGCTCGTTGCTAAGTTTATAGGGGATTTTTCAATTAAACAGGTCGTTGAAGATAACGTGAATCAGATGATTCAAACATTGAAGACAGGAAAAAACGCTGAGCTATTAAAGGCAGGTCAAGGTGAGGAAGTAAGGTACCTACAGGATATCGTAAAAGATCCTAGTAGTTTAGTTAACAACATTCTTTCTTGGTTACCAGCAACAGTTTTTATTAGTGTCTTTATTT